>JADIMS010000123.1 GCA_017694555.1 Candidatus Avitreponema avistercoris
CAAAAAAAAAACGGATTCCGGCCGGAATCCGTTTTTTTTTTTTGCGCGGAACGCTTCTTGTCAGCGGCGGATTTCGGTGAACCCGCAGTAGGGGACCAGCGCTTCCGGTACCGCGACCGATCCGTCTTCCCGCTGGTAGTTTTCCAGAATGGCGACAAGCGCGCGCGAAACGGCAATAGCCGTCCCGTTCAGCATGTGGAGGTACTTATTTTTGCCGTCGCTGTCTTTGTAGCGTACATTGAGCCGGCGCGCCTGGAAATCCGTGCAGTTTGACGTGGACGTGATTTCGCCCCATTCGCCGCCGTTGCGTCCGGGCATCCACGCTTCCAGATCCCATTTGCGGTAAGCCGGTGCGCCGAGATCCCCGGTACACGTGTCCACCACGCGGAACGGAACGCCAAGCCCGGTAAAGATTTCTTCTTCGATGAGGCGCAGCTGTTCGTGCATGGCGTCCGAGTCTTCCGGCAGGCAATAGACAAACATTTCCAGTTTGGTGAACTGATGGACGCGGTACAGTCCTTTTGAGAATTGTCCGGCGGCTCCCGCTTCCCGGCGGAAACAGTGGGAAAGGCCGCAATATTTGAGCGGCAGTTTTTCCCGGCTGAGAATTTCGTCTTTATGGTAACCGCCGAGCGTAATTTCCGCCGTGGCTACGAGGCAGGTTCCTTCGCCTTCCAGATTGTACACGTTGGATTCGTTGCCGCGCGGGTTGAAACCGATGCCCTGCAGCACTTCTTCCTTGGCCACGTCCGGCGTGATAAACGGCGTAAAGCCGTGCCTGCGCAGGATGTTGAGCCCGTACAGCACAAGCGCCTGCTCCAGAAACACGGCTTCGTTTTTCAGGTAATAGAATTTCGGGCCGGAAACCTTGGTCGCTTCGTCAAAATCGATGATGTCCAGATCCTGTCCGAGGCGGACGTGGTCTTTGGGTTCAAAGGCGAATACCGTCGGTTCGCCGCATCGCTTGATTTCCAGATTGTCTTTGTCTTCTTTGCCCACCGGCGCATCCGGATGCGCCATGTTGGGGATTTTCCGGCCTTCTTCGTCCAGCCGCTGCTCCGTTTCCCGCAGCCGGATTTCCGCGGCGGCAATCTGCTCTTTGATTTGCTTGCCTTCCGCAATCAGCGCTTCCCGCTCTTCCGGCGGAAGTTTGCCTTTCATGGCTTTTGCGTTTTCATTCCGTTTATTCTGAAGCTGCTGCAGCGCCGTTGTCAGGGACGTGCGTTCGTTGTACAGGGAAACCACAAGATCCGCATCGGCATGCATATTCCGCGCGGTAATGTTGGCTTTCACTGCCTCCAGATGGTCTTTTATGAATTTGTAATCGAGCATGGCGGAAGCATAGCACACTGCAAAATGCCTTGTCAATGAAAGCCATTTGCGCTATCCTTTGGCGCATGGAACAGGCAAAGGAATTGTGGCGCGGCAGGGTGGCTTCCGTGCTTGCGGAGGCGGCCGGGGAAACGGACGCCGGTACGGAGGAATGGCGGAATCTGGTCACGGCGGAGCTGCCACCGGATCCGGATATGGGCGATCTGGGCTTCCCGATGTTTCCCTTTGCCAAACGTTTGCGCCGCGCGCCGCAGCAGATTGCCGCGGACTGTGCAGAGCGCTTGTCCCGCAGTTTTCCGGATGCACGCATTCTGGCAGCCGGTCCGTACGTGAATGTGTTTTTACCCAAAGCCGGATTTGCGGCGCGCATTCTGGCAGAAGCCGCTGCCCGCGGGGAAGATTTCGGTAAGCCGGGTAATCTGGCCGGCCGCCGGATTATGGTGGAGTTCTCCAGCCCGAATACCAACAAGCCGCTGCACCTCGGGCATCTGCGCAACGACGCGCTGGGGGAAAGCATTTCCCGTATTTTGCAGTTTTGCGGCGCGGAAGTGTACAAGGTGAATATCATCAACGACCGCGGCGTGCATATCTGTAAATCGATGCTGGCTTACCGCAAATTTTTTGCCGGAAAAACGCCGGCGGATTACGGCGTCAAGCCGGACCGGTTTGTCGGCGACTGCTATGTCAAATTCAACGAATACAGCAAAGAAGATCCGGAGCGCGCCGACCGCGAGGCAAAGGAATTGCTCCGTCTCTGGGAACAGGGCGATGAAGAGACGCTTGCCCTCTGGAAGACGATGAATGGCTGGGCGCTGGAAGGGATGATGCAGACGTACCGGCGTACCGGCGTTTCTTTCGATAAAATTTATTTTGAAAGCCAGACTTACCTGAAGGGAAAGGAAGAAGTCCTTGCCGGATTGGAGAAGGGCGTGTTCTTCCGCGCGGAAGACGGATCGGTGTGCGTGGATCTGGCGCCTCTCGGTATGGATTTGAAAGCAGACCGCAAGGTTTTGCTCCGCAGCGACGGGACTTCCGTTTATATGACGCAGGATATCGGTACGGCTGTTTCCCGCCAGGACGACTGGCCGTTTGACACGATGATTTATGTGGTGGGCAGCGAACAGCAGTATCATTTTAAAGTGCTGTTTTATGTGCTGCGGCTGCTCGGCTTCCCCTGGGCGGACCGGCTGTACCATCTGTCTTACGGTATGGTCAATCTGCCCGACGGCAAGATGAAAAGCCGGGAAGGCACCGTGGTGGACGGCGACGATTTGCTGAACCGGCTGCGGGACGGGGCGCTGGCAGAAATCCGCGGCAAAGAACGGGAAAGCCTGCTTTCGGATGCAGACGCTACGGCGGAAAATATTGCGCTCGGCGCGCTGCATTATTTTCTGTTACAGGTCAGTCCGACAAAGGACATGCTGTTTCATCCGCAGGAGTCGCTTTCGTTTAACGGAAACACCGGCCCGTACCTGCAATACATGGGCGCGCGGATTTCTTCGATTCTGAAGCGGTTCGCCGAAGACGGGAACGCCGCGCCGGCGCGGGAAGCCCCGCTTTCCCCGGAGCTGCTGGTGCATCCGGCGGAGTGGGCGCTGCTGAAGACGATAGCTTCGTTTTCCGGTACGGCGGCGCGGGCGGCGGAGAACCGGGACCCGAGTTTGATTACCGGGTTCCTCTATACGCTGGCCAAAGATTTCAGCCGCTTTTACCACGACTGCCCGGTTCTGCCCGGAGAAAACCGGGAATCCTGTCCTCCTGCGCTGTCCCGCACACGGCTGGAACTGATCCGCGCGGCGGCAAATGTACTGAAAACCGCTTCCCGGCTGGTTTTGGTTCCGTTCCTGACGGAAATGTAAGCGTATTTTACAGAATTTTGCGCGGCCCGCGCGTGCCCGTGCCGGGTGTCCGCTCCGGAGCGGCATTCAGACGGGCGTTTTGTCCCGGGACAGCGCGTCCAGAAAGCTGCGCATCAGCGTGAAAGCTTCCGGCGTCAGCGTGTCCGCTGTATCCTGCGCCGTGTGCATCATCCGCCAGGTCTGCGGTACCGCGCCGTTTCCGGTATCCCGGAATGCAAGCAAAAGCCGCCGGAACTGTTCCCCGGGTATGCCGCCTGCCGTGCGCAGCAGGGTTTCCGCTTCTTCCCGGGGCAGCACCGTAATCAGCTGGGCGGGGATACCGGCAGCCAGAAGGCCGGCGTTGTCGCTGTACGGCGTCGGCAGGGAAAGCCACCGTCCCGGACAGCTTTTTTGTGCCAGGACGGCCGCTTCCGCCCGCAATTCTTCCAAATCTTTGTAAAACGCCCGTATTTTGCGGCGGTGCAGGACGGATCCGCCCGGCGGCGCCACGGCAGAGAGGATCAGCGTATCGCCGCGTCCGCATGCGTCAAGCACAAAAACGCGGCCGGCTGTCTGATTCAGCCTGCGCAGCCCGGTTCCCAGCGCAAAGGCGCCTTGCCGCGCAATGCCCTGTTTCCCGGCTTCTTCCCCGCCGGTGAATAAAATCATGATGTTGTGGTTTTCCCGCGTCAGGAGTTTCTCCGCCAGTTCCACCAGCAGGAAACAGGCGGCGCTGTTGTCGTTTGCGCCGGGAGAAGGCGGCGGCCCTTCGTCCCGGTCGTAATGGGCAATAAGCGTGGTGGTTTGAAAAAACGGATGGTAAGCGCCTTTGCCGAAACGCACGGCAATATGCGCCCGCCCGGCCAGTTCCACGACGGTGCAGGGAATGTCTTTTGCTTTCAGCAGCCGTTCCAGAAACAAAAGCCGGTTTGTGTCCGGGGCGGTGAATGCTTCAAACAGTCCGGCTTCCGCTCCTCCGGGGAAGATATCCATGTGTGCGGTTTCCGTTGTCCGGAGATTTGTACCGGCCGTGCATACGGCTCAGCCGCGTCCTCCGTAGCCTGCGTATCCGCCGCCTTCCGGCCGGCGGCCGCCCCGCGGCTTGTCTTCGGCATGGTTCACGCGCAGCCGGCGTCCGTCCAGTTCTTTTCCGTTCCAGGCGGCGATGGCAGCTTCCGCATCCGGTTCTTCCGCCATTTCCACGAAGCCGAATCCCTTGGACTGGTTGCTGTAGCGGTCGCGTACAACAACGGCCGAGAGAACTTCACCGCAGGAAGCAAAGGCGTCCCGCAGGCGTTCATCCGTGGTGGAGTAATTCAGGTTTCCGATAAAAAGTTTTGAGGCCATAAATTCCTTTTCCGGTTTTCCGCGAAGCCGGCAAACTCAGTTTTTCCGCGTCCGGAAGACGGCGCAGCCGGACATGATTCTGGTGAATTTGTGCGTGCTTTGTCAACCCGTGGACAACACAGGGCAGGTATGCAGGGTCTGCGGGTCTTGCCATGCAGGCGGGGATGGTTTACAATTTGGTTCTCCGGTTGTTCCGGGGCTGGAATTCCGAAAGTCTGGGAGGTTCTCTGTGGAAAAAAAGATTTTGGCCGTGCTTTTCCTTTTGCTGGGTTTTTGCGCCGGGTTTGCGCAGGAAGCGGAAACCGGTTCTGCTGCCGTTCCGGCGGAAACCGCCGCTGAAACGGAAACTGCGGCTGCAGGGGAATCCGGGGACGCCTATGCAGCGGAAAATACGGATCCGTATGCGTTTGAAGTGTTTTCGGAGACGAGGGATCACGCCCGCATCGATTTGGCGTTCAATGAATTGACCGGCGTGCTCCGCGTCACATACACGCTGCAGGATTTTTCATTCAGCGAAGGGGATGCGCTGATTGCCGTGCGGGACTCCGTATCGGCTTTTGCCCGTTCCCGCGGTTATCTCAAGGTCCGCGTGTATCCCGGGGATGACAGTATTTCGTATTCCGAAGACGGCCGCACAACCTACTTCCGGCGTTTTTATATTCTGTATGAGAAATCCGGTTTCTGAGGGCGCAGCTTCCGGCGGACGGGGCTGAAGCGTGTCCAATCCGCCGTTATACCGGGTTGCGGACCAGGCGCTGGCCTGCTATCCGATGATCCGGGAAGGGGATTCCGTGCTGCTCGGCGCGTCGGGCGGCAAGGATTCCACCGCTCTGGCCGAATATCTGGCGTCTTTGCGCCGCCGCCGGTTCCCGCTGCGGTTCCGGCTGGAAGCGCTGCATGTGCGCACGGAACTGGAATCCCCTCCCGGCGGCGCTCCGCCTGCATCTTCCGGGCAGCCGGAGACGGGGTTCCCTGCCGTGCGCGCGCTGTTTTCAGCCTGGGATATTCCCGTGCATGAAATCCCTGTTTCCGTGCTGGGACGGCTCAAGCCGGGCAGGAAAATGAATTGCTGGTGGTGTTCCACCCAGCGCAGGACCGAGCTGAACAATTTTGCGGTGGCGAACGGTTTCAATAAAATTGCCCTCGGCCATCATCTGGACGACATCCTGGAAACGCTGCTGATGAATGCGCTGGGGCGGGGCGAACTTTCGACCATGCCGCCTGTGCTGCGTTACGAAAAATATCCGGTGGAAATTATCCGGCCGCTTTGTTTTGCGGATACGGAAATGGTTGTGCGCCATGCGGAAAACCGCGGCTGGCGTGCAATGACCTGTACCTGCATGTGGCAGGATAATTCCCGGCGCAAAGAGGCGCGGAAAAAACTGTACGCGCTGACCGGCGGAGACTACCGCCAGAAGCGTATGCTGCTGGAAGCGCTGCGGAATATTAAAAGCGGGTATTTGCCTTAAGACCCTGCGCTGTGGATGCAGAATGCAGGACGGCGGGCGTCCGCGTCCGGAGACCGGCCGTCCGCCGTACAGGCATTATTTGCAGAGTGCGATGGGGGTGAAGGTTTCGGCTTTCAGCGCCGCACCGCCGATGAGGCCGCCGTCAATATCGGGCTTGGCCAGAAGTCCGGCGCAGTTTTCTGCCTTCATCGAGCCGCCGTACTGGATAACGATGGCGTCGGCCGCTTCTTTGCCGTACATATCCGCGATGATTTTGCGGACGCTGGCATGAATGGCCTGCGCGTCTTCCGGCGTGGCAACCTTACCGGTGCCGATCGCCCAAACCGGTTCGTAGGCGATGGTTACGCGCTTCAGCTCTTCCGCAGAAACGCCTTCCAGTCCTTTGCGGGTTTGTTCTTCACAGACAGCTTCGGCTTTTCCCGCTTCGCGTTCCGCGAGAAGTTCCCCGATGCAGAGAATCACTTCCAGTCCGTGTGCGAGGGCGAGCTTCACTTTTTTGTTGATCATTGCGTCGTCCTCTTTATAAATGTGCCGCCGCTCGGAGTGACCGAGGATGACCACCTGTACGCCGAGGTCTTTCAGCTGCAGGACGGAGACTTCCCCGGTGTGCGCGCCCTGTTCTTCGGTGCTCATGTTCTGGGCGCCGAGCAGGATGTTTGTTCCTTTTACGATTTTGGAAACGGCGTCAAGGGCGGTGAACGACGGGGCAATCATGTATTTGTGCGGGCCGTCTTTGAGCGTTTTGACCAGTTCCTGGGCGAGCGCCTGGGCTTCCGGAACGGTTTTGTGCATTTTCCAGTTTCCGGCAATGAAATACTGTCTCATATGTTTCTCCTGTATCGCGTAATGGCAGGGATTTCCGGAGAAACCCCTGCTTTATGATAGCAGAAAAAGCCCCGGCGTTCAATGCTTGGATTCAGCGTCCGGGACCGCGTCCGTGTGTCCTTTCCCAGCGGGCGTGGTGGCGCGGCGGATGATGGAACGGCGGATGCCGGGGCGGCGGGGGAAACCCGTTCTCCGCATACGGACACTCCGGATACGGGCAGTCTGCATGCGGACGGTGCAAACCCGGTCTGAAATCCGGAGTGCAGGCGGATGCATACCCGGCAGGGTTTGGCTGCAATATGACGACCGCCTCTGCGCTGTATGAATCCGGAATGCCGAGCGTTTGTTTTTCCCCGGCGCTCATGTCTGCCGCGGAAAGCGGAACCGCCGAGGCGGTCAGGCGCGGACGG
>JADIMS010000124.1 GCA_017694555.1 Candidatus Avitreponema avistercoris
CAGCGCTTCCAGCGTCAAATCCGTGCGGATCCGCTTTTCGATGTCCTGCAGAAAAGAGGGGGAAAAATCATTATGCTCCAGAATTTCCCGGATTTTGGCCAGGTTCCCGTTTTCTTCCCCGCCGTCCCTGCTGATTCCGGTTTCCAGGTCCATCCGCTGTTCGATTTTCCGCACGGATTCCAGCAGGGCGTCCCAGCCGCCAGGAGGCACACTTCCGCTTTCAGCCGGGGAAGCGGGTGTTTTTCCGTCCGCCGGTTTTTCCGCTGCGGCAAAATCCTCTTCCGTCAGTAAATCCAGCTGGGCGTCTTTTCCGGAGGCATTTTCCCGCGCAGGAACCGTTCCCCGTTTGCCTGCGCCGGCATGGACGGAGATTTTCTGCTTCATTTCCGGATAATCCTGCAGCACATTGTCCAGAATCCGGCGGCGGTTTTCGTCAAAGGAACGGACAGGCTGCGCGGACGGGGAAACCGCCGGGCGCAAATCCGGCGCAGAAGCGGTGCGGGAAAAAGACGGAAGCGGCGCCGTCCGCGCGGTAATCTGCTCCGGCGGAGGGGTTATACTGCGGACCGGAATGCGGGGCGCAAACGAATAGGTGATTTCCACCAAATCGCGTTTGAACAGTCCGAGAAATCCGGCCCGCGTCATGCGGTGTATGCGGATAATCTTTACCTGGTCTGCAAAACTGCCGGCATCCAGACTGTGCCGCCGGGAGATTTTTTTCAGGCATTCGTCTTTCGTGGCGGCTTCTTCGGTATATACCATCATGCTTTATTCCTCCAGCCGGATTTCAGCGACTGCCTCCACCTGAATATCCGGAGCGATTTCGGGGACGGAAAGAACCGCCAGATCGGGGATTTCCCGTGCGGAGGAAACCTTGATCAGAACCCGCGCCTCTTCCGGACAAAGAATCACCGGCGTATACCCGGCTTTCTGTACGGCCGCCACGCTGCGGGAAAGGGCTGTAATCCAGGCGCGGTGGACCGCCGGTTCCAGCGCCGCCACCGGCCCGTTGACGGTATCCAGACGGCTTTCCACGATTTTCCGCACCAGGGAATTCTCAACGGTAATGACATGCAGCACATTGTCCTCGCCGGCGTATTGCAGGCAAATCTGGCGGCCAAGAGCCTGGCGCACTTTTTCGATCAAAACAGACGTATCTTTGGTGACCGGACGGAAGTCGGCCAGTGTTTCCAGAATCGCCACGATATTGCGGATTGAAACCTGCTCGCGCAAAAGTCCCTGCAGAACCTTTTGGATTTCGCCGATGCCCATAATCTTGGTCACTTCTTCACAGACAGCCGGGTAATCCTTTTTAATCTTGTCGATGAGGTTCTGGACTTCCTGCCGGCCCACAATTTCTGCCGCGTGACGCTTGATGATTTCCGTCAGATGGGTAGCAATAATCGAAGGCGGATCCACAACCGTATAGCCGAGCTGTTCGGCTTTTGCCCGTTTGTCTTCGGGAATCCAGACCGCCGGAAGCGAAAACGCCGGATCCACCGTTTTTTCCCCCGGAAGCTCTTCGGTGACGGTCCCCGGATTGATGCCGAGGTACCAGCCCATGCGGATACTGCCCCGCGCCACTTCCACACCGCGCAGTTTGACGCAATACGAACCGGGATCGATACGCATATTGTCCACAATCCGGATACTCGGAACCCGGACGCCAAGATCAAACCCGATTTCGCGGCGGATGCGGGTGATGCGTTCCAAAAGCTCGGCGCCCTTGTCTTTGTCCACCAGAGGGATGAGCGCATATCCCAGTTCAATGGAAACCGGATCCGGAGGTTCCAGGACGCCGCTGTCTGCCGGCGTTCCGGGCGCGGCGGCTTTTTTGCCGGCGGAACTGGCTTTTTGCAGCTCTTTTTGGAAAGAAACCTTTTCCGTTCTGTGCAGCCGGTAACCGATGTAAAACAGACCTGCAGAAATCGGAATCAGCACGTACCAAGGGAAACCCGGCAAAAAAGCGATAACAAACATGGTGCCCGCGCTGACAAAATACACCCAGGCGTTCCGGGAAAACTGGTTCTGCACATCGCCGCCGAACGAACCGTCGGAAACGGAACGCGTGACGATAATACCCGTAGCCACCGAAAGAAACAGGGAAGGAAGCTGCGAAAGCAGACCGTCACCGATCGTCAGCGCAGCATAGGTCTGGATTGCGGTGCCGAACGGTTCCCCGCGCAATGCCATACCCAGAATCAAACCGCCCACCAGATTGATCACGGTGATGAAAATTCCGATTTTGACGTTACCGGAAATAAATTTACTGGCGCCGTCCATTGCGCCGTAAAAATCGGCTTCCCGCTGGATTTCCTGTTTCCGGCGGCGGGCTTCCTCTTCGGAAATGGCGCCGGAATTGTATTCGGCTTCCACAGCCATCTGCTTCGGCCCCATCGCATCCAGCGTAAAACGCGCAGCCACTTCGGCAACCCGTGTCGCGCCTTTTGTGATGACAAAAGCCTGCACCGCAATCAGGATAATGAAAATAATGAATCCGATAACCAGGCCATCGTTTCCGGCTGCATCGCCGACTACAAAAGTGCTGAAAGCGCGCACCATTTTCCCGTCAAAATCCAGACCCTGCGTCAGAATCAGCCGCGTAGACGAGACATTCAGCCCCAGCCCGAACACCGTGCTGACCAAAAGCAGCGTAGGAAACACCGAGAAGTCGATCGCACGCCGCGTGTAGAGCACCAGCAGCAGAATCAGCAGATTCAGCACCAGATTCAAAGCCATCAGCGCATCCAGTATCAGGGCGGGCATGGGAATAATCAGCATCAGCACAATCACGATGATAAAAACCGGAACCATCATGTCGGCCGGTATCAAAGAGCCGTTTTTACGCAGCGGCAAGGCGTCTGACATAGGCTATGTTTCCTCCCCGAACATCGCTTTCCGCCGGCCGGCGTCCATGGCAAGCACCTTGGAAAACACGACGGCCATTGCCTGAAAATATTCCGGCGGTATCATATCACCGATCCGCACCTGTGAAAACAGGGCGCGGGCCAGCGGTTTGTTTTCGATTACCGGCACCCGGTTCTCCCGGGCGATTTCCTTAATCCGCTGCGCGATATGATCCTGCCCTTTGGCTATCACCATCGGCGCCGGCATGGTATTCCGGTCGTATTGCACTGCGACGGCAAAATGCGTCGGGTTCGTAATCACCACGTCGGCTTTGGGGACATTGAGCGCCATGTTCCGGCTGAGCATTTCGCGCATACGCTGCCGCATTCTCCCCTTCACGAGCGGGTCGCCTTCCAGTTCTTTGTATTCTTCTTTGACTTCCTGTCTGGACATTTTCAGGGATTCCATAAATTGCCGGCGCTGGAAGAAAAAATCCGGAATTGCAAGCACCAGGAAGAACACGGCTGCAATCAGCAGAAGCTTGAGCGTTACGGAAGCGATGTAAGCCACGGAAGTATAAAAGTCTGTTTCCAGCATCATGGAAATGCGCGGCAGGTCGCCGCGGATTGTAAACCAGCAAACCACCGTCAGCACCAGAATTTTTACCAGCGATTTGGCCAGATTGAACATCCCCTCTGCGGAAAACAACGCCCGCTTGAAAAAGCGCCCGAAACGGGGCAGGATTTTGTCAAACTGCGGCGTAAGCGGCTTCATACTGAATACAAAACCGCGCGTCTGGATTAGATTGGCCGCCAAAGCCGCAAGAACCGCAGAAACGGCGACCGGCGTCACAAGCCGCACAAAATAATGGACAAATGCCCGGAAAAGCGTAAAATCCGGATCCCCTGCCCCGGCCGCACGGCTCAGAAAAAAGCGCGTCATTTCCGCAATCGTGCTGAGCATGGAAGGTGCGGAAAACGCCAGGACGACAACGGGCGCCAGAAGGACAGCCGCGCCGCCGGCTTCCATGCTTTTGGCGACACGGCCTTCTTCGCGCGCTTTGCGGAGTTTGTGCTCCGAAGGATCTTCCGTGCGGCCTTCATCCTCCGCAGAAGCGAACCACTGCAGGTCTATCCGGACGGCGGAAATTTCCTCCCATTCCGGAGCAGCCGGAATACGCCGTTTTTTCCGGGCCGTCACAGGGCGCCTCCCATCCCGGCAAGCAGGCGCTGAAACGCCGCAAAGCCCTGATCCAGAATTGCGGAAAACAAATTGATCATCCGCGGCAGCAAAAGCGCCAGCAGGAAAAATGTCAGCAAAATCGTGGCCGGAAAACCTTCTGAAAGCAGATTCATTTGCGGCGCCGCTTTGGACAGAAGCCCCATCGTCACGTGAACCAAAAACAGCGTACCGATTACCGGCAGAGAAATGAGCGCCGCCTGAAAAAAAAGCGTACCCAGACCGTGTATCAAATACGGCACGACGGCTTCTTCACTTTGAATCAGCGAAAAGCAGTTAACGCTGCGGACGGAATTCATCACGCCGGAAAGAAACAGCTTTTGGAAACCGTCAGTCTGCAAAAAAACCAGCACCGCAATCATGTTGAAATACTGGCCCATCAGGGGATTTTCCACCTGTGCCAGCGCATCGTATACCTCCGAAGCGCCGAAACCCATCTGGTAGGAAAAAAACTGCCCGGCTGCACTGAAAGCGGAAAATATGAGATTTACGAACAAACCCGTCAGCACGCCGAGCAGGGCTTCCCCGATTACCAGCAAAAGAAAAAACAGCGAAAACGGCTCCGGAACCCAGCCGGTCCGGTAGGCAGTAGGAAGCAAAAGAAACGCAGTCAGGCCGGCCAGGGCAAAGTGCACGGCGCGGGGAACCGCCTGCATGGAAAACAAAGGCGCCGTCATCAGAAGCGCAAGGATGCGGACCGCAACGAGGACAAAAAACGGCAAATCGGCAAGAATGTCCGCAAAAGGATTCGGATTCATCGTCGGCTGGCGGCTCCGCTGTTATCCAAGACCGGGAATCAGCAAAAACAAACGCCGCGTGTATTCCACACAGCGGGAAATCATCCATCCGCCCAAAAGGGCAATCAATCCCAGAATCGTGATCAGTTTCGGTACAAACGTCAGCGTCTGTTCCTGAATGGAAGTGGCAGCCTGCAGAATGGAAATAATCAGGCCGACAACAATGGTCCCGGCGAGAACCGGCGTCACCACAACGAAAAGCTCAAAGATTCCTTCGCGCAACAGCGCAACCACATCGCCTAAAGTCATCCGGATCCCCTCAATTCAAAAACGAAACAAACAGCTGTTGCGTCAGCAGCGTCCAGCCGTCTACCAGAACAAACAAAATCAATTTGAATGGCATGGAGATTTGTACAGGCGGCAGCATAATCATGCCCATCGACATCAGGATACTGGCAACCACCATGTCGATAATGATAAACGGAAGATAGAGGAAAATCCCGATTTTGAACGCCACCGTCAGTTCGTGTAAAATATAAGCCGGAATGAGCACATGCGTCGGCACGTCGGCCAGCGTTTCCGGGCGGTCCAAATCCGCCATGGACATGAACAGCTGCAAAGACGACGTATCGCCGTCCAGCTGCCGGAACATAAAAAGCCGCAGCGGCGCGGCCGCCTCGTTGTATGCGGTTTCCACATTCATTTCGCCGTCAGCCAGCGGACGGAACGCGCGGCCGTACATTTCGGAAAACGTCGGCCACATGATAAACAGCGTCAGGAACAGGGCGACGCCGTTCAGCACCTGCGTAGGCGGAACCTGCTGCAGCGAAAGCGCGCGTTTGATAAAGTCCAGCACAATGGAAATACGCAGAAAGCTTGTCGTCAGGATGATGATGCTGGGCGCAAGCGACAAAACCGTCAGAAGGAGCAGGACCTGTACGGAAAAGGCAACCTCGTCCGGGTTTTCCGGCTCCCGGATTTCCAGATTGATAAACGGGAAACGCCCGGCCGGACGCTCCGCATTCAGTTCCGTCGTACCGGAGGCCGACCCTTCCGGAAAAGTCTGCGCCTGCACCGCAACGGGAAGAAAAAACAGGAATGCAGCGGCTGCCAGTATCTGCGCTGTCCGGCGGACAGGGAAAAAATACGGACGCTTCATCACGGCTCTTCCCGCCCTTCCCGCTTTTCCGGTTCCGGAGTATCCGGCGGCGGATTTTTTGCCAGCCGGCTGCGGCTTTTCCGGATAAATTCCGCCGTTCCGGAAGCGGAAGAACTCCGGCTGCCGGTTTCCGGCCGGATTTTCGGTACCACAGCAGAAAGCACTTCCAAAAACGACTTGCGCTTTTCTGCTGCCAAACCGGCATGCAGATTCATGCGGTCAATCAGCTCCGGATCCGTGATTTCGGCCAGCAGGGAAACGGAGTGGTCGGCAACCCCGATCAAAAAGGCGCGGGTCCCCAGCGTAATCACCGCCACAGATTTCCCCGTTTCCACCGGCAGGGAGGCTACGTTTTTCAAAAACGGGTCTGCGGCAGAAACCGGAGCCGATTTGCGTAAAAAGCGGAAAATAAGCCAGCATGCCGCGCAAAGCAAAACCAGAACCAGAACCAGGCGGAACAGCGCGCCGGCCGTGCCGGACGGGGAAACACTGTCCGGAGGTTCTTCACCGGCGGACGGAAGCGCGTCAATCCGGATTGCACGCTCATCGTAAACAGCTGCTCCGCCGTCCGCGGAATCCCGGTTTTCTTCCGTACCCGCGGCAGCCGCGCCGTCACCCGGCACGGAAGAAACTGCGCCGGCTGCAGCCGGATCTTCCGGCTGGGCAAACGCCGCAGCAGATGCCGCTAAAAAGGCAAAAAGGAAGACTGTGCGCAGAAACGGCGTCCTCCTTTTTTTTGCGTTTTTCTTCATCAATCCCCACCCGATTTCTGTTTTTTACTTATACATCCGAAATACGCTCCGACGGCGAAAGGATTTCCGTCACCCGGACACCAAAGTTTTCATCGATAACCACCACTTCACCCTTGGCAATCGGCTTATGATTCACCAGGATATCCACCGGTTCACCGGCGAGTTTATCCAACTCGATAATGGTTCCTTCCCCCATACCGAGAATATCCTTAATCACTTTACGCGTACGGCCCAGTTCTACAGTCATTTCCATGTACACGTCCATGATCAGCCCGATATTCCCCTGTTCCTGCGGCGTAACCGTATTTTGCAGCGAGGGGAACTGAACCGGCTGCACATTCGGCGTCATACCGGGCATAATGGCAGCGCTGCCGGGCTGCGGTGCCTGCATACCGTAACCGGGCATGGCCATTCCCGGCATACCCATACCGGGTGCCGCCATCCCCGGCATGGCAAACCCGCCGGGAACCGCAGCGGCATTCATGTTCATGCCCATATTGGG
>JADIMS010000125.1 GCA_017694555.1 Candidatus Avitreponema avistercoris
CAGCCAGACCGAAGGACAGAACGGCGTATCGAACAGCTTGACCAGCGCAAACACATGGTCCAGCCGGCCGCCGCCGCCGCCAATCAGGATGATTTCGGAAAATCCGCGCGGATGCAGCAAACGCAGGGCAGATTCGGTGTCGCTGAAATCTTTCGCCGGATTCAGCCGCACAATCTCCGCTGCGGGGAATTTGTCCGGCAGGCGCTTGTCCGGCAGGCTGTCCATATCGCCTACAATCAGGTCCGGCTGAAGTCCCAGCCGGTCCACGGTTGCCAGCCCGGAATCGGCCGCCGCAATAAAATCCGTTTCCCGGATCCAGGGACGGATTTCTTCTTCAGCAGGGCATTCCCCTCCGGTAAACAAAAGGGCATTCATAAAACCTCCGCTTTTCAGTATACTGCATATAGAATGAAAGACAAAATAGAGCCTCCCGCCCTGCTGCGGGAATTTGCCGGTTTTTTTACCCGGGCAGGCTTTTCGGTATACATGGTCGGCGGCGCCGTCCGCGATTATTTCCGCGGCCAGCCTGCGGAAGACTGGGACGTTGCCACGGACGCAATGCCCGGACAAGTCATCCGTCTGTTCCGGCGGGTGATTCCGACCGGAATTGCACACGGAACGGTCACGGTTTTGTTCAAAGGACGGAAAATCGAATGCACGACATTCCGCACGGAAACCGGTTATTCGGATTCCCGCCATCCGGACCACGTACAGTTCGGCCGTGTTCCGGTCGAAGACGATTTGAGCCGCCGGGATTTTACGATGAATGCCATTGCGGTACGTCTTCCGGACGGCGCTGTAGTGGATCCGTTCGGCGGCCGGGAAGCAATCCGCAGCCGGCGTATTTCCGCCGTCGGCAATCCGCTGGACCGTTTCTCCGAAGACGGACTCCGTCCGCTGCGCTGCGTCCGGTTTGCCGCGCAGACCGGCTTTACGGTGGACGGGGAAACGCTCGCTGCAATTCCGCCCTGCCTTTCCGCAACCGCAGCCGTGTCACAGGAACGGATACGGGATGAATTGCAGAAAATGCTTGCCGCGCCGCGGCCTTCGGATGCTTTCCGCCTGATGGAGCAAACCGGACTTCTGTCCCTTATACTGCCGGAACTGGCGGCCTGCCGCGGTGTTTTACAGCTGGGATTCCACAGGGACGATGTGCTTGACCATCTGTTCCTGAGCTGCGATCTCGCCGCGCCCGGTGACCCGGAAGTACGGCTGGCAGCCCTGCTCCATGATACCGGGAAACCGTTTTGCCGGGAATGGAATCCGGAAAAAGGGCGTTTTTCCTTTTACCGGCATGAAGAAAAGTCCGCAGAACTGGCGCAAAGTATACTGACCCGCCTGCGGTTTCCGCGGAAAACCGTGGAATTTGTGGCGCATCTGGTGAAAAACCATATGTTCCGGTATACCCCGGATTGGAGTGATGCGGCTGTCCGCCGTTTTTTGGTGCGGGTCGGGGCAGAAAACATTCCGGCGCTGTTCCGCCTGCGGGCAGCCGACTTTGCTTCTACGTCCGCCAAAACGGAAGAAGAAGCGCGCGCATTGGTGCGGGAGCAGCCGGAAACCGCAGGGCTTGCCCGGCGGATCAGCCAGGAAATGCAGGCGCATGCCGTCCTTTCCCTCAAGGATTTATGCGTAAACGGACGGGATCTGCAGGCTGAAGGAATTCCTGCCGGCCCGCTTATGGGAAAAGTGATGCAAAGTCTGTTTTCCGCCGTCCTGGAGGATCCGCGCCGCAACAGGAAAGAAAGCCTGCTGGAAATGGCGAAAACGGTTTACATGCGCTTGTCTGAAAAATAATACATAGCCAGATTTTTTCCAGGCATTTCCGTGTGCTTTCTTTCCGCAGGCCGAAAGCGGCGCGGTGTTTTTTTTTCATGCATGCACAGGATAAAAATTAGCCGATACCCATCGCCTGGCAGGCTTGCTCTGCCGCAGCCTGTTCCGCTTCTTTTTTGTTTTTCCCGGATGCCGGGCCGAAAACGGTTCCGTGCACGTTCACCGAAACCGAGAACACCTGGGCATGATCCGGTCCGGACCGGCCTTCCAGCGTGTATACCGGCGTGGTTTTGTAGCGTTTCTGCACATATTCCTGCAACAGGCTTTTGAAATCCCCGCGGTTTTCTTTGCGGGACAGGCTGGCAATACGGGGATCCATGAATTTGCGGACGAACGTTTCTGCGGCTTTAAAACCGGAATCCAAATACAGCGCGCCGATAACGGCTTCCATCGCGTCGGCCAGAATCGCTTTTTTATTGCGCCCGCCGGACAGCTCTTCCCCGCGTCCCAGTACCAGCATAGCGGAAACGTCCAGCGAACCGGCAATTTCAGACAGCGAAGCCTCGGAAACCGCCGCAGATTTGATTTTTGCCAGGTCCCCTTCGGGGTGGTCCGGCATGGAGGAATACAGGCGGGACGCTGTGACCAGGCCGAGAACCGCATCGCCAAGGAATTCCAGGCGTTCGTTGTTCGCGCGCACATGGCTGACCCCGCCACGGGGTGTTTCGTTCGAAAAGGAACGGTGGTGAAAGGCTAAATCCAAAAGGGCGGGATTCCTGAATCTGCACCCCGCCCTTTTCTGAAAGGCTGCGAGCGCGCGCTTCCTTTCTTCCGTCAGCACGGATTTTCCGGAAAACACGGCCCGCTTGTCCTTGCCCTGCCGCTCAGGCCTGCTGGGACTTGATGAATTCGTAAGCGTCGCGCACTGTCTCGAATTCGTTTGCTTTTTCGTCGGGAATCTGGATTCCCATATCCTCTTCAATCGCGTACACCAATTCGTAGGTGTCCAGACTGTCTGCGCCCAGATCCTGGCGGAACGACGCATCGAGCGTTACTTTCTCTTCGTCGATGTCGAGCTTGTCGGCAATCAATTTCTGGAGTTTTTCAAACAATTCATCCATTTCTCTCACCTCTCAATATTTAACCGTTATTATCCGGAACGATTACCTGTCTTCCGCGGTAAAAGCCGCACTTCGGACACACGCGGTGGGATAAAATCAAGTTGCCGCAGCTGGCGCATTCCACAAGGGTCGGTGCAGTCAGGCGCATATTGATTCCCTTTCTTCTGCGGGTGCGGGCTTTTGATGTCTTGGCCCTGGGCACTGCCATAAGTTAACCTCTCCACTTCACAAAGATAATTGACGCTATGATACCTGCAACCCCGGCATTCTGTCAAGCGCCGCCGGAACGGTACTTTCCGTAAAGCGCCTGTGCGACGGATTCCGGAACCATCGCGGAAACATCCCCGCCCAGACTGGCCAGTTCCTTGATTGCGCTGGAACGCAGGACAAAATATTCCGGGTCGGTGGAAAGAAACACGGTTTCAATTTCCGGATTCAATCCGCGGTTCAGCATAGCCAGATCGAATTCGTAGGAAAAATCCGCCAGATTCCGGACGCCGCGGATCAGTACGCTGGCGCCGATCCTGCGGGCGTATTCCACAATCAGCTTGTCCCAGGCATGAACCGATACGTTCGTCCACCCGGATACAAGGTCCTGCATCAGGGCAACCCGCTCTGATGCAGAAAAGAGGTATTTTTTTTCGCTATTCACCGCAACGACTACATGAATTTCCCGGAAAATCGATGTAGCCCGCCGGATGATATTCAAATGTCCGAAAGTGGGCGGGTCAAAGGATCCCGCAAACACAGCTTTTACCATAACAACCCGGTTGCCATCGTAAAGGCCCGGCCCGCTTTCGTCAAGGCTTCCGCCTGCTTTTGTACTTTTCCCTCAGGTCCGGCGCCGCAGGACAGAAAATGCGGCCTGCGGAATAAATTTGACGTTTCAAAAAAAAGCCTGTACTATATGTTTTTGTGAAAGTTTTAGAGAATACCAGCCGGCCTGCCGTCCCGGTGTTCCGGACGGCCGCGGTTCTGCCGCTTTTTTTTGCCTGTTTCTGCCTGTTGTCCTGCTCTTCACCGCCGGAAACACCGGAGGAAAATCCGCCGGTACAGATCCTGCCACCCGTGCCGGAGGACGTAACGGAAGAGCCGGAACCGGCGGTTACACTCCCCGCGGAAACGGAAGACATTCCGCAGGATGACGGCGACGAAGTGGTGGCGATGGTGGATTCCGTGGCAATCACCAAAGAGGCGTTCAATCAGACAAAGTCCGAAATTGAAATTGTCGTGGAAGACCTGAATGCCATCACGCGGGAGAAGGATTATGCCCGCTGGCTTACGTATTTGGATCCGGAATACCGGAAAATGCTTTCCAGCCGTTCGTGGCTGGCGGGCGTTTCCCGCAGTCTGCCGCGCGCGCTCCAGGAACGGCATGTCCGTCTTTATACCCTGGAGGATTACTTTGACTATGTGTTCGTGCCATCCCGTCAGAATATCCGCGTGGATGATATCCAGTTTATTACGC
>JADIMS010000126.1 GCA_017694555.1 Candidatus Avitreponema avistercoris
CAGCCAGAACGGGTACGAGCGGCATCTCAATATTGCGGAAAATATTTTCCACACCGCAGGGTCCCAGTTTCGGCGCAAGGAATTCATACAGCCGGAGTGTAAAGTCGGCGTCTTCCGCAGCATAGCGTGCGGCGGTTTCCAGCGGTACGCCGGCAAATGTTTCCCCGGTCTTCACCAGATCCTGGAATTCCACGCCCTTGCAGCCGAGCAGGCTTTCTGCCAGGACTTCCAGCGAAAACGCCTTGAAGTCCGGATCCGTCACCCATGCTGCAATCATCGTATCAAACAGGCGGCAGACGGGCTGTCCGGCTCCGGCCCGCGCCATCACCTGCAGGTCGAATTTTCCGTTATGGACGATGAGAAGAAAATCCGGCGCAGTAAACAGCCGCCGGATCTGCGCCAGCGCTTCCTGCTCCGGAATCCGGCAGGAATCCGGCCCGTGCATACCGGGCAGCGGGACGTAAACGCCTTCTCCGGGGCGGACGGCGAGTGAAAAACCGACCAGCGCGCACCGGTTTACGTCCAGCCCCGTGGTTTCACAGTCAAAGGCGGCGTATCCCTGTTCCAGGGCTTTCCCGACAATCTCTTCCAGTTCCGGCAGCGAAAGCAGGGCTGTATATTGTCCGCTGTTCGGTCGGATTTCGCCCTCCTGAAAGACAAGACCGGAAAAAGGGGGGTGCAAAAAACTGCCGTCTTCCGGCGTTCCGTATTGCGCGGCAGGAGCCGGTTTGGTTGCGGATGCGGCGGCGGATGCGGCTGTGCCGCCGTTTTGCGGCAGGGAAACGGTTCCGTCCCCGGCGTACATGGCGGCCGCCTTCGGCATACCGTGTGCCAGCAAAAGTTCCGCTGCGCCGCGGAAATCCAGGTTTGCGCAGGAAAATACCGAAAAATCGCCGGGCAGCGGGACGTCCGTGGAAAGTGTGATCAGCCGCTTGGAAAAGTACGCGTTTTCCCGGCCTTCCCGCAGTTTTTTGCCTGCCGCGCCGGGGATTCCGTCCGCGGCGGCATAAATTCCGTCCAGGGAGCCGTATTGATTCAGCAGTTTTGCCGCGGTTACGGCGCCGATTCCGGCTACGCCGGGTACATTATCCGACCGGTCGCCGGTGAGCGAAAGAAAATCCAGGATTTGCGCAGGCGTTACGCCCCATTTTTTCCGGACCGTTTCGGCGGTAACCGCTTCCCATCCGCCGGTTTTCCCCGGTTCCAGAATCGAAACGAATTCCCCTTCCAGCTGCACCAGATCTTTATCGCCGGAAAGGATAACGCACGGCCGTTTTTCGGCTGTGCACCGTGCGGCCAGGGATGCGATTACGTCGTCAGCCTCAAATCCGTCCTGCCGCACGGACCGGATGCCCAGTTTGTCCAGAATTTCCCCGATAAGCGGAATCTGCGCATGCAAATCCGGGGGAGCCGGCGGACGGTTGGCTTTGTATTCCGGATAAAATTCGTGCCGGAACGTCGGCCCGCGCGAATCAAAGGCGGCGGCAAAATAAGCCGGTTTTTCTGCTTTGAGGATGGAAGCCAGGCTCCGGAAAAATCCGAACACGGCGGAAACATTTTCCCCGTTTGGGTTGGTCAGCGGTCTGGAGCCGAACGCATAATACGCACGGTAAATCAAGCCGTAAGAATCCAGGACAAAAACAGCGTCTTTCACGGAAATCAGTATAACACAAAGCGGCTGTTTATCCCAGCAAAGTTTCCGCCCGCGCGGTCCGGGCGCTGCGGATTCAGGTGCGGATGTCGATCACCGAAGCGTTGCCGGATTCTGCGGCATAAACGTTTTTCCGGCGCATCGGCTTCCGCAGTGCGGTGATTTCGGCGCGGACTTCGCCCATACTGGTACGCAAAAGCTCCCGGTTTTTTTCGTTCTGGCGGACAATGTCATCCTGTAATTTATGCAGATCCGCCTGCAGTTTGGGAATCAGCGGTTCACTTCCGCCTGCCGCGCTGCCGCTGCGCTGGATTTCCCGGTACATGGCTTCTACCGGGTCAATCACTTTCTGGATGGTGTACAGTTCCGCGACAATGGCGTCGCCAAGATCCGCCTGCTGTTCCACCCGCAGCATATCGCCGCCGGCAATGGATTTCTCCTGGGCTTCCAGCGCAGCCAGATACGCCCGGAATTTGGCGCGTTTTTCTTCCAGCAGCGCTTTAAAGCGG
The DNA here is from genome assembly GCA_017694555.1 of Candidatus Avitreponema avistercoris. Lineage (GTDB taxonomy): Bacteria > Spirochaetota > Spirochaetia > Treponematales > Treponemataceae > Avitreponema > Avitreponema avistercoris. Next base: position 2,161 of record JADIMS010000126.1, read on the forward strand.
CGGAGCAGCGCGGCGCGTTCCCGGACTTCGGCTTCGGTCAGCGTATGCGCGTCCATATCAGCCTGCAATATTGATGCCGGAAGGAATCTGCCCGCGGTTTTCGGCAGCAGAAGCAGAAGAAGCGATCTGGTTCCAGGCGGAAAGCAGTTCGTTCATCAGCCCGCGCACGGCGAGGATTTTTTCCGGCTTTTTTTCAAAGTTGGCCGCAGAAAGCTGGGCAAGAAAAAACGTATACAGCGACATCAGGTTTTTCGCGATTTCGCCGCCTTCATCCATATTCAGGCTGGCGGCAAGTTCCGTCACGATTTCCTGGGCTTTCAGAATGTGCGTGTTTGCCTTTTCGATTTTGGACGGATCTTTTTTCAGATCTTCCGCCACCAGGGCGGCTGCTGCATCCATGTGCTTGATCGCTTCTTCGTAAAGCATCACGATCAGGGCACCCTGACTGGCTGTCTTGACTTTCGTTTCTTTGTAGACGTTCAGCGCCTGCGCATATCCCATGGCTTTTCCTCCCGCTCCCTTCATCATCGGCGGTTTTTATCCCGTCCTTTAGCCGGATCCGCAGAAATCATACAAAATATTCCGAAAAATATCGACGGAATTTCCGAAATTCGGTATCATTACGGTATGAAATTTTATGCCAGTTCCGGTTCAGAACCGGACGACAACAACCCGGACAAAAAAAACGAAGGAAACGATATATTTTCTTCATTTTTCAGGTTTTTCTCTGATGACGGCGCAGACAAAAAAAAGCCGGACGGGGGAAAACGCCCGCCCAAGACGCCCCGGCCGCTGCTTTGGATTCTGCTGGGCGTGTTTTTGCTGCTGGTTTTCAGTTCCAATTTTTATTCGCTGGTGAACCGGGATACCCTGATCCCGTTTTCGGATTTCCGGCGTATGGTGGAAAGCGGGGAAATTGTCCGCGTGGAGATTTCTTCCAAGTATTTTACGGGCTATGACACACTTCCGTCTTCCGCACCGCAGGAAAATACCGGCCTTCCGTTTTCCCTGCCCCAGACAGCCGCTTCCGGCAACGTGTACCGCACCGTCGGTTTGCTGACGGAAAGCTTTGTCGCGCTTTTGGATTCCAAAGGCGTGGAATATTCCGTCGCCGCCGAGGAGCGGAATTTCCTGCTGGATTTTGTCCTGCAATGGATTGTGCCGTTTGCGGTGTTTTTCCTGATGTGGCGGTATCTGATGAAGCGGATGGGCGGCGGACTTGGCGGGAGTATTTTTTCTTCGGGCCAGTCCCGGTCGGCGGCCGTGGACGAGGGCAAGGTTTCCACACGGTTTTCGGATGTGGCCGGCGTGGATGAGGCAAAAGAAGAGCTGGTGGAAGTGGTGGATTTCCTCAAGAATCCGAAGAAATACACGGATATCGGCGGAAAAATCCCCCGCGGTGTGCTGCTTGTCGGGCCGCCGGGTACCGGCAAGACGCTGCTGGCGCGGGCTGTAGCAGGGGAAGCGGGCGTGCCGTTTTTCCGCATCAGCGGGTCGGATTTTGTGGAAATGTTCGTAGGCGTAGGCGCAAGCCGGGTCCGCGATTTGTTCAAACAGGCGCGGGAAAAAGCGCCGTGTATCATTTTTATCGACGAGCTGGACGCCATCGGAAAATCCCGCATCAATTCCATGACTTCCAACGACGAGCGTGAGCAGACGCTGAATCAGCTTTTGGTGGAAATGGACGGCTTTGACGGCTCTTCCGGGCTGATTCTGCTGGCCGCCACAAACCGTCCCGATGTGCTGGATCCGGCGCTGCTGCGTCCCGGACGGTTTGACCGGCAGATTGTGGTAGACCGCCCCGACGTGAAGGGCAGGGAAGAAATCCTGCGCATCCATGCCAAAGGCGTGAAAGTCGCCAGGGATGTTGATCTGGCTGATGTGGCAAAATCCACCAGCGGTTCTTCCGGCGCCGATTTGGCGAACATCGTGAACGAGGCGGCGCTGCTTGCCGTCCGTGCGGGGCGCAAGGAAGTCACGATGGAGGATTTTAACGAAGCTGTGGAAAAGGCCATCGCCGGATTGCAGAAAAAAAGCCGCGTCATCCGTGAAGACGAGCGGAAAATCGTGGCATACCACGAAACCGGACATGCGGTTGTCACGGCGTTTACGCCCGGGCAGGACAAGGTGCATAAAATTTCGATTATTCCGCGCGGGCTTTCCGCTTTGGGTTATACGATGCAGATTCCCGAAGAAGACCGTTACCTCAGCAGTGAGGAAGAGCTTCTGGGCAGGGTAGACGTTCTGCTGGGCGGGCGCGCCGCCGAGGAAACCGTTTTTGGTTCCGTTTCCACCGGCGCCGCCAACGACCTTTCCCGGGCGACGGACATTATCCGCCGCATGATTACGGATTACGGCATGAGCGGCCGCTTCCGCAATGTGGCGTTAAGCCAGCACGGCGCTGGTTATGGCGGATATGCTGCCGAACCGCAGCTGGTGCGGGATTATGCGGAAAGTACGCAGCAGTACATCGACGAAGAAATCGCCCGCATCATGGCGGAGCGTTACGGAAAAGTGAAAGACCTGCTCTCCTCCAAAGCCGCCCTCGTGCATTATGTTGCGGAGCGGCTTTTGGAGAAGGAGATTCTGGACGGCAAGGATTTTGAAGAAATCGTCAAAGCCGAGCAGAATCTTGCAGCTTCCGGACCGGATCAGGCGGTGTAAAGCGGGGACAGTGCGTCCAGATACTTTTGGTAGACCGCATAAGCCTGTTTGTAGGCATCCTGCACAGCCGGATCCGGTATGATGCACTCGTCTTCGTTGATGGCAATGTGTTCGCCGGTCAGCGTGGAAATTGCAACGGGATTCCCCTGCAGGTGTTCGCGGCACCAGATTCCCTGGATGGCGGCGCCCATAGCGGCAGCCTCATCCCCGGCCGGCCGTTTGACCGGCAAATTGAGGATGTCTGCGGCAAGCCGTCTCCACAGCGGGCTTTTGCTGCCGCCGCCGATGATGCGGATTTCCCGCGCGCGGAAGCCGATGTCCGAAAAGGCTTCCAGTCCGGCTTTCATCCCGAATATAGCCGACTCCAGCGCCGCCCGGGCAATGTTTTCCCGCGAACAGTTGGCCGCCGTCATGCCGAGAATGCCGGCCCGGCCGTTGGGCAGGTTCGGCGTGCGTTCCCCGTTGAAAAACGGCAGGATTACAATCCCGTCCGCGCCGGGTTTTGCCCGCCCGCCGCATGTATCGAATTCCCTGACGTCCATCGCAAAAATATCCCGCAGTTTTTCCGTCGCCACGGTGCAATTCATCGTGCAGAGCAGGGGCAGATACCCGCCGGTGGAAGAACAGAAGCCGGAAAGTCCCCGGGCCGGATCTGAAACGGGCGTGTCGCTGTAGCCGTACAGCGTGCCGGATGTGCCGAGGCTCAGGGTTAAAAAGCCGTCCCGGACCGTGCCTGTCCCGATCGCGCCCATCATGTTGTCTCCGCCGCCGGATGAGACGGGAATCCCGGCGGGAATACCGAATCGTGCGGCCGCCTGTTCCGAAACAAAGCCGGCGGGTTCTTCGGAGCGGATGATGCGGGGAAGAAGGGAAATCAGGTTTCCGTCCACCAGCGCGCAGAGCTTTTCCGACCAGCAGCCTTTGCGGCCGTTGAACAGCGCCGTA
>JADIMS010000127.1 GCA_017694555.1 Candidatus Avitreponema avistercoris
GTACGGCGGCTTCCTGCAGGTCTTTTACGGAATGCGCACGGCAGATTTCGGTTCCGTTTCCGGCATAGAAAATCACCGTGGGTGTGGAAAGCACATTTTTCTGCCGGGCAGCCTGCAATCCTTCTTCGGTATCCACATCAATGATTGTTCCGTTTGCAAAGGAAGTCCGGCAGAATTCCTTTACCGGCGGGCAATTCGGACAGGTTTTTCTGGAAAACAATTCATAGCGCACCGGTTCATTTGCACGGGAAAACGCGCCGGGTGCGGTTGCATTGCCGCAGACACAGGGTTCGGATCCGGCATTTTGCAGATGGGCGGCCGTTGATTCTTCGGAGGGCACAAAAAGCTTGCGGTGGTTGTATTCCTCGCGTTTGCCTTTGTTCCAGTTGCGGACGGACCGGTAGTAACCGACAATTCTGGCATATACTTCCGTCGCCGTGCCCTGTACGTTTTCAATTTCCTGTTTTGTGCGGGCAATGTCTGCATCAATTTCTGCAAGCGTTCTCATTTTTTTTCCTCCCAAAAATAAAAAATCAAACAACTGTGTGAATCAGGAAACAGCCGCAGCCGTCACCTGCCGTTCTTCTTCCAATTCTGCCAGTTTTTTCATTAAGGCAGATTTTTTTTCTTCTTTACAATACGGGCATTCAAACTGTTCGCCATTTAAATATCCGTGCACCGGACATACAGAGAATGTCGGGGAAATGGAAAAGTAGGGCAGCCGGTAATTGCAGGCAATCGCTTTGACCAGATCCCGGCACGCTTCCCAGCTTTTGATTGCTTCGCCAAGAAAAACATGGAATACCGTCCCGCCGGTATATTTGGTCTGCAGCGAATCCTGGTGGTCAAGCGCTTCAAATACATCGGTGGTAAACTGTACGGGCAGCTGGCTGGAATTTGTGTAAAACGGATCGGTTTCGCCGGAGGTGATGATATCCGGAAAATGTTCCTTATCGTGCCGGGCCAGCCGGTATGACGTGCTCTCCGCCGGCGTCGCTTCCAGATTAAACAGGGAGCCGGTTTCTTCCTGAAAGTCAGCCAGCTTTTGCCGCATGTGCGACAGCACTTTTTCTGCAAATGCTTTTCCTTTGGGATGCACAATGTCTGTGCCCAGGAAATTCAGGCAGGATTCATTCATGCCGCAAATGCCGATTGTGGAAAAATGGTTGTTCAAATGCGAAAGATAACGTTTGGTGTAAGGGAACAGCCCGCCTTCCAAAAGCCTTTCGATGACTTTGCGTTTCAGTTCCAGGCTGATTTTTGCCTGCTCCATCAGATAGTCCAGCCGGGCAAAATACTGTTCTTCGGTTTTTGCCAGATAGCCGATCTGCGGCAGGTTAATGGTCACCACGCCGATGGAGCCGGTAAATTCGTCGGATCCGAAAAGCCCGCCCCCTCTTTTCCGCAGTTCGCGTTTGTCCAGCTGGAGGCGGCAGCACATGGAACGCACGTCGTTCGGATTGAGGTCCGAATTGATGAAATTCTGGAAGTACGGCGTTCCGTAGCGTGCCGTCATTTCAAACAAAAGCCGTGCGTTCGGCGCGTTCCAGTCAAAATCCTTTGTGATATTGTACGTGGGAATGGGATACTGGAAACCGCGTCCTGCGGCGTCGCCTTCAATCATCAGACCGATGAACAGCCGGTTGATGAGATCCATTTCGGGCTGGCAGTCGCCGTACGTAAACGGCATCTCCTGGCCGCCGACAATTGCCGGTTTGTCTGCCAGATCCTGCGGACAGTTCCAGTCCAGCGTGATGTTTGTAAACGGCGCCTGCGATCCCCAGCGGCTGGGGGTATTCACACCGTAAATAAAACTTTGCAGGCATTGCTTGACTTCTTTTTCAGACAGATGGTCTTTACGGACAAAAGGCGCAAGATATGTATCAAAGGAACTGAAAGCCTGCGCGCCGGCCCATTCATTCTGCATAATACCGAGGAAATTGACAATCTGCTGGATCAGCGTGGAAAGGTGTTTTGCCGGCTTGGATGTGATTTTGTCGGGAACGCCGCCCAGACCTTCCGCGATCAACTGGCGGATGGACCAGCCGGCGCAGTACCCGGAAAACATGGACAGATCGTGGATGTGAAATGCCGCTGTCCGGTGCGCTTCGGCCACTTCCGCCGGGTAAATATTTTTCAGCCAGTAATTTGCCGTAATGGTACCGGAATTGTGTAAAATCAGGCCGCCAAGGGAAAAATTGACATTTGCGTTTTCTTTGACCCGCCAATCGGACTGGCTCAGATAGCCGTTCATGGTTTCGTCGATATCCAGCATCAGTTTCCGTGTGTCCCGGATTGCTTCGTGTTTGGCCCGGTACAGGATATAGGCTTTGGCAACGCGGATTTCCTGTGCTTTAATCAATACGTTTTCTACAATGTCCTGGATTTCTTCGATTGCAGGAATGGAATGCGCGTGCCGTCCCGCCATGAGAATCCGCAGTTCTTCTTCCACCTGATCGGTCAGGGTTTTTGCGCGTTCCGGATCACCCCGGCCTTCCACTGCTTCAATGGCCTTATTGATGGCTTTTTCGATTTTTGTGCGGTCATAAGCGGTTATTTCCCCGGAGCGTTTCACAATGTTCCGGATGAACGAAACGGTTTCCGGGTCTTTGGCTGTACCGAGGAAAGATTTCCATTCCGGAAATATGTTTTGGGACGAATCCGGTACTTCGTGTTCCGTCATTTTTTTTCTCCCTCCGCTTTTTGAATTTCAGCAATAAATTCCTCAAGATTTTCAAAATGCCGGTACACCGATGCGAACCGGATGTAGGCAACTTTGTCCATCCGCCGTAAAATGTCCAGCACGATTTCCCCAAGCCGCGCGCTTGAAATTTCGCTGTCCTTTTTCCCTTCCATGACGGCGAGGTCTTCGATTTCATTCAGCAGGTTTTCGATGGTTTCTCCGGAAACCGGCCGTTTTTCCAAGGCCCGCCGGATCCCGCGCATCAGCTTTTCTTTGTCAAACGGCTGCCGCCGCCCGTCTTTTTTGACTACCATCAGCGGCCGCTCTTCCACCCGTTCGTAACTGGTAAACCGGTAGCCGCAGTCTGTGCATTCCCGTCTGCGGCGGATAGCGGAACCGTTTGCCAAGGTTCTCGAATCGATCACCTTATCGTTAAAGTTTCCGCAATATGGACAGCGCACGTTTTCCCGCCTTTGTACACTATATCTGGCATAACAATATATAGTGCAGCCTGTATGAACGGTGCTCATACTATCACTATCGGTAGTATTGTACAAGCGCTTTTTTAAGAAATCTGCTTGTTTTTTCCGTTGTCCATCCACAACCGGACGGGTTTACGCAGCGCGCCGGCCGTAATGACGGATAAAACCAGTTTCACTAAAATGGCGGGAAGATAGGGGACAAAAGCGTGCAGGATTGCGCCGGCCAATCCTGCGCCGTACAGGTTTTTCAGTGCAAGAATGGCCGGAATGGAAGAGCAGAGGATTCCCGCCACGGCTCCGTGTAAAATGGCCGGAAATGCTGCCGCCCGGCTGTCCGTATCCTGTATTTTGTGCGTACAGAGGCCGGCAATGACGGCAGCCAGAAACCAGCCGATCAGGTATCCGCCGGTAACGGTACGGAAAGCCTGGATTGTTGCCTGTCCGCCCGGAAACAGCGGCAGGCCGGCGGCGCCGGCAAGAAAAAACAGGCCGACGGAACCTGCCCCGGCCGCCGGTCCGAGCAGGATTCCCAGAAGCACGGCAGCCCCGTCATGCAGCGTAACCGGAACCGGTGCGCCGGACGGTGCCGGCAGCGAAAACAGGGAACAAAGGCACAGCAGCACCGTCCCTGCAAATACCGCTACCGATTTTCTCGGATTGGTATTCATATATTCCCCCGGAAAGCGGATACGCCGTTTTTTTTGCAGGATACGGCGGCGGCCATAGCGGCCAGGCTGAATGCGGCGCAAACTGCTGCGAACCAGTCCCCGTATACGGCGTATACGGTTTGCCCGGTGCGGTAAACCGGAATTTCGGCATTCAGGTAACACGGACGGAACAGGGGCAGGGCGTCCTGTATGCTGCCGTCCGGTCTGATAACAGCCGTTACGCCGCTGTTGGTGACCCGGAGCAGCGTAGTCCGCAATTCCACGGCCCGGAAGCGGGCAACGGCAAAATGCTGGTACTCTGCGCTGGCGGTTTTGGACCACGAATCGTTGGTCAGGTTGATCAGCACCCCGCTCCCCTGATTGTGCAGCGCCGCGGTGACGGAAGGAAAGGCGTCCTCAAAGCAAATGGGCGCAGTAAAGGAAATGCTTCCGGCGCCGTTTGCCGCAGAACCTGTTCCTGCTACGGGTATCCGGAAAACCGTGAGCCTTCTACCGGGCGTCCATCCGGAAGAAAAGCCGACCAGCGCATCAA
>JADIMS010000128.1 GCA_017694555.1 Candidatus Avitreponema avistercoris
GTATGAAGCTGTCATCCAGGAAGACGTCAATCTTGTGCTGGCGAATTTGATGTTCATTTCGTTTCTTGTACTTTTGGGCATGATTCTTGCCGATATCATCCTTGCGCTTGTGGATCCGCGCATCAAATACGGAAAATCCGGGTGAATTATGCTGCTGCTATCCGGAAAAACGGAAAAAAAAGAAAACGCCGCCGGCCCGGCCGGTAAACCGCTCCCGGATTTATTGCCGCCGGTTTTTTTTGCTTTTTCTGCCGTTTTGTCTTTTTTGCTTTTTTTTGCAGCTTCCCGCCTGCTGTCCGGTTCTACCGCAATAGAAAACGGCGGCGGGATTCCGCCGGAAACGCAGGTATTTTACGTGCTTTCCGCGGCCGCTTTTATTTCATTTTTCGCGCTGCTTCCGTCTTCCGCCGCACGGGCTTTGGTGTTTGCCCTCTCGCTGTATGCGTTTTGCTTTTCCGCGCAGGCGCTGGGGTCAGGCGGCGGCATTTACCGTTTTGCCTTCACGGCGGTTATCGTACAGGCTTCCTTCTTTTTTACGGTTCCGGTTTCTTTGCTTTGCAGTGCCGTTTCGCTTATACTCGCCTTGTGGATGCTCCAGCCGCACGCTGCTTTTTCCGCCGAAGTTCCCGGCGTCGGCTTGTATGACGGATTATACCTTTGCGTAGTTGCCGCGCTGGCATTTTTTTCTTCTTTTGCAGTCAAACTCACTGCGAAAAAGATTTCCGGCGCGCGGTATTCCCTGCGGAAAGTGGAAGACATCATGGACCGCCTTTCTGCCACGAATTTGGCGTACCAGAATTACCTGCTGATGTCGGAAAGCAAAGCGGTTGAAAAAGAACGCAACCGGATTTCCCGGGAAATCCACGACATCATCGGCTATACCATGACGAATGTACTGATGCTGATTCAGGCGGCAATCCACACAACGGATGCGGAAAAGAAAAACGGCATTCTGGAAAACGCCGTGCGCCATCTGTCGTCCAGCGTGGATGAAGCGCGGCTGGTGCTCCGCCGTTTGCGGGAACGGGATGACAGCGGCGGAAACAGCATCGGCGTGTTTTTTGACATGGCGGCTACATTTCAGGAAATTACCGGAATCCGTACCCGCGTGGATTTTGGAAACGCGCCGCGGGTTTTGCCTGCGGTTTTGCGCAGAACGCTGATGCGCATGATGCAGGAAGCGCTGACAAATTCATTCCGGCACGGACGGGCGGACGAAATCCGCGTCTCGTTCTGGAGCGACGGCCGGCTGCTTTCCGTCCGGATTCACGACAACGGCAGCGGACAGGAACGGCGCGGACAGCCGGTGCGGGAAGGAATCGGCATAAAAGGTATGCGCGAGCGGGTTTCTGCGGTCGGCGGGCATTTGTCGTCCGTGTTTGCAGAAGACGGATTTATCGTGCAGGCCATCGTACCGCTGGATGCGGACGGGGAGGAATAAGGCAGTGGCTCAGGGAATTTCACTTCTTCTTGTGGACGATCAGGTTTTGTTTCTGGAAAGCCTGAAAGTCGTAATTGAAAGCGTTGCGCCGGATATGACCATTCTGGGAACGGCTGTCAACGGGGAAGAAGCTGTACAGCGCCTGCGTACAATCGCGGACGGACAATCCCCGCGCGCTCCGGGGGAACGCGCCGCCAAGCCGGTGGACGCGGTTTTGCTCGATGTGCGGATGCCGGTAATGGACGGCGTTACGGCTGCAAAAATCATTCACGGATTATGGCCGGATATTTTTATCATTATGCTGACAACCTTTGAAGACGACGTCTATGTCCGTGAAGCCATGAAAAACGGCGCGTCCGGTTATTTGCTGAAAAACATCGCGCCGAAAATGCTGGTGTCCGCCGTCCGCGCGGTTTGCGACGGCTCGATTCTTATGGACCCGCAGATTGCCGGGTCGCTTTTGCAGTCCATGATTTCCGACAAGCGGAAGCTGGAAAATCTGGCCGGCGAAACCCTGCCCGACTGGTTTTTCCTGCTCAGCCCGAAAGAGCGTGAAATCATCCGCCATGTGCTTCTCGGCAAAAGCAACAAGGAAATTGCGGCCGATGCAAACATCGGCGAACAGACCGTGCGCAACTACATTTCCACGATTTACGGAAAACTCGGCGTTCCGGACAGGCGGGCGTTGATTGCCAAAGCGCGGGAAGTTTCGCTTGCGTATTTTTCCTGAGCGCGTTACGGCGTCTGCGTCTGGCCTGCGTAAAGTTCCGGGTAATACGGCGAGCGGCCCTGCCCTTCCGGGTCATGGCGCGCCACGGTTTCCGGAAAACCCGGATATTCCGCCGGCCTGTGAATCCGCGGCAGGTAGTTCACGGCTCTATCTGTCTTCATGTCCTTTTCATACTGCGGGTAGCGGACAACCGTGCCGTCTTCCTTCACGTAGCCGATGGGGTCGTACTCATAGAACGGCCGTTCGTCTTCGCTGTGCAGTTCCACCGGTTCGTATGCCTGGGGAACTTCTTGACCGACTACTTTATCTATATCGGTTATTGCGGCATAAGCAAACACGAATTTGGAATACGTATCGACGGCGATAACAAACTGGTCAAGATCTACTGTGCCTGCACTTTTACCGACAAAGCGGTAAAAGCGGAATCTTTGCATATTTCCGTCTGTCCGGTTGTATTCGCAGAGCGGTGCGACAAGCGGATTACGTCCCCTGTATTGATAAATGGTCATCGGACGGATACTGAATCCGTTCCAAGTCCCGTCTTCTACCGGTACGCCGTTTTCATCAAAATTGGAAACCTGCGCTCTGTTTCCTTCATCAGAGGCGTTGTATGTATATTCTCTGGTCGGTCCGTATCCTTGTTTCCACGGCAGACCGCTTTTTCCTCTTCCGAATCGGATAAACGGAATGTTATCCTTGTTAAAACTAACGCTTGGTAAAACCCACTCATTATCGAACCGGCTTGCGGGAAACAGACAGTTTGGATTATTCCAATCTTCACTTCCGTCCGGAAACGGGGCCGGTGCCGGAAGATTGATTTTTGAAATATAAATATTTTTATTATTTCCGTTATATAATCTGGGGTCGCCTGCAAAACCCTGGTGGCACGCCGTCAGCGCCGGCAGCAGAATGGCAGCGGAAAGCAGGAACAGGGGAAAGAATCCGCGTTTTTTCACCGGGGTGAATCCCCCAGCCGGAAGTTCAGCCCGAGGATAATGCCGAAGTCAAAAGAATTGATGAAGTATGAATTCAGCGGATCCTCTTTGGCGTCAAAAGAAATCCCATGGCTTCTTTGTTCTTCCGATAACATCGTCTGTACGCTGTTCGGCAGGGTGATATATTTGGGGCGGTACAGGTTGAACGCCAGGTAGCCGCCAAGGTTCAGTTCCATTGTCCGGCTCAGCGGGACGGTATATTCCACCGACGGTTTGACGTAAAACATCACCGGATTGATGCTGGTCATCATCTGGTCGTCCACAATGATGGTACCGACCTCCGGAGATACGGCTGCGGTGTCCGAAGAATAGATTTCGTACTGCGGCGCGGCGTCGCAGATGATTTTTGCACCGAGCGAAAGGCCGGCGGCCATCCGGTTGTCAAAAAAGTAAGCCTTTCCGGTTGCGCCGACGGAGATAACCGGCGTGTAATACACGTTGACGTAAACGTCAATCGGGCTGCCTTCGTGCTGTGCGGAACAGATTTGCCCGGCGTACCCCTGCGAGATACCCAGGTTGAAGAACAGGCCGATGCCGCTGAACGGGTTGTCTTCACGCAGGCCGAATGCGTCCGCCGTGTCCCAGATATACCCGACTTCCAGATCGCCGCCCGCCACAAAACCGACCATGCCGTTCATGCCGGTGGCGCACAGGGTGTCCAAGTCGCTCCGGGAGATGGACGGCAGCGTGTAGGAGCCGCCCACGTTGGCGTTCAGCGTCATGACCCAGCCGTCGGAAAATGCGGCCGCCGGTGCGGCGCAGAAAAGCGTCAGGAAAAAAACAGCTGCAAAAGCCGGGAACGGTTTTGTATTCATGCGGGATACTCCTTTTTCGGGATTTGCCGGAAAAACGCGCAGTGTGCAAGAGTATAGCAAAAAACGGGATTCCCCGCAATACGGTAAAACTTCCCGTTCCTTTCCGGCCGGAAAATTCTGATAAAATCCCCGAAAAAACAAAAATTTTTACTTTGCTATTTATATGGTGCGTCGTATAATGACAGGGTATATCGTGTAAATACTGAGAGTCAGTAAGGAGTCCTTTACATGAAAATCAGATGGAAGATAACTTTGGCATCCCTTGTCGCCGGCGTCATTCCTTTCGTATGCGGCATGGTTTTGATCAGCATTTCCGCCCGGCGGACCAGTGTCCAGCAAACGCAGGCTATTATGGGCCGTTATGTGTCCAGCATAAACAGCGGGCTGGAGGCTTTTTTCACCACGGCAAAAAGCGTTGCGCTTTCTTCCGCTTCCCTGCAGGGCGTCCGGGATATGGATTGGGCGCGGACAAAGGGGAATTTCCAGGGTTTTGTGAATGCGAACCCCACCATCCACATGATGAGCCTGGTGAATTCCGAAGGCTATGTATATGAATCCAGCAACAACGGAAATCCCTGGCAGGGCGGCAGGCGCACCGAAAACGACGGGGATCCGAACGCTGCGCCTATTGTTCTGACGGACCGGGATTACTTCCGGACGCAGGTTTCCGGCAATGTCGGCGGCGAAGTTTCCGTGATGGTGAGTGAACCGTATGTCATCCGGGGCTCGTCGGATAAAAGCATTCTGACCACGGTTCCGGTCATCCGGGACGGCCGCGCGATCGGTGTGGTCAACGTAACGCAGACTTCTGCGGAGCTTACCTCCGTGTACAGGGATCTGACGGCTGATTTTGCGGAAATATTCGGAACGGAAGCGCATCTTTACCTGATTTCCGACGGTATGCAGATTGTGTGCGATCTGGAATACGACCCGGATTTTGAACGGTATGAGGACGCCATGCACGGCGTGGCGGAAAACGTTTCCAGCCTGACGCTCGGCGAAGAAGTGCTGGCCGGGTTTGAAGCTGCCGCACAGGGGGATCTGGAGGTTATCCGCCAGCGGGTGGAAGGCCGCGAGTACTCCATGATGTACGACAAAGTGCCCGGTACGCCGTTCAATACGGCGCTTTCCGTGCCGACGGATTATATGCTGTCCGGCGCCAACCGCATAATCGCCTATTGCGTGGTGACCTGCGTGATTGTGGTGCTGATTCTGTTCGTGGCCATGTCCGTGCTGACAAAAGTCATCATCCGCTCGCTGAATCTGACGGCAAAGACGCTGAAAGATATTTCCGAAGGTGAAGGCGACCTGACCGTCCGTCTGGATGTAAAGGGCAACGACGAGGTTGCGGATACGGCAAATTACTTCAATAAGTTTATCGGTTCGCTGAATACGATGGTGCGCAATGTGAGCAACAGCGCGTCTTCCATGTCGGGTATTGCCCAGGACTTGGAGGACAATTCCTCGGAGATTTCCAGCGATGTTTCCACAATCACGACGAGCATCGAAGACATGAATTTTGCGGTGGAAGAGCAGAGCGCGTCTGTGACCGAAACTTCTGCAACGATTACGCAGATTACGCACAATATTGAAAGCCTGACAAACCAGATTGAAAACCAGTCCTCCGCCGTTACGGAGTCTTCTGCGGCGATTCAGCAGATGGTTTCCAATATCAATTCCATTTCTGCCAACCTGAGCAAGGCGTCCGGCAGTTTTGAGGAACTGAAAGTCAACGCCGCGGACGGTAAGACGAACATCAACAATGTGCAGGAACTGGTGAACAAGCTTTCTTCCCAGTCCGACTCGCTGCTTGAGGCGAACGGCGTGATTGAATCCATCGCAAGCCAGACCAACCTGTTGGCGATGAACGCCGCTATTGAAGCTGCGCACGCCGGCGATGCGGGAAAGGGCTTTTCCGTTGTCGCGGAAGAAATCCGCAAGCTGGCCGAAGATTCCGCCGCGCAGTCCAAGACGATTGCCGCCGGCCTGAAAGAAGCGGTTGCTTCCATCAAGAATATCGCCGGCGCTACGACGGTAGCCGACAATTCGTTTGATTCGATTGTGTCGAAGATTGACGCGGTAACCGGCTTGGTAAGCGAAATCAATCTTTCGATGAGCGAGCAGAATGAAGGCAGCAAGCAGGTGCTGGAAGCGCTGGAAGACATCCAGAACGTAACGGTGCAGATCCGCGACGGCGCCGTGGAAATGAATACCGGTACGGAAGTTATCCTGAAAGAAATGAACCGGCTTTCCAGTGTGTCGCAGCAGGTGCAGGACCGTTCGGGCGCTATTGCCAAGGCGGCAAATGCCATTAATGAGGCGGTGGTGAAGATTTCGCATAACAGCGGAACCAACAAAGACGCCATCAATATCCTGCTGGATATTACCAGCAAATTCAAGCTGTAAGCGCAAAACGCGCGCGCAAAAAAAAGAACCGCTGAAAGGCGGTTCTTTTTTTTATACGGCTGGCAGCCGTCCGGATTGCACGGACAGGCAGCAGAACGCTGTTTCCGGATCAGACAAACCCTTCGTAAATCATGAGGTTTTTACCGTCCAGTGTAACAGCCAGTCCGGTTTCCAGCGCAGAAAAAGCGCCCGGCGCGTTGATCAGCCATACCAAATCCGGATTCACAATTTGCAGCACGGATTCGGGAATGGTGCAGTCGTGTTCCGCCACCACGCCGTTAACCAGCCGCAGCAGGGGAATAAAGTCTTCCGTCAAATCCTTGCACACCAGAATCAGGTTGCTGCGCCGGTTTGAAAAGGCGCTGAGTTCGTCGGGTTTTTCCACAAACACCACTTCGCCGTATGTTTTGGGTCCGGCCGATTTGGCGCAGCCTCCCCGCGTGGCTTTAGCCAGAACGCTTCCCACCAGCATAACGCGGATGGTATTCAGCATAATGGGGTTGGACAGCGGGATGCCCGCCGCCAGAACAATGCGGTCGGACATATGAATAACGCCGGCGTCCAGCGCGATTTTTACCGCGTTCCGGAGCATTTCGTCCGAGGTTCCCGCCATTTTGGACAGGAGCGGCGTTACGCCCCAATGCAGCAGCATTTGGCGCGCTACAACCGGGTCAGGCGTGACGGCAACCACGGACTGCTCCGGCCGGTATTTGCTGATCATTTGCGCCGTATGGCCGGAACGCGTCGGCGTAATGATTGCCATTGCGCGGGCGTCGCTGGCTGTTGTATAGGCGTTGCGGGCCATAAACTGGCCGATGTCGCCTTCCGGTTCCGTCCAGGAAAGCGCGTCGTTGTGCATTTTCCGGCAAAATTCCGGGGAATCTTCCACGGTGACGGCGATTTTCGCCATCATTTCCACCGCTTCCACCGGGTACGAACCGTTTGCGGTTTCGCCGGAAAGCATGACGGCGTCCGTGCCGTCAAAAATCGCGTTTGCTACGTCCGTCAGTTCCGCGCGGGTAGGCCGGGGATTCACAATCATGGAATCCAGCATCTGCGTTGCGGTAATGACAAATTTGCCCGCATTCCGGCAAACGGAAATGATGTGCTTTTGCGCCAACGGAATCCGCTCCGTCGGCATCTGCACGCCGAGATCCCCGCGCGCGACCATAACGCCGTCCGCCGCTTCCGCAATTTCTTCAATATTGTTGACGCCTTCTTCGTTTTCGATTTTCGCAATGACTTTTGCCCGGCTCCCGACAGATTGCAGGAAGGCGCGGACTTCGCGGACTTCGGAAGCAAAACTGACAAAACTGGCCGCCACAAAGTCCACTTCCTGGGAAGCGCCGAATTCCAGGTCTTTTTTGTCCTGTTCGCCGAGGATGGGAAGCCCGGCGTGTATACCGACCAGATTGACGTTTTTCCGGCTGCCGATTTCGGCGGCATTTTTTGCCCGGCACCGGACGGCGCCGTCCGCCACGGATTCCACTTCCAGTTCCAGAAGTCCGTCGGCGATGAGGATTTTCACGCCGGGTGCAGCTTTGTCCGGAAGCGCGCGCCAATTCAGGGAAAGCCGCGCCGGTTTTCCGTCTGCCGCGGCTTCCGTTTCGCAGCCGTCCACCGTAACAAGCACTTCATCTCCGGCATGAAACGCCACCGTTCCGCCGCCTGCCGTCATGCCCGTCCGGATTTCCGGGCCTTTGGTATCCAAAAGCAGCGCAACATGGCGGTTCAGCTTTCTGGCGCACCGGCGCACGCGGTCCATCCGGCCTTTGTGTTCTTCGTGGGAACCATGGGAAAAATTGAAGCGCGCTACGTTCATTCCGGCAAGAATCAGCCTTTCGGTGATTTCATCTGTCGCAACCGCCGGCCCCATAGAGCAGACGATTTTTGTTTTTCGTGAGAACATATTTCGATATTATCCGATAACGGGAATCTGTCAAGGTTTTGCCGGTATTTCAGTCATAGAATATTTCTATTTATTATAATAGAAAAATAGTATTTTTCAATGTTTAGTAAAATTGCTATACTCTGCTTAACGAAAGAAAAGCAGGAGAAAAGCATGAAAACGTCTGTCGTTGGCTTCCCGCGGGTGGGGGCAATGCGCGAGCTGAAATTCGCGTCGGAAAAATATTTCCGGGGGGAAATTGCCCGGGAAGAACTGGAAACCTGTGCGCGGGATCTGCGCCGCCGGCATATCCGGGAACAGCTGGACGCCGGGATCGACTTTGTTCCGTGTAACGATTTTTCATTTTACGACGGCGTGCTGGATATGGCGGTTTTACTGAACGCTGTTCCGGCGCGCTACCGGGAACTCGGTCTGCCGGCGCTGGATACGTATTTTGCCATGGCCCGCGGTTATCAGGGAAAAGCCGGCGACGTCCGCGCTCTGGCTATGAAAAAGTGGTTCAACACCAATTACCACTATATTGTGCCGGAAATCGGGGATGATACGGAAATCCGGCTGAACGGAAATAAGCCCGCGGCGGAGTTTTTGGAAGCGGAAGCTGTGCGCAAAGAAGCCGGATCGGATTCCTGTCTGAAACCGGTTCTGGTCGGGCCGTTTACGTTTTTGAAGCTTGCCCGCTTTACCGGACAAAAAAAAGCGGCGGATTTTGCCGCAGACGTCTGCGCCGTGTATGCGCAGATTCTGTCCGCGCTGGCAGGATACGGCGCGCGCTGGATCCAGCTGGATGAGCCGTCGCTGGTGATGGATTTGACGGAAGCGGACAAGGATCTTTTCCTTTCTTTGTACCGGAAACTGCTGGCGGAGAAAGGCGGCGTAAAGATTCTTTTGCAGACATACTTTGGTGACATCCGGGACTGTTACCGTGACGTATGCGCGCTCGGGTTTGACGGCATCGGCCTCGATTTTCTGGAAGGCAAACAGACGGCGGATCTGGTGGCCGGCGGTTTCCCCGCAGGCACGGCGCTTTTTGCCGGGCTGGTGAATGGCAAGAACATTTGGCGCAACGATTACGAAAAAACGCTCACGGCAGTGGAAGGCCTGCGCGCCAGGACGGATACTTTGGTTCTGGGGACGTCCTGCTCTTTGCTTCATGTTCCGTATACGCTGAAAAATGAAACAAAAATGCCGGAAGATCGTAAAGCGTATTTTGCCTTTGCTTCCGAAAAGCTCCTGGAACTGGCGCAGCTGCGGGATATTTGCGCTTCTGCTTCTCCCCGGGAACTGCCGGCGTATCAGGCAAACCGCGCGCTGTTCGCTGCATCCCGGCCGGGAACGGATGCTGCCGTCCGGGCGCGTTGTGCGGCGGTAAAAGACGCCGACTTTGTACGGCTTCCGGAATTCGCGGAACGGGAAAAAATCCAAAAAGCGCGGTTCGCCTTGCCGCTGCTGCCGACAACGACAATCGGATCTTTCCCGCAGACTCCGGATGTGAAAGCCAACCGGGCGGCGTTCCGCAAGGGTGAAATTTCTGCGGAAGAATATGAAGCTTTCAATAAAAAGAAAATCGCGGAATGCGTCGCATTCCAGGAAGAAATCGGCCTGGATGTTCTGGTACACGGCGAATATGAGCGCAACGACATGGTGGAATATTTCGGCGAATGTCTGGACGGCTATTTGTTTACGGAACGCGCCTGGGTGCAGTCTTATGGAACGCGCTGCGTCAAGCCGCCGGTTGTCTGGGGGGACGTTTCCCGCGCGCGGCCGATGACCGTTTCCTGGTCGTCCTATGCACAGTCGCTGACCAAAAAACCGCTTAAAGGAATGCTGACCGGGCCGGTAACGATTTTGAACTGGTCGTTCCCGCGTGAGGATATTCCGCTGAAAGACTGTGCGCTGCAAATTGCCCTCGCCATCCGGGATGAAGTGCTCGATCTGGAAGCGGCCGGCATCCCGGTTATTCAGATTGACGAAGCGGCTTTGCGCGAGAAGCTTCCGCTGCGGAAATCCGACTGGGAACCGGAATATCTTTCGTGGGCAATACCCGCTTTCCGGCTTGTGCACAGCGGCGTAAAGCCGGAAACGCAGATTCACACGCATATGTGCTACAGTGAATTCACCGACATTATCCCTGCGATTGACAGCATGGACGCCGACGTGATTACGTTTGAAGCTTCCCGCTCGGATTTGCAGATTCTGGACGCGCTCCGGACGCATCATTTCAAAACGGAAGTCGGCCCCGGCGTTTACGACATCCATTCGCCCCGCGTGCCTCCGGTGGAAGAAATCGCCGCTGCATTGCGGAAAATGCTGGAAAAAATTCCGGCGGAGAAACTCTGGGTCAATCCGGACTGCGGCCTGAAGACACGGGGAACGCCGGAAACGGAAGCCAGCCTGCGGAACCTGGTTCAGGCAGCCGTACAGGTACGGGCGGAAGAAAAACAGGTACGGATTTAGTACATTTTCCGGTACATTTGTAACTTGTAAAAGCTGACTTTTGCGTGGACAATGACATCCGGGGGTCTTCGGATTCCCGGATGTTGTGGAACCCGGCGTTCCGGGTTCTCCCGCAAGAGGAGGTTTTTATGAAAAAAATTACGGCGGTTGTCTGCGTTTTGCTGGCGCTTTCCCTGCTGCCCGTGTTTGCCGGCGGCGGCGCGGATTCCGGAAAAAAAGTGCTGACAATGGGTTCCTGGCGTGCCGATGATGTGGAGCAGATGAATCGGTTGCTGGCGGAGTATCAGAAAGTTGCTCCCGATGTGGAAATCCAGTTTAAGCCGACGAATCCGGCGGATTACAATGCAACGCTGCGCCTGCAGCTGGACAGCGGAACCGGCCCGGATTTGATGTATGCCCGTTCCTATGAAACCGGACAGGAATTGTTCAACGCAGGATTTTTCGCGGACTGCACGGATATTCCCGGTTTGATGGAAAATTTTACGGCGTCGAATCTTGCACCGTGGCAGATGCCGGACGGCCGGATGTTTGCCGTTCCGTTTGCCGCAGTTTCCCATGCTGTGTATTACAATAAAGACGTATTTGAGAAGGAAGGTCTTTCCGTGCCTTCGACGTGGGAAGAATTCCTGGCGCTCTGCGATACGCTGCAGTCGCGCGGATATACCGTGCTGGCAAATGGTCTGGCGGATGAGTGGGACATCCTGGAATGCTTCTTCCTCGGTATGCTGCCGAACTTTATCGGCGGCGCTTCGGAACGCGTAAAATATGAAACCGGCGAAAAAGCGTTGAACGATGAGAATTTTGTGGCCGCTTATCAGGCAATCGCCGATGTGGCGCAGTATTGCCCCGACGGATTTGAGGCGCTGACATACAACGACAGCCAGATCCTCTTCAATACCCAGAAAGCGGTGATGTTCGTGGACGGCTCCTGGACTGCCGGTGTGTACGACGGCGCGCCGTTTGAGTGGGGTGTGTTTGCGATTCCTGCTCCTGCCGGACGGCAGACGGCTGTTTGCTTCCATCCGGATATGGCAATCACGATGAATGCCGCGACCAAATATCCGGAAGAAGCCCGCGCGTTCCTGCAGTGGCTGTGCACGGAGGAAGGTGCGACCATCGCTTCGCAGAACCTGCCGGTCGGGTATTTCCCCATGATTAACTTCCCGATTGAGCTCGCGGATCCGCACGCGAATGAATTCCTTTCGCTGAATCAGGGCAAAGAAACCGACGCGCGTTTTGTGTGGCCGGCTCTGATGGATCTCTATGCGCCGATGAATCAGGCTGTGATTTCCCTGATGAAAGGGCAGATTACGGCGCAGGAAGCTGCTGATACGGTAGCGGCTGCCAAAAACTGACGTACAGCGTATTGCTGTTTTTTCCGGACGGGCGGTCCCTGCACGGACCGTCCGCCGGTTTCTTTTGCCGGAATCCCCGGTTCCGGTGTAATGCAAAAGAGGAGTCTGCCGTGAAGCAGGGAAAAAATTTTATGCAGGGAGCGCTGACATGGCTTCCTTATCTTATTCCATCGGTAATCATATATGTAGCATTCATGGCTTTTCCTCTCATTGATTCTCTCCGCCTGAGTTTTTTCAGCGGTAATCCGACCGGCCCCAAAGTGTTTGTCGGCTTTGAGAATTTTATCAAACTTTTTACTGTGCCGGAAAACGCCGCGCGTTATTGGGGCGCTTTTAAGCACACGTGGATTTTTTTCGCGATTCATATGCTGGTGCAGAACTGTTTCGGCATTCTTTTCGCCGTACTGCTGACCAATAAAACGATGAAATTTTCCGGCGTGTACCGCACGATTATTTTTATTCCTGCGACGCTCGCCGTTTTGATTACCGGATATTTGTGGAAGCTGATTTTAAATCCGATTTGGTCGGAGGGCGCGCTTTCTAAAATCCATCTGGAATTTCTGGCGCAGCCCTGGCTCGGCCAGGAAAGTACGGCTTTGCTCTGTGTTTCTTTGGTTTCGTGCTGGCAGTGGGTCGGAATTCCGACGATGATGTTTACTGCCGGGCTGCAGAATATTCCGGACGACTTGATTGAAGCCGGGCACGTGGAAGGCGCCGGCGGATGGACGATTTTCTGGAAAATCAAATTTCCGATGATTCTGCCGGTTGTCGGTATGGTCGCCATTCTGACGTTTGTAAATAACTTTAATGCTTTTGACGTTGTGTATGCGATGGAGACGGTAAACGGCGCGCCCGGATATTCCACGGATATTATCGGTACGCTGTTTTACCGCGTAGGAATTGCCGGTCAGCATCCGGTCGGAATTCCGGATTCGGGTATGGGAACCGCGATTGCAACCATCACGTTCCTTGTGCTGGTCGCCGGCGTGCTTCCGGTTCTGCGCGCGACGCAGACCAAGAGTGAATGAGGAAGGGGGTCGCTATATGGGAAAGCGGATCGGGTCGTCCCTGAAAATGCAAAACCGGCACTTGGGCGCGCATGCGGTGCTGATTGTATGGTCGCTGCTGGTGCTTTTTCCGCTGTGGGTGATGGTCATCAATTCGTTTAAAGACCGGCTGAGCATATATAATAATCCGTTTTGGATTCCGGAAAAATGGAACTTTGCGAATTATGCAATGGTTTTCCGCGACGGGGATTTTTTGAATTATTTCAAGAACAGTTTTATCGTCGTGGTGCTGTCCATTGCGCTTGTGCTGCTTTTCGGCGCGATGGCCGGTTATGCGTTTGCCAACTGGAAAGGCAAGGCTTCCCGGGTTGCGTTTTTGTTTATGATTGCCGGTATGATGCTGCCCATCAAAATCGCTTCGATTAAGCTTTTGACGATGGTGCGCGGACTCGGTTTGTTGAATACCATCTGGTCGCTGGTTCCGATTTACGTAGCGATGGGACTTCCGATTGCGGTTTTTGTGCTGACGGAGTTTATCCGGGAAATTCCCGGCGAGCTGACGGAAGCCGGTATCATCGACGGCGCATCCCGTTCCAAGATTTTTTCGATGATTATTGTGCCGCTTTTGCGTCCCGCGTTGGCCACCGTGGGTATTTACAACCTTGTGCCGTTTTGGAATGACCTGTGGTTCCCCCTGATTTTTATCACGGACGAGCGGTCTAAAACGCTTTTGCTCGGCGTAACCCGGTTGTTCGGGCAATATCAGACGGACTGGTCCAAGGTGCTTGCCGTTTTGACGTTGTCTGCGGTACCGGTGATTGTGCTGTACCTGTCGATGTCCCGCCAGTTTATCCGGGGACTGACAGCCGGTGCGGTGAAAGGGTAGTTTGTCGTTTCATCAGGAGGGGGAAGGGTCTTCTTGCAGCTCTCCTCTCCCTTCCCCCTCCTTGATTTTTTTGTGTTTACGGAAACCTGGCGATGAAATCGATTTGTCTTTATAACGGAACCATTCTGAATGGATTTTCGGTGATGGAAGACTGTGCGCTTCTCATCGAAGACGGAAGAATTGCCGACGTTTTCAGCCGGAAACGGCTGGAGAAAAAGCGCCTGCCGGCTTCCGTGGAACGCATCGACGTGCAGGGTGCTTTTATTTCCCCCGGCCTCATCGATACGCATATTCACGGCTTTAACGGGCATGGAACGGAAGACGCTTCTGCGGATGCAATTCTGGCTATGTCGGAGGATTTGGCGGAATACGGGGTGACCGCCTTTAATCCTACCCTGTATTCTTCGGATGAAACTGCTTTTGCCCGGGAGATTCAGGCGGTTACTGCTGCAATGGGACGGGAAAACGGGGCCAAAATCATGGGTATCCATCTGGAAGGTCCGTTCGTTTCCCCGGAAAAGGCCGGCGTGCAGCGCATCGAAACGCTGCATTCCGTTGATATTGACCTGATGCAGCGTCTGTGGACGTTGTCCGGCGGCCGGATTGTCAATATGACCGTTGCGCCGGAATTGAAGGGTATGCGGGAACTGGCGCTGTTTTGCATGAAACTGGGGATCGTTCTGCAGGCCGGGCATACAAACGCCATGTATGAAAACATGGTGGAGGGAATGCAGGCCGGGATTCTTCATGCCACGCACCTGTTTAATGCGATGAGCCAGATGCATCACCGGAATCCCGGCGCGGTCGGTGCGGTATTGATTCATCCGGAAATGTCCTGCGAAATCATTGCCGACGGCGTACACGTGCATCCCGATTTGATCAAGCTTTTGCTGCGGGACAAGCCGGTTTCCAAAATCGTACTGGTTACCGATGCGCTGAAACCCACTGAACAGAAAAAAGGAGAGCTTTTTGCCAACGGCGAGCGGGTCGTGGCTGCGGGCGGCTGTTTTCACCGGAGTGCAGACGGCGTCATCGCCGGCTCTTCCCTGACCATGATCCGGGGCGTGCAAAATCTGGTAAGTTTCGGATTTCCGTTGGCGGATGCGGTCAGCTGTGCCACAATCAATCCTGCACAGGTGATGGGTTACCGCTTCAAAGGCTGTCTGGTGCCGGGGCGCGACGGGGACGTGGTGGTGTTCGATTCCGGCTTCCGCGTACTGCTTTCCGTCATCGGCGGCGCTGTCAAGAAAAATATTCTATCATAAACATAAATCAAACATAAATCCTGCCGCAGCGGAATTCACGGCGGAAATTTCCGCCGTACCTTTCCGGCTATGTTCTTTTTTTGGAAAATCTGCTAGGATTCCCGAATGGAATTCACACAAGAACAGATTGATTCTCTTTCCGTTAACGAAGTTGAAATTTTGCGGAAAATTGCATCGGAACTTGGCATTCAAACCGCCCAGGTTTCCGCCGTTGTTTCCCTTTTGGCAGAAGGCTGTACCGTTCCCTTTATTGCGCGGTACCGGAAAGAAAAACACGGCTCTTTGGATGAAGTACAGGTCCGCAGCTGCGAGCATCTTTTCAAAAGTCTGACAAACCTGGAGTCCCGGCGTCTGGAAATCCTGCGGGGTATTTTTGCCCAGGGCAAGCTGACTGAATCGCTGTTTGACAGCGTTTCCCGCGCCGCTACGCTGACCGAATTGGAAGACTTGTGGGCGCCGTTCAAAAAAAAGAAGAAAACGCGCGGTATGCTCGCGGCGGAAAAAGGACTGGAACCGCTGGCGGATTTTATGCTGGAAAACGACGCCGGTGCCGTGGAGGCGGAAGCCGCTTCCTTTATCCGCACCGATGCGGAAAACCCGGAACTTTCCGTTCCTTCCGCGGCAGAAGCCATTCAAGGCGCGAAGGATATCCTGGCCGAGCGTTTTGCACAGAATCCGGAAAACCGGCAGGCTGTGCGCGGATTTTATCTGGCAACCGGCAATTTTGCAGTTTCGGGCGTTGGCGATGCGGAAAAGCAGAAAACATCGGTTTATCAAATGTACTGGGACTACAAAGAACCGCTGAAGCAGATAAAGCCGCACCGGATTCTGGCTATTAACCGCGGGGAACGCGAAGGCCAGTTGGACGTAAAAATCGATGTGGATACCGACGGTGCGCTCCGGATTCTGGAAGACCGGATTCTGCCCCGCAATCATTTTGTGCGTGAAGCGGCAGAAGACGGGCTGGTGCGCCTCTTGTCTCCGGCGATTCTCCGCGAAATCCGGGGCGATCTTTCCGAAAACGCCGACGAACACGGCATTACGGTTTTCAGTGAAAACCTGAAAAACCTGCTGATGACGCAGCCGATTAAGCGCACCCGCGTGCTTGGTGTGGATCCCGGTATCCGTACCGGAACAAAATGCGCCGCGCTGGACGAAAACGGCAAATACCTCGGTTCGTTTGTGGTTTACCAGCACAAAGCCGATGAAGCAAAAGCAGCTTTCAGCGCCGCAATGAAAAAATACGGCGTACAGCTTGTCGCGGTCGGCGGCGGTACGGGAACCAAGGAAGTGCAGGAAATCGTTTCACAGGTAATCCAGGAACGTTGTCCTGATATTTCCTATACAGTGGTGGATGAAGACGGCGCGTCGGTGTATTCTGCGAGCGACGTAGCGCGTGAAGAATTCCCTGATCTGGATTTGACCATCCGCGGCGCCATTTCCATCGGAAGGCGGCTGCAGGATCCGCTGGCAGAGCTGGTCAAAATCGACCCCAAATCCATCGGCGTGGGTTTGTACCAGCACGACGTGAACCAGAAAAAGCTCTCGGAAACGTTGGATGAAGTGGTCGGTTCTGTGGTGAACCGCGTGGGTGTGAATGTAAATACAGCCAGCGCCTCGCTGTTGAAATACGTTTCCGGAATCAACGGGATGCTTGCCAAAAAGATTGTCTCTTACCGCAACGAAACCGGCCCGATTGCAAGCCGCGCCGCATTGATGCAGATTCCCGGTATGGGGCCTAAAACGTTCGAGCAATGCGCCGGTTTCCTGAAAATCCCCGAAAGTCCGGAACCGCTGGACAGCACGTGGGTTCATCCCGAAAATTACGCCGCGGGCCGGGCGGTTTACGAACTTTTGCACAGTCTTGCCGGAGCGGACGGTACGCTGCCGGATTCCATCGGAAGGGAAGCCCGCGAAGACCTGAAAAGCCGGTTTTCGCTTGGCGATGAAACGATTCAGGATATTATCAGCGATTTGCGCAAACCCAACCGGGACCCCCGCGACGATTATCCCAAGCCGGTGATGCAAAAAGGCGTACTCTCGTTTGAGGATTTGAAAGAGGGGATGAAAGTTACCGGCAAGATTAAGAATGTGGTGGACTTCGGCGCCTTTGTGGACATCGGCATCAAAGAAACGGCGCTGCTGCATTTGTCGGAAATGTCGGATTCCTTTGTTGCGGATCCGATGGAAGTGGTGAAAGTCGGCGATGTGAAAGAATGCGTCATTCTGGCGCTGGATCCGGACCGGCGGCGGATCAGCCTCAGCTGCAAAACAGGCGCCCGCAGCGGCAAGGTAAAATCCGCTGCGCATCCGGACAGCCCGGAGCG
>JADIMS010000129.1 GCA_017694555.1 Candidatus Avitreponema avistercoris
GTTTATTACGCCGTCGCGGGTGTATGTCATTATGGAAATGGCGCAGGCCCAGCGCGCTGCCGTTTATATTCTGGAAAAAAACGGAAACGGCAGCTGGAAACTGGTCGGCAAGGATTAATCCGGCGCGGCGGAAGAATCCGGAAAAAAACTTGGCAAGATTCCGCCGTCTGGTGTAAACTGGAACAGAATATGTGTACTTGCAAAAGATCAAAGAGGAGGATCTTGATGATGTCTTTTGGAAAAAAAATCCTGTTTTTCCTTTTTATTGTTTTGTGGATTCCGGTTTTTACCGCCGGTGCGCAGGAAGCACAAACCGCCGCGGCGGATGCAGGGGAAGAAGATTCCGATTCCATTATGACGGTGGAAGAAGCGTACCTGAGTTCAGCGGAAGGCGTGATCATCAAGGAACTGGCGCAGTCCGGCGGGCGTGACGGCAAACAGGTTGCCCTGCAATATATCGAAGAAGCGCTTAACAACGGCAGGCAGAGTCAGGAAATCCTGGACGCGCTGGAAATTCTGGCCGGGGAAGGAATGTTCACGGTAGCCCGGGAAAACGGCCGTATCACCAATAATTTTCCGGACATCCGCATGAAAGCCTGCGAGCTTTTGGGGAAAACCGGCTCTGAAGAAGCCGTCCCCACCCTGGTTTCCGTACTGTATGTGGACAACGAGCCGTCCGTGATCAGCGCGGCGGTAAAATCGCTGGGCGACATCGGCTACAACGAAAATGATGAAGTCATCGAAATGGTAAACTGGATTGCCCGTAAATTTGACATTGTGCTTCCTACCAGCTCATTGGCGCTGGAAATCCTCAATACATATGAAAAACTTGCGCCGGTTGTGGAAAACAAAAGCGGCATGGTGGAAAATATCATCCGGATTGCCGGAAACTACAATTATGTGACGCCCGTGCGCAACCGTGCCTATGAAGTGCTGAAATCGGTTCATGCCGGAAACAGCGGGGAGGATCATGCCGCGGATGAATCCGGGCAGGCGGAAGAAACCCCGGCACAGGAAACGGCGGCGGATAATGCCGGTTGACCGGTTCCGGGTAAACTGCGCGGGCCGCAAAAAGCCTGTGCAGTTTATTACGCTTGGAAAAGCTGGGAAACCGGTTGCGGATAAAGCAGATTCGGGAAAGATGAAGGGGGTTTTTGGAAGATGCGGGATTCGAACCCACCGCCTTTGCCTCCGGAGGGCAACGCTCTATCCAAATGAGCTAATCTTCCGTTACGCAGTGCGTACAGACATAGTGGCGCACTTTTCTTTTTTTGTCAAGAACAAGGGGAGGGGTAGATAATTATGGAACCGATGATTCTGGCCTCGTCTTCCCCGCGGCGGCAGGAAATCCTGAAAGACTTAGGGATTCCTTTTATTTCTGTCATTCCGGACTGTAAGGAAGACATGCCGGAAACCGGGGATCCGGCGGAAATTGCATGCGGAAACGCGCAGAAAAAGCTCGCCCTGGCCAGGGAGATTTCCAAGGATATTTCCGCAAACTGGATTCTAAGCGCAGACACGCTGGTTTTCCAGGAAAACCGGATTTTCGGAAAACCGAAAGACCGGGCGGAAGCCGCCGCTATGCTGCACGGCTTTTCCGGGAAAAGCCACGGGATTGTGACTGCGGTCTGCCTGTACAGCAGGAAAACGGACTCCGTGCTGTCCCGCATCAGCCGGACACGGGTTTCGTTTATGCAGCTTTCTGCGCAGGCGGTAGAAAACTATCTGGAAAGCGGCGAATGGCAGGGTGCAGCAGGCGGGTATAAAATTCAGGGCATCGCATCCTGCTTTGTCACCGATATGTGCGGATCCTGGACCGGTGCAGTCGGGCTGCCTGTCCACGACCTGTACGAGATGTTACTTGAATCCCATTATGATTTTGTGATATAGTTTTGCCGTTCCCGCTTTATGCGGGACAAAAAACCGGTTTTCCGGATTATCCTCCGGCAGCCCTCCCCGCGCCTGCGGGCGGCAGCCGAGAAACAGAGAAGGTGCGCGCGTTCAGCCGCAAAAGGAGAAACCATGGCAGTGGTAACCATGAAAAACCTGCTGGAATCGGGAGTGCATTTCGGCCACCAGGTGAAACGTTGGGATCCCCGGATGAAGAAGTATATTTTCGCCGAGCGGAACGGGATTCATATCATCGATTTGCAGAAAACCATTCTGGCAATCAAAGAAGCTTATGAAGCTGTACGGAAAACGGCCGAAGCCGGAAAAAGCGTTCTGTTTGTCGGAACAAAAAAGCAGGCGCAGCAGACCATCGCCAAAGAAGCTGAACGCTGCGGGATGTTTTATGTGAACAACCGCTGGCTTGGCGGTATGCTCACCAACTTTACCACCATCAAAAAAAGCCTTCTGCGGCTGAAAAAAATCGAACGCATGGAAGTGGACGGTACCTTTGACAGCCTGACCAAGAAAGAAGTTGCTTCCCTGCAGAAAGAAAAAAGCAAACTGGAAAAAAACCTCGGCGGAATCAAAGAAATGCGGGATCTGCCCGGTATTCTCTTTGTGATTGACACCAGGAAAGAAGCCATTGCGGTGGCGGAAGCGCGCCGTATGGGGATTCCGATTGTCGCCGTCGTGGATACGAACTGCAATCCGGAGGGCATTGACTACCCCATTCCCGGTAATGACGACGCGATCCGTGCCATTTCCCTCTTTACGCAGATTATCGCAAACGCCGTTGTGGAAGCCAACCACGAAGCCGGCCTGAAAATCATCGAAAACCTGCAGGACGAAGAAAACGGCACGGCAGACGAAACGTTCGTTTCTGCCGTTGATATGGACAAAGAAGTCGAAATCGAAGATTACAGCAATTATACGCCCGACGAACCGAAGGAAGAGATTGCGGATCCGGAAGACGACAGTCTGATTGACGAAGACAAGGTGTACGGGGATAACTGAGTCCTGCGGCGCATTCTTTTGCCCTGCATGATTTATTCCTGTCTGGAATATGAAACGATTTTTTTGACATAAGGATGTAACGGATGGAAATTAAAGCCGCTGACGTAAAAACGCTCCGGGAAAAAACCGGGGCCGGCATGATGGAATGTAAAAAAGCGCTGATGGAGGCGGAAGGGGATTTTGCCGCCGCCGAGAAAATCCTGAAAGAAAAAGGTTTGGCCGCTGTGGAAAAACGGGCGGACCGCGATACAAGCGAAGGCGTGGTCATGATCCGCTGCGAAAACGGCCGGGTTTTGATGATCGAGCTGACCTGCGAAACCGATTTTGTCGCCAAAAACGCAGATTTCCTGGCTGTGGGTACGGATATTCTGAATACGGCTTTTGATCAGGGATGTACGGAAGTCACGCAGGAACTGACGGACAAAATGCTTGATCTGGCTACGCGCGTCCGGGAAAACATGGGGATCGGCCGTTTCTTTGCTTATACGGCACAGCCGGATGAGTATATCGCCAAATATGTGCACTCGGACAAGAAAACCGGCGTGGTAATTGTGCTCAAGGCGGACAAGCCGGAAGTGTTTGCTTCTTCCAAAGAAGTGCAGGATTTTGCCTACGATTGCTGCCTGCATGTGGCTGCCTTTACGCCGCTGTATGTTGACCGGGCTGCAGTGGAACAGAAATACATCGATGAACAGACGGAGATTTTCACTGCGCAGGTTGCCCAGCTGGACAAGCCGGACAATGTGAAAGCGGGAATCGTACAGGGTAAGCTGAAAAAACACCTGTCGGACATCTGCTTTTTGGAACAGCCCTTTGTCAAAGACGACAAGGTTTCCGTGGCCAAAAAGATGGAAGAAGTCGGCAAGGCTGCCGGTGCAAAGATTTCCCTGTCCAAGATGGTGCTTTTCCAGCTTGGCGGAAAATAACCGGAGTGCGACACGGAGAACGCTATGTCTGATATTGCCGCGCCGCATACCGAACGCATGAAACGTTCGGTGGCGAATCTGAAAGACGAATTCAATGGTATCCGGACCGGGAGGGCTTCCGCTTCCCTGTTCGATAAAATCCGGGTGGAATGTTACGGGGATAAAACGCCGCTTGCACAAGTGGCGACAATCTCTGTTCCGGAAGCCCGGCTTGTGGTGATCCAGCCTTGGGATAAGGCGCTGATTTCCGAAATTGAAAAAGCCCTGCAAAAATCGGAACTTGGGCTGAATCCTTCCAATGACGGCAAGGTAATCCGGCTGGCCATTCCGCCGCTTACGGAAGAACGCCGGAAAGAGCTGGTCAAGCAGTCCAAGACGCTGGCAGAACAAAGCCGGGTGGCCATCCGGAATATCCGCCGGGATGCGAACGAAGCGCTGAAAAAGGCGCAGAAAAACGGCGAAATTACCGAAGATGAGCTGAAAACGGCCGAAACGGCTTTGCAGAAAACGACGGATACCTTTATTCAGGATATTAATAAAATCCTGGAAGATAA
Source organism: Candidatus Avitreponema avistercoris (assembly GCA_017694555.1). Lineage (GTDB taxonomy): Bacteria > Spirochaetota > Spirochaetia > Treponematales > Treponemataceae > Avitreponema > Avitreponema avistercoris. The sequence goes on from JADIMS010000129.1 coordinate 4,385, forward strand.
AGAAAAAGAAATTCTGGAAGGTTAAATTGGCTGCCGACTCTTCCGTTATCCGGGATCCGTGTTCCGCACCTGCCGCCCTTCCCGCTCATGTGGCAATCATCATGGACGGGAACCGGCGCTGGGCTGCGGCGCGCGGCCTTCCGCAAACCGTCGGACACAAACGCGGGCTGGAGGCGGCGAAAGCCGTTGTCAAACATGCTTCCGGCATGGGGATCCGTTATGTGACGCTGTACACGTTTTCTACGGAAAACTGGAAGCGGACGGAAGAAGAAGTCGGCTTTTTGATGAATCTGGTGATGACCCATTTGCGTGCGGAAATGGATTTTTACCGCAAAAACAATATCCGCGTCCGGTTTTTGGGACGGGCGGAAGATTTGCCTGCAAACGTTTCCCGTGAGATTGACGGGGTTTGCGCCGCTACAGCCGGTTTCCCCGGAATGTGCGTAAATTTGGCCATCAATTACGGTGGACGCGACGAAATCATCCGGGCTGTGAAGAAACTGTCCCCCGCAGACATTGCCGGATTGACAGAAGAAAATTTCGCCTCTTTTCTGGATATCCCGGATTTACCGCCGGTGGATTTGCTGATCCGGACCGGCGGGGACCAACGTATCAGCAATTTTCTTTTGTGGCAGTCGGCTTATGCAGAGCTGTATTTCAGCAGCGCGCTTTGGCCGGATTGGAACGGGGAATGTCTGGAACAGGCTGTGGCAGATTTTGCCGGGCGGGAGCGGAGGTTCGGAGGCCAATGAGCAAACTGACCGAAAGGCTTTTTTTGTTTTTTTTGGGAATTCCGCTTTTTATTGCGACAATTCTGCTTGTTCCGCACTGGCATTATGCCGTTTTTCATCTGGAGATTTTGTTTTTCTCCGTTCTTGCCATTCTGGAAATGCGGGATATCCTTTCCCGGCGGACGGAAGTGCTGCCGGCCGGGGAACTGATTGCCGCCGGAATCCTTGCCCCGCTGGCCGCAGCGTCTTTTGCGGTATTCAGCCTGCCTTTCCGGATTATTCCGGCCGCAGCGGCAGCGGCTGTCCTGCTGGTTCTGTTTTTTGAATTCCTGCACTCTTTTTCCGGAAGTTTTGAAAAATCCCTGGAGCGGATTTCTTCCGGTCTTTTTGTCATCCTCTATCCCGGTTTTCTGGTACTTTTCCTTTCAATTATGACGGTGTGGAATCATGCCGGGGTTATATTCTGCGTATTCTTTCTGATGGTTTTCGGCTGCGATTCCATTGCCTGGTTTCTCGGTATTTTATTCGGACGGGGAAACCGGGGCGTCGTGCCCGCAAGCCCGAATAAAAGCGTAGCCGGTTTTATCGGCGGATATCTGGGAAGCATAGCCGGCAGTCTTGCCGGATACTTTTTGTTTCCGGAAGTTTTTGCCGGACCGGTATGGAAAATGCTTCTTTTGGCGTTTTTTATCGCTACTTCTGCCATTCTCGGCGACATTGCAGAATCCATTCTGAAACGTGCTGCCGGAATCAAAGATTCCGGTTCCTTCATGCCCGGCCGGGGCGGAATTCTGGATACCATCGATTCCGTGCTGGTTTCCGCGCCGGTGTTCTATATTCTCTGCGGATTCCTGTTTACGTTTTAAGGCGGCGGCAGATGAATACGCACACAGACAGCGGACAGAACCGGACCGGAAGCGGAAAACGGAAGCGTGTTCTGGTTTTGGGCGCAACCGGATCCATCGGTACCAGTACGCTTGATTGTATCCGCAATTATCCGGAACGTTTTACATTGGCGGGCTTTTCCGCATACGGGAACGGAACGCTTTTTGACCGTTTGCGCGCCGAATTCCCGCAGGCGGCCGCTGTACTGGTATCCCGCGACGGAACGGATGCGCTGGATGCGATGATTGCGGAAACGCCGGCGGATGTGGCAGTCAACGGTATTGCCGGAAGCGCCGGTCTGTTCCCCTCAAAAGCGGTGCTGGAAGCGGGCGTGGATTTGGCGCTGGCCAACAAAGAGACGGCAATTATGGCCGGGAATTTAATCTTTCCGCTGGCAGAAAAACACGGCTGCAAAATCCTGCCGGTGGATTCGGAACATTCCGCCGTCTTTCACTTGATTGAAGCATTCGGGCGGGATGTGCTGGATGAGATTATCCTCACCGCTTCCGGAGGGCCTTTCCGTACCTGGCCGGCGGAGAAAATTGCCTGCGCCCGGCCGGAAGACGCGCTGCGGCATCCGACATGGTCCATGGGAGCGAAAATCACGGTGGATTCCGCTTCCCTGGCCAATAAAGGCATGGAGGTGCTGGAAGCGTGTGCGCTGTTCGGTATTTCACCGGAAAAAATCCGCGTCGCCGTACATCCGCAAAGCCTCGTGCATTCCCTGATCCGCACGGCGGACGGGGATTTGTACGCGCAGATTTCCCCGCCGGACATGCGCCGCCCTATTCTTTCGGCACTTTGCTGGCCGGAAAAACAGGAAAACCGGCTGGAAAAGCTGTCATTCCGGATACCCTGCGAAATGACGTTTGAACCGCCCCGCCTGGACGCCTTCCCGCTTTTGCCGATGGCTTTCCGTGCTGCGGCTATGCAGGGTTCTTACCCGATTGCGTTTAATGCTGCCAATGAAGAAGCGGTACGGGTGTTTTTGGAAGGACGCATCCCGTTTTCTGCGCTGGCAGAAATCACGGCGGCGGTTCTGGAAGAAGACTGGAGCCGGCTTCCGGAGTCGTTTGCGGAAGTGTCCGGACAGGACCGTCTGGCCCGCGCGGCAGCCGGACGGCAAATTGAGCGGATATGCGGACGGAAATAGCATGGGCATACTTTTGGGACTGATTGCACTGGGCGTCGTGGTCACGGTGCACGAATTGGGACATTTTCTGGCTGCGAAACTGTGCGGCGTTGAAGTCGAGTCGTTTTCGCTGGGCTGGGGGCCGGTTTTGCTCCGCAAAACATGGCGCGGAACGGAATACCGGCTTTCCGCCTTCCCGCTCGGCGGATATTGCGGCATGAAAGGGGAAAATGCCTGGCGGACAGCGGTAGAAGAAAATCTGGATGAAATCCCGGAAGAAAAAGGCGGTTTTTATTCCGCCGGCCCTTTGCGGCGGATCCTGATTGGTCTTGCCGGGCCGTTCGCCAATCTGGTATTGGCGTTCCTTTTGCTCTCGGCCGCCGGAACCCAGGATTATTCCTTTTATACTTGGGAAAACCGGATTATTCCTGTTCCGCAGGCGGACGACGGAACGCTTTATCCTGCGCAGGCTGCCGGACTGCAGAGCGGCGACCGCATTCTTTCGCTGGATGGTACCGAAATGCATAATTTTTACGATATTCAGCAATATGTGGGCACCCGGGCGCAGGAAAGTATCGGGGTGGTATATGAGCGGGACGGAACGGTCCGGCGGTGCGCCATCGTTCCCCGGCTGGAGAGGCAGACCGGTTTGGGGAAAATCGGCGTTACGCCGTACATTCCGCTGACCGTCGGTTCCGTCAAACAAGGGTCTTCCGCCCAAACTGCCGGTATCCGGCCGGGCGACCGGATACTTGCGGTAGACGGCGTGCCTGCGTCCAATTCAGCGGATTTTGACGCCGCCCTGGCAGACCGTCCGGAACAGATTACGCTGACCGTTCTGCACGAAACGGTGACGGTGGACCGCACTGTTACCGTTGTATACCGCGAAAACGGTACAGCGGAAACCGGAATCGGATGGAAACCGGTTTCTGTCACCGTGCCGGGCGTACCTTTCCCCGCCTGTCTGGTGAAAGGACTGTCCTCCACGGCGGAAATGGTCAGCCTGTCCCTGAAAAGCCTTTCGCTGCTTTTCCGGGGAGTGGATTTAACCGAAGCGGTTGCCGGACCTGTCCGTGTAACCGTCATGCTGGGAGAAGCGACGGCTGCCGGCGCCGCCGGGTTTCTTGAATTGGCGGCAATTATTTGCGTGTCGCTTTTTCTGATGAACCTGCTTCCGGTTCCTGTTCTGGACGGCGGCGTGATTCTTCTGGCTTTGATTGAATTGGCCAGCGGCCGCCGGTTGCGTCCGGCGGTTCTTGCCCGCATCCAGACTGCAGGCGCGGTGCTGATTTTGCTGCTTTTTATTTTTGCGCTGTTTGGCGATATCCGCTATTTTTTCCGTTGAGCCAAACCCGGGGGAATCCGGGACCGCACACGGAAGCGGAAAAAACGAAAACAGGAGGATATTCCGATATTCATGAGAAAAATTACCTGTCACTGCGAGCAAGTATTTTCGGCTGACCTGCCGGAAACGGTAAACCTGGACGAAAATCCCGGAATCCTGGATCAAATTGCCGACGGTTCCTTCCTTTCGTGCGTTTGTCCTGTCTGTGGTTCCACATTGCATACCGATTTGCAGACTGACATTCTCTGGCCCTCAAAAAACGTCCGTCTGCGTCTGATTCCGGAACTGAAGCGTTTCAGTTTTGCATCCGGAAAAGAAAAAACGGCGGAAGGAACCCAGATTGTCATCGGGTATCCGGAACTTGCCGACCGTGTAGCCGTGCTGCGGGACGGGCTGGATCCGCTTGCGGTAGAAGCGCTGAAATACCATTTGCTGGAAAAAGCGGCGGAAATCCCGTCGGAACGGGATCCGTATATTGTCTACGAAAAAAGGCTGGATTCCGGTGCGCTGGAATTCCATATCTTTGGGTTAAAAACAGATGAAGTTGCTGTAACTTCCGTTCCGTTTTCCCTTTATGAAAAGGTAAAGCAGCAGGCGGAAGAACATCCCGGCGACGAACTGTTTTCTGCCCTGCAAAACGGCGCCTATCTTTCTGTGCAGAACGTCTTTCCGGAACGGACGGGTGGGCTTTGACGGAATCCGGAAAACGGGAGTGGAAATGAATATCCAGAAAAGCGGAAAAAAACGGACAACCGTCTGTCTCTTCCTGATGTTGGTTCTGTGCGCGGGTTTTATTTCCGCGCAGACAGTCCGGCGCAATAATTGGCGCATGGCATCCGGAGGGGCCAAAGCCGGAGAATCCTCCGGGCGGGCTCTTTCCCCGCATGAAGCCGGCGTCCGGCGTCCGGCATCCGGTTCTTCCATGCAGGAAAAAACGCTGGCGGAAAAACGGAAGCACCCGGCGGAGATTCTTGCATGCGCGCCGGGATTTGCGCCGTCCGGCGGCAAGGCGGATGATCCGCAGGAAAATACCGCCGGGATTTTCTTTTTCGGCGATGCTGCCGGTTTTCTTTCCGCACACCGGGTTTCGGCTTCTGCAGGCGGTTTTTTGTCGGAAATGCTGGGCATTTGGCAGATCAGCGATTTGCCGGTCCGCTGCATTGCGCCGCATCCGGACGGACGGCTTGTTGCGGTCTACGAAAGCGACGGATTCAGTACGCACCGGGTTTCGCTCTGGGATTGGGAACAGAAAACCCGCCTGTACGCCAAACGCTTTCAGGATTCGATCAACGCAATCAGCTGGTCGGCGGCAGGAACGTATCTGATGGTCGGCAACACCTCGTTTCACGGCATTACATTTTTGGAAGGGGAAAAAGGAGATATCCGCCGTCCGTACCGCGATTCTCCCGGTATTGTGAATTTGAGCGCTACAGGAAAATCCGAACGGACAGCCGTCAATTATGCCCCTTCCGGGCGCATTGTGTATACCGATCTCTCTTCGGGGGAAACCGTCGGCGATTATCCGACGGAACCGAATCTGTCCATGACAAGCCTTTGCGACAACAACCGGGTTATTCTTGGTTATAACGGCGCGGAAGCGGTTGCCGTAGACGCTACCACAGGGGAAACCATAGCTGCTTTTCCGGCGGACCGGCCTGTTCCGGCTCCGGCGGCCGGGGACAGTCTGCCCGTCTGGTTTGAGCAGAAACAGGAAGATTTCTCCGATTCGGATACAGGCTATTGGGTATTGGTATCAGGCGGACAGGAACCGGTGCGCCTGGAGTTTCCTGCGGGAGAGAATCCGGCTGACATCACGGCGGCCGCCGGTGCAGACGGATTCCGGATTTTCGGTACGGCAGACGGCGAAGTGTACGTGTTCGACGGCGCGGTAAAAGCAGAAAATACGGAAGCCCTTGTTCCGGTAACCGGTCTTTGCGCCACCGACAGCAGGCTTTATTGGATTGCCGGCGGCACACTGTATTCCGCAGAAAACTACGGTGAAGAACCGCTGGCGCTTCTTAACGCCGGGGAAAACGGCGGTCTTTTGCCGGCGGGAACAGACTCCGTGACAGAAGCCGGGGACGGGAACCTGATACTCTGGTCCGCATCCTCCGCCGCGCCGGTTTTGCTGTGGAACGGGGAAACCGGCGGACAGACGGAACTGTACCTGCCTTCTGAAGGCATCACTTCCCTGTCGGTAACGGGATCCGGCATTTCCTTTGTGGAAGGCAATTCCCGTGCGGTATTTCTTCCCGGAACAGACCGTGCTGCCCGGAAAAACATCAGATCCGGTTCCGCAGAACGTCCGCAGGCTTTTGTGTATTCCGCCGCCGGATTACAGGATGCCGTCATGGTTTCGCCGCAGAAAATGCTGGTTTCCCGGTCAGCAGGCCTGCGTTCCCCTGCTCCCCTGCTTCTTTTGGACGTCGGAACCGGGGAAACGGTTCCGCTGAATGCAGGCGGGGATCTTTGCTTCTCCCTTGCAATGGTAAACGAACAAGAGGGATGGCTCTATGCTTTCCGCATAACCGGCGGGGAAAACGGGCGTCCGAAAACGGAATTGATTTTTCTTGACGTGGATCCCGAAAATTTTTCCCGCACAAAAATCGATACGGCAGCTGTATATCCCGATGAGGATCTCAGCGCGGAACTTCTTCCGCTTTCAGAGGA
>JADIMS010000130.1 GCA_017694555.1 Candidatus Avitreponema avistercoris
GTCTGCGGCTGCTCGGCGCCGGTATTGCCCTTCCGGGTGTTGTGGATCCGTACGGGGGCGCCGTGGTGCGTTCGTTCCCGCTGGGTGTGGACAGCCCGCTTCCCCTGCGGGATGCGCTGGCGGAGGATTTTCCCGGCTTTCTGTTTTTGGAAAACGACGCCAATTGCTGCTGCTGGGGCGAGCTGGCATTTCATCCGGAAGACCGCAACCGCAATTTTATTGCCGTGCTGGGGGAATTTAACCGGGAAAGCGGCTTTGCGGTGGGTATGGGCTTTGTGGTCCGGGAGCGGGTCCTGCACGGCGATCATTTTACCGCAGGGGAATTCCGCAGTCTGTTCCGGTCGGCCGGCAACCGGACGCAATTCAGTTTTTCTGTGGAAGAGCTTTCCGGCTTGCCCGGCAATAAAAAGCAGCTGAAAAAAGTATACCGCGAGCTTTGCACCAATCTGGCTTTTTTGGTCAACGGGCTGGATTTCACAAAAATTGTCTTTGCCGGCGACATCCCCGTTTACCGGGATTTCCTTCCGGAACTTTTGGAAGCTGCCATTGCAGAAGGCTGCATTTACGATATTCCCAAATCCATCCAAACCGTCTTCGCTTCTGCGGGCGAATTTTCCGTAGCGCTGGGCGCCGCCGGCCTGTTTACCGAAAAACTTTTTTCGGTTCCCGATATGTCCGGCAGTGCGGAAGGTCCGGTGGGGTATGATTTGTTTTCCCGCATATTGGACGGCGGCATGAATGCCTGACTGCCGCAGGAATCCGCGGAACCGGACGCTTTGTGTGTCATTTTGATACGGTTTTTCGTGTCAAAATGACAATGTTTGGCAGAAATGTCCGCGGTTTCCCCTGATTTTGCGGCAAAAGCGTTCAAAATTTTCCGTTTGCGGAATTTTTCCCGGGGAACCAGCCCGTTTTCCGGATTCCCGGCTTCCGCGCAGCTTGGCCGGAAAATTTTTTGCACTTTTAATTCCTTGTTATATAAAGAATTATAATTTTATCCGCTTTTTATTCGCCTTTTTTTATAAATTTTTGATTTTGGCATGGTTTTTGCATGTAATATTAATGTGAGCCGGAAACGGACACGGAAGAATCCGGAACCGGCCCGCGGACAGTGTTTGCCGTCCGTGAAACAGTATTTTATTTCATCAGGAGGTTCATGATGAGTTCTTACAGTTTGTTTAATCCCGCTTTTTCCGACATTTTTGACGCTTTTGACCGCGGCATGAATTTTCTTGTTCCGGCCACAACCGCCGGTACGCCCCGCGTGGACGTAAAAGAAACCGACGACGCTTACATCATGGAGATGGAGCTGCCCGGCTATAAGGACAAAGATGTGGAAATCAGCTTGAAAGACCGCATTCTGTCGGTTTCTTCCCGGCATGAAGAAAACGTGGAAAAAAAGGCTGACAGCAAAGACAACAAGGCGCCGGAGTATCTGATCCGCGAGCGGCGGATGACTTCGTTCTGCCGCAAGTTTACGCTTCCGGCTGACATCAACCCGGATGCGGTGCAGGCCAGTTTCCACGACGGAATCCTGGAGATTAACATCCCGCGCCGTCCGGAAAACCAGCCCAAGATGATTGAAATCAAAACCCGGTAACGCGGGGGCGGGCAGGAGTTCCCCTTCTGTCCGTGTCCGGACAGGCAAAAACCGCCGGTTCTCCGGCGGTTTTTTTGTGTATTCTGCCTGCATTCCGGGAGCGGCCTGCCGCCTGCCCTTGATTTTTTTTCCGTTGTGCGCGAAGATTTCCCCATGACAAAACAGGAAAATACTCCGGGAGTATGCCGCCCCCCGTCTGCCGCGGAAGCCGGTTTTTCGTTTTTGCCGGTTGTTTCCGGGCTTTTTACCGGCGTTCTGGTGCTGTCCAACATTCTGGCCGCCAAAATGCTGCAAATCGGTCCGTTCGTCTTTGACGGCGGTACAATCCTCTTCCCGCTTTCCTATATTTTTGGCGATGTGCTTACGGAAGTCTACGGCTACCGTGAAGCCAGAAAGGTGATCTGGACCGGCTTTTTCACGCTGATTTTGATGAGCCTGGCTATCGCTGTGGTCGGCGTACTTCCTGCGCAGGCAGAATGGACTTTCCAGACGGATTTTGACCATGTGCTCCGGCAGGTGCCGCGTATTGCGCTGGCCAGTATCCTCGGTTATTTTTCCGGCGAGTATGTCAATTCCGTTACGCTTTCCAAAATCAAAGTGGCAACCGGCGGAAAATTTTTCTGGCTCCGGGCTGTGGTTTCCACGCTTGCCGGACAGTTTTTTGATACCGCCATTTTCGTGACCGCCGCTTTTGCCGGTGCGTATTCTGCGTCCGTACTGTTGGTCATGGGGCTTTCCAATTATCTGCTGAAAACCGCGGTGGAAGTGCTGTTTTTACCCCTTACGTATGCAGTGGTGCGGTGCATCAAAAAGCTGGAAAAGGCGGATGTATACGATTACCGGGTTTCCTACAGTCCGTTTTTGCATTCCTGATGCAAGGAAACTGCGCCGCGCAGGCGGAAAAATGCGCGCAGCCGCTGCTTCCGTCTGTTGTAATATAGAAAAAAGTGTGTATACTGGGTACATATGGGACAAACCTTTGTTTTTGTGAATCAAAAAGGCGGGGTCGGCAAAACGACTTCGGTAATCAATATCGGCGCGTATATGGCGCTGGAAGGGAAAAAAACCCTGCTGGTGGATTTTGACTCCCAGGGCAATATGACGTCCGGCGTCGGTGTGGACCGGAAAAAGCCCACCGTATATGATTTGCTGGCCGGAAGGTCTTCCCCCGCGGATGTCGTGCGCAAAACTTCGGTGCCGCGTTTGTTTGCGATTCCGGCGTCCATCGATCTTTCCGGCGCTACCGTGGAGCTGGTGGAACAAAAAGAGCGCGAGTTTTTTTTGAAGAACGCCATCGCGCCGTTAAAAAACGACTACGATTACATTCTGATTGATTGCCCGCCTTCATTGGGGCTGCTGACGCTGAATGGACTTGCCGCGGCGGAACAGGTGCTGATTCCCCTGCAATGTGAATATTTTGCGCTGGAAGGTTTGACGCTTCTGCTGCAAACGGTGCGCCGCGTGCAGAACTCCGTGAATCCGTCGCTGGTTATCGGCGGCATTTTCTTCACAATGTACGACCCCCGTATGCGCCTGCCGCAGGACGTTGTACGCCAGGTGAAAATGTATTTCAAGGAGCGTGTGTTTGACACCGTAATTCCGCGCAATATCCGCCTCTCCGAAGCGCCCTCACACGGCCTGCCGGTTTGCGCTTATGATCCGGCTTGTTCCGGGGCAAGAAGCTATGAACAGCTGGCAAAGGAGATTATCGCCCGTGGCTAAAATCCGGCACGGTCTCGGCAGGGGACTGGATGCGCTTTTGGAAAACCCGGAGCCGCTTGCTGCAGAACAGGCGTCCGGAAATCCGGCGGAGCCGCCGGACGGTTCTGCCGTGATCATGGTGGATCCGGCTTTGCTGCAGCCGAATCCGCGCCAGCCGCGGAAAGAATTTGACGGCGAATCCTTGCAGGATCTGGCTGCGTCCATCCGGGAACACGGAATCATCCAGCCGGTAATTGCCGAAGAAGCCGGGGACGGCCGCTATTTTCTGATTGCCGGGGAACGCCGGACACGCGCCGCCCGTCTGGCCGGGTTGAAGGAGATTCCGGTTCTGGTGCGGAAATTTTCCGACGAACGGAAACTGGAAGTTGCGCTGATTGAAAACATCCAGCGGGAAGACCTGAATCCGGTGGACGAAGCCGAAGCGTATCATGCGCTGATGGTGCTGGAAAACCTCAGCCAGGAAGAAGCTGCGGCGCGGGTGGGGAAAAGCCGCCCGGCGGTGGCCAACGCCTTGCGTTTGCTGAAACTGCCCGCCGATATGCGCGAGGCGCTGAAAAACGGGAAAATTACGCCGGGTCATGCCCGCGCCCTGCTTTCGGTGGTGAATCCGGCAGACCAGCAGATTTTGTTCGGGCGGATTCTGGGCAGCGGGCTTTCGGTCCGCGAAAGCGAAGCCTGGGCTGCTGAATTGAATGGCGGCGGACGTGCCGCCCCGCCTTCCGGAAAAAAGAAAAAAACGGCGCCCCCGGCGGCTGATGCGGATTTGCTGGCGGTTCAGGAAAAACTCATCGAATGTCTGGGGACAAAAGTTGCGATTAAAGGCAGCGCAGACCGCGGGGTGCTGGAAATTTCCTATTTTTCCGCCGGGGATTTGGACCGGCTTTATGAACGGTTTACCGGAAACCAATAACGTGCTATACTGTTACCCGCAATGAAAGGGGTAATTTTAGCCGGTGGCTCCGGTACCAGACTGTATCCGCTGACGCTGGCGGTTTCCAAGCAAATCCTTCCGGTTTACGACAAACCGATGGTTTATTACCCGCTTTCCGTCCTGATGCTGGCCGGAATCCGGGAAATTCTGGTCATTTCTACGGAACGCGACGCGCCTGTGTTCCGGCGGCTGTTCGGGGACGGAAGCCGGCTGGGGATGCGGTTTTCCTATGCCGTGCAGCAGCAGCCGCGCGGACTGGCGGACGCTTTTTTGGTCGGCGCGGACTTTATCGGCAGCGATTCCGTTTCCCTTGTGCTCGGCGACAATATTTTTTACGGCCGTTCGTTCGGAGGCCAGCTGAAAGACTGCGTCCGTTCTGTGGAAGAACACGGCGGGGCGAAAATTTTCGGGTACTATGTAAAGGATCCCCGGTCGTACGGCGTTGTGGAATTCGGTGCGGACGGACTGGCGGTATCCATCGAAGAAAAGCCGCAGAATCCGAAATCGAATTACGCGGTCCCCGGTTTGTATTTTTATGACAATTCGGTTGTTTCGATTGCAAAAGAGGTGCGTCCCAGCGCGCGCGGGGAAATTGAAATCACCGCGGTGAATAATGCGTACCTTGCACGGCAGGCGCTTTCCGTGGAAGTACTCGGCCGGGGGATGGCCTGGCTGGACACCGGAACCTATGACGGTTTGCTGGAAGCGTCGAATTTTGTAGCCGCAATCCAAAAACGGCAGGGAATGTATGTTTCCTGTATTGAAGAAATCGCTTTCCGCAATGGTTGGATTACGCAGGATGACCTGCTGTCCTCCGCGGAAATGTATAAAACCGATTACGGGGATTATCTCCGGTATATTGCCGGGAATCCGGCTGTCCGGTAACCGCAGGAGGCTCTTTTGGCTTTCACGTTTACTCCTTGTGTCGCCGCAGACGGGACGGTGTTTCCCGGTTTGCAGCTTATCCAACCGCGGCTGTTCCCGGATAACCGCGGGCTCTTTTTTGAATCGTACAACGAACGGGATTTCGCCGCCGCCGGCTTGGATGTCCGCTTTGTGCAGGATAACCAGTCCGCATCGTCACAGAACGTTCTGCGCGGCCTGCATTTCCAGTCCCGCCATCCGCAGGGGAAGCTGGTCCGCGTGATTTCCGGACGGGTTTACGATGTAGCGGTGGATTTGCGCCGCGGCTCGCCGGCGTTCGGGCGTCCGTTCGGCGTGGTTTTGGACGGGGAAACCTGCGGGCAGTTTTATATTCCGCCGGGGTTTGCCCATGGATTTTTTGTGCTTTCTGCGTCGGCGGTTTTTGCTTACAAATGCACGGATTTTTATCATCCCGAAGACGAACAGGGGCTGATGTGGAATGATCCGCTGCTTGCCGTGGATTGGGCTTCTGCGGCCGGCGGGGAGTTTTCGCCCCTGCTTTCGGAAAAGGACGGCGCATATCCGCCGTTTGATCCGGCGGGGAAGTATTTCCGGCTGGACGGAACCTGGGAGGGCGCATGATTTGGATTGTCGGGGCAAAAGGGATGCTGGGAAGCTGCTTTACCCGCCGTGTACAGGATGAAGGCCTGGCGTTTACGGCAACCGACCGCGAGGTGGACATCACGGATTCCGCCGCCGTGCGCTCTTTTGCTTCCCGTCTGTTCGGCGGCACGGATCCGGCAGACGGCGGTTCCGCCAGCGGAAACTGGATTGTCAACTGTGCCGCTTATACCGCTGTGGACCGGGCGGAAGATGAACCGGAAGCCGCCGGACGGTTGAATGGAACCGGAGCCGGCAATCTGGCCGCCGCTGCCGTGGAATCCGGGGCGGGTATGCTGCATATTTCCACCGACTATGTATTTGACGGCAGCGCACAGCGGCCGTATACCGAAGATGATCCCGTGTGCCCCGCCAGCGTATACGGCAGGACAAAGCTGGAGGGCGAACAGCTTGTGCGCAAAGCGTTTTCCGGTTCGTCCCTGCCGTGGTACATTATCCGCACAGCCTGGCTGTATGGCCCGATGGGGAAAAATTTTGTCTACACCATGGTTTCCCTGATGAATACCCGGCCGGAAATCCGGGTTGTTTCGGATCAGCGCGGGACGCCGACGTTTACCGGCGACCTTGCCCGCTGTATGCTGATGCTGATGCAGTCCGGCGCGGATGCAGGAATCTACCACTATTCCGGGGAAGGGGAGACAACCTGGTTTGATTTTGCCTCTGAAATTTACCGGATCGGCAGACAAAAAGGGCGGATTACCGGTACGTGTGCGGTAAATCCCTGTACTTCCGCGGAATATCCCGCTAAGGCTGCGCGGCCTGCGTATTCGGTGCTTTCCAAAGCAAAGTTGCGGCATGCGCTGGGCGTTCCGCTTCCCGGCTGGGAAGAAAGCCTTCTCGCCTTTATGAGCGGCCCGGATTTTGTTTTGCCGGGCGGGGAAAAAGACACAAAAAAGAATCCGGAGGGAACATGAGCGGCGGAACAGACAGGCCGGACAGAAAACTTTCCAATATTCTGGTGACCGGCGGCGCAGGCTTTATCGGCTGCAATTTTATCCATTACCTTTTCGGGCTTTCTGCTTTTCCGGATAAGTTTTCGGATGCGGGTTTTTCCGGCATTGTCGTCAATCTGGACGCACTGACGTATGCCGGCAATTTACAAAGCCTTGATGATGTGGAGTCACGCTACGGTTCCGGGGCGCCGGCCGGACAGCGCCGCTATTTTTTTGAAAAAGGCGACATCTGCGACCGGGAAAATGTGGAGCGCATTCTCCGGGAATATGATATCGATACGGTTGTGCATTTCGCCGCGGAAAGCCATGTGGACCGTTCCATCTCCGGCCCGGCGGCCTTTATCCGTACAAATGTAGACGGAACGTTTACGTTGCTGGACTGTGCGCGTACATTTTGGCGCAGCCCGGACGGGTCGTACCGCGGCGGCGTACTGTTCCATCACATCAGCACGGACGAAGTATACGGTTCGCTTGGCGCGGAAGGTTTTTTCACGGAAACCACGCCTTACGATCCCCGCAGCCCGTATTCGGCCAGCAAGGCTTCCAGCGACCATCTGGTTTCGGCGTATGCCCACACTTACGGTCTGCCGGTTACGCTTTCCAACTGTTCCAACAATTACGGGCCGTTTCAGTTTCCGGAGAAATTCCTGCCGCTGATGATTCTGAACATCACGCGCGGAAAAAATCTTCCGGTGTACGGCGACGGAAAAAACATCCGGGACTGGATTTATGTGGAAGATCACAACCGCGCGGTGTGGGAAATTATGCGGCGCGGCGAATGCGGGCAAAAATACAACATCGGCGGGGAAAACGAATGGGAAAATATCCGCCTGCTGCAAAAAGTGATGGAGATTACGGCAGAAGAACTGGTTCCGGCCGGGTATCCTGCAAAAAGTGCTGCGGAAATTTCTGAAACGGTCTCATACGTGACGGACCGTCCCGGCCATGACAGGCGGTACGCGATTGACTGCTCAAAAATCCGCCGCGAGCTCGGCTGGGAAAGGAAAATGACATTTGAAGAAGGTTTGCGGGCTACGGTCCGCTGGTATTTGCGGCGCAAAGCCTGGGTAGACGGAATCCTCTCCGGGGATTATCTGCGTGCCCGGCCTGCTGTCCGCGGAGAAGGCTGCGTATGAATCACGGACAGCATGTGCCGCTAGTGCCGGTAATTCTTGCAGGGGGCGAAGGAACCCGGCTTTGGCCGCTGGCCCGCGCCCAGTATCCGAAACAGTTTTTACCGCTGGTTTCGGATAAAACGATGCTGCAGGAAACAGTGCTCCGCCTGCGCGGGATTCCGGGAATTGCGGAACCGCTGGTGATTTGCAACGAAACCCACCGGTTTACGGCTGCGGCGCAGCTTGCGGAAGCCGGTATTGCATCCCCGTTTGTGATGCTGGAACCCTGCGGAAGGAATACGGCGCCGGCGATTGCGGCAGCCGCCCTCTGCCTTTGCGGAAAAACCGGCGGCGATCCGCTTATGGTTGTATTGGCGGCAGATTCTGCCTTTCAGGACCCGGAAGCGTTCCGGAAAACCGTGGCATCTGCGGTGGAGCCGGCGCTCGCCGGGCGGCTGGTGACGTTCGGGATTGTACCGTCCCGGCCGGAAACCGGATACGGCTATATCAAAGCCGGAAAGGATTCCGGCGCAGGATGGTTTGCGCTGGATTCGTTCCGGGAAAAACCGGATGCGGAAACCGCGGCCGCTTATTTGCGGGAAGGCGGTTATTTTTGGAACAGCGGTATGTTCCTGTTCAGGGCCTCGGTATATCTGTCCGAGCTGGAAAAATTTGCGCCGGATATGCTGGCTGCGGTGCGCGCGGCGGTGGAGAAAATGGCCGGCGATTCCGTATCGGGCACACAGGACTTTCACCGGTTGGATGCGGCGGAATTTTCACGCTGCCCGGCGGATTCCATCGATTATGCGGTAATGGAAAAAACTGCGTTGGGCGCGGTGGTTCCGATGGATGCAGGCTGGAGTGACGTCGGCTCGTTCGATTCACTGTGGGAGATTTCCCCGAAAGACGCGGACGGCAATGCGGTCCGGGGAAACGTGCTGGTGCACAATTCTTCCGGCAGTCTGGTTTTTTCCGAAAAGCGGCTGGTTGCGGCCGTCGGCTGCCGGGATTTGGTTGTGGTGGAAACCCGCGACGCGGTGCTGGTTGCGGATAAAAATGCCTCGCAGGACATCAAGCGCGTGGTTGCTGTGCTCAAAGAACGGAACCGTTCCGAAGTGGACGATCCGCAGGTCGGTTTCCGTCCCTGGGGCTGTTATGATTCTATTGAAAAAGGCAGCCGGTACCGGGTAAAACATATCACGGTAAAACCGGGCGGCAAGCTTTCGCTGCAATTGCACCATCACCGTTCGGAACATTGGATTATTGTTTCCGGTACTGCCCGCGTCCGCAAAGGCGATGAGATTATGCTGATGACGGAAAACCAGTCTGTCTTTATTCCGGTCGGGATGCTGCATTCACTGGAAAACCCGGGCAAAATTCCCCTGGACGTTATTGAAGTGCAGTCCGGCGCTTATCTGGAAGAAGACGACATCACCAGGGTGGAAGATGAATATGGGCGGTGTTGACAGATTTTGCGGGGGGGGGGGGTAGAATGGTTTCCTTCCTGTGTACAGACTTTGCAGCGGGGTAAGTTTTCGCGATGGTTTATGGTATTCAATTTTTGATTTCTGCCGCCGCCGTTTTCGGTGTGATTAAAATTTCCCGTGCGCTTTCCCTTTACGATATTCAGGACGGCCGGCGTATGCATAAGGGGAAAATTCCCCGGCTCGGCGGGCTCGGGATTTTTCTGGGATTTGCCGCCGGCGTCGTGATTTGTCTGCTGTCCGGTACCGGAAGCGCGTTGCGCAGCGACAGCCGCTTTTGGCTTTTGCTGGCCGCAGCGGTAATTGTGTTTGCTACGGGTTTTGTGGACGATTTGAAGCCGGTTCCGGCGCGCTATAAGCTGGTGATCCAGCTGGCTGCGGCCCTGCTGGTCTGCGCGGCCGGTTTCCGGTTTGACCGGATTTCCTTTGCGCCGCTGAATTTCAGCCTGGACTTCGGCATTTTTTCCTGGCCTCTTACGGTGCTGTGGATTGCCGGACTGATCAATGTGATCAATATGTTCGACGGTCTGGACGGTCTGGCCGGAACAACTTCGGTGATTGCACTTTTGGTGTACACGGTGTTTTTTTACCGCGCGGATTTTGCAGACGGTTTTCTGCTGTGTTCCCTGCTGATTGTTCCGGTGACGGCATTTTTGTTATTCAATCTGCCGTTCCCGAAAGCGCGGATTTTCATGGGCGACAGCGGCAGCAATTTCCTCGGCTTTATGCTGGCCGTGCTTCCCTTGGTGCGGGAAACGCCGGTGTCCCCGGCAGTGGTTCCGGTTTGGTATGCCGCGACGGTTCTGGTGTTTCCTGTCTGCGACTTTATCGCTGCCGTATGGCGCAGGCTGCGGGAACACCGGTCGATTATGTCTCCGGATTTTTCCCATCTGCATCATAAACTGGTTGCGATGGGGTTTTCGCAGCGGCAGACGCTTCTGCTGCTTGTGGTGCTGCAAAGCGCGGTGGCCGCCCTTGTCCTGACCAGTCTTCTTTCCGGCGGTACCGCAGCGCTGACGATTTTGCTTGCCATCTGGCTGATTGCAATCCTTTTTTTCACGGTGATTCACATCAACAAAAACCTGCATTTCCGGGGATCGGATTCTTAAAACGCCCGAGGATTGTCAAATTTTTCCCTTTCCGCTATACTTTCCCTGCCGCCGGGCTTAAAGCCGGACGGAAAGGGGAAGCCGATGAATATTGTGGTTGTCGGAGCACAGTGGGGCGACGAGGGAAAAGGAAAAATCGTTGACTATCTTTCTTCCGGGGCGCGGTGCATTGTCCGCTATTCCGGCGGCGCGAATGCCGGCCATACCATTGTGAGCGGCGGCGTCCAGTATGCGCTGCATCTTGTTCCTTCCGGAATCCTGCATACAGATACCACGGTATATCTCGGGGCGGGCATGGTGATTGATCCGGAAGCGCTGTTCGGCGAACTGGCCATGCTTTCCGGAAAAGGAATTTCCTGGGAAGGCCGTGTGTTCATTTCCGACCGTGCGCATATTGTGTTGCCGCGCTATAGAACTCTGGACAAAGAACGCGACAGTCTCCGCCGCCGCCCCATCGGGACAACCGGACGGGGAATCGGTACGACTTATGCGATGAAAAGCGAACGGGACGGTATCCGCATCGCCGATCTTGCCTGGAAGGAAAAAATGGCGGATCTGGAAGAAGAGGACCGCGCGTTCCTTGCGCCCTGGATTTCCCGCCTTCTGGAAATGAAAGTCAATCTGACGTACGAACTGTGGAAATATAAAGACCAGCGGATTCTGTTTGAGGGCGCGCAGGGCGTTTTGCTGGATCTGGATTTGGGGACGTATCCTTATGTTTCTTCCGGATTTTCTTCTGCGGCCGGCGCTGCCATCGGCGGATGTATCGGGCCGCGCGCCATCGATAAAGTCGTGGGCGTGTTTAAGGCTTACTCCACGCGCGTAGGAAACGGCCCGATGCCGACGGAATTTGACGAAAACAGCCAGAGCGCGTTATACCGTTTTGTGCGGGATACCGGCCGGGAATACGGCGTTACAACCGGCCGTCCGCGCCGCTGCGGGTATCTGGATTTGGTGGCGCTCCGCTACGCTTGCCGGTCCAATTCCATAGACTCGCTGGCGCTGACACATCTGGATGTTTACGATACGCTGTCTGAAATCGAAGCCTGCGTCGCATACAACATTAACGGCAATATTACGGAAGAATTCCCTTCTTCGGTGGAAGACCTGAATGCGGCGCATCCGGTTTTAAAAACCTTTGAGGGCTGGAAATCCTGCCTGAAAGAATGCCGGTCGTATGGGGATCTTCCGGATGCGGCACGGACTTATATCGAATTTATTGAAGCATACTGCGGGGTTCCGGTAGATATTGTGTCGGTCGGCTACGACCGTGAGGATACGTTTATCCGCAGGGAAATTTGGGCCGGCTGATTCCGGTTTTGTTCCGCTCCGGCGGAATCCGGATATGTAAAAAAAGCGGAGGAAAAGTCCTCCGCTTTTTTTGTCCGCAGCTTTGCGTTATTCCCAGCCGAAAGTCGCCGGAGGTTTGTTCGTAATATCATAATAGACTGCATCGGCAAAACCGAGCGATGCAATCTTCTCCGTTATAGTTTGCAGCACGTCTACAGGAAGACGGGCAAAACGGGCTGTCATCACGTCTTCGGAAACAACCGGACGCAATACAAGGGAACAGCGTTCCGCAGAAGAAGCAAACGGCAGGCGGATGGTCAGGTGCTGGAAGATACTGCGGTACAGATTTGCTTTGTGCAGTTCTTCCAGTACGATGGCGTCGGCTTCCCGGAGCTGGTCCAATGTGCGTTTTTCGCAGATTGCTTTTTGCACACGGCATACGGCGTCCGGTTTGTTCCAAAGCAGCAGCACGGTCCGGTTTACGGCCGGGACGGAATTGGTGATGCGTGAAGACGCTTTTTCCAAATCGTCCCAGCGCGGAAAATCTGTAAAAACGTTTTCCATTTGCAGGCAGGCCGGGAAGGTGTACGTGCGGAAATCTCCCTGCACGCCGACGGATTTGACCGGCAGAACGCTTATGCCGGAAAGCCTGGCCTGTCCGCCGTTTTCGCTGCCGGTAAAGCAATTACAGATACCGGTATGCCGGAGGCTTTCTTCTGCCGCGGCGCGGCCGGCGCGGTCTTCGCTGCTTACGTTTTCTTCGCCGCGGCTGCACAGCACATTGATGGACAGCCCGGGGCCGGGAAACGGATGGCGGTAAATCAAACCGTCGTCCAGTCCGAGTTTCGCGCCGATTGCCCGCACTTCGTCTTTATACAATTCTTTCAGCGGTTCAATGACGCGTCCGGCTTCGATGAGGGCCTGGATTCCTTCCACGCGGTTGTGGTGCGTCTTGATGGTTTTTGCGTTTTCCGTGCCGCCGGATTCAATCACGTCCGGATAGAGCGTTCCCTGTCCGAGAAGCCATTCTTCTTCACGCAGGCCGAGTTCCCGGACGGTTTCGTCCCGGACGCGGATGAACGTTTCGCCGACGGCTTTCCGTTTTTCCTGCGGGTCAATCAGGTTTTTCACCGCCGCAAGGAATTCCGCAGATGCATCGCGGACGGTGAAGTTGGTAAAACCTGCTTCCCGGTAGCGGGCCGCAATCGTGCTGCTTTCGTTTTTGCGCATGAAGCCGTTGTCGATGTGCAGGCCGAGGACTTTATCCTGTCCGAGCGCCCGGTTCAGCAGGGCAAACGCGACGGTGGAATCCACTCCGCCGGAAAGAAACAGCAGGACTTTCCGCTCCGGTTTGCAGGAGCCGTCTGCTGCCGGTTGGACGCCGGCGTCTATGCGGATTTGTTCCAGCAGGAGGGAAAGGACTTTGTTCTGGTCCCAGTTTTGCGGCATTCCGCAATATGCGGCAAAGTTCCGGAAGATGGTGTTCCCGCACGGCGTATCCTTAACTTCTGCATGGAATTGCAGGCCGAATTGCCGTTTTTGCAGGTTTTGTACCACGGCGAACGCGCAGTCGTTGGTACAGGCGGCCGCTTCAAATCCGGGCGCAGGAACGGAAATGGCATCCTGATGGCTCATCCATACCTGCGCAGGGAATTCCACGCCTTCCAGCAGCGGGCATTCCGTCTGCGGGTTTTTCCGCAGCGTGGCAAAACCGAATTCGCCGGTCTGCGCTTTCCCCACGGTTCCGCCGTTTGCTTCGGCCACGACATAATGTCCGTAACAAAGGCCGAGGATCGGAATTCCCAGCGTGAAAATTTCCGGGTTGTAACACGGCGCGCCGCTTTCGTAAATCGAAGACGGGCCGCCGGAAAGGACAATGCCTTTTGTGCCTGCATAAGCCGTAAGCGGCGCTGTAGGCGGAAGGATTTCAGAATAATAACCAAGCATCCGGAAACGCTTGGCAATCAGATGGGCGTACTGGCTGCCAAAGTCCAATACCGATATTTTTTCAGTTGCCATGATTCACAGTAACAGAAAGCGGACGATTGTTCAACCGAACTGCATGTTATAGTAACGTGCGTAAATCCCGTTCTGCTGCAAAAGCGATTCATGGGTACCGCGTTCTGCAATGCCGTTGTTTGCAACGACGAAGATTTCGTCCGCGTTCCGGATTGTAGAAAGACGGTGGGCGATGGTGATGGTTGTCCGTCCCTTTGTCAGCTCGTCCAGACTTTGCTGTACAAGGCGTTCGCTGTCGTTGTCCAGCGCACTGGTGGCTTCATCCAGAATGAGGACAGGCGGATTTTTCAAAAAGACGCGGGCAATGGAAATCCTCTGCTTTTGTCCGCCGGAGAGGCGCGTGCCGCGTTCCCCGGCAAATGTATCGTAACCATCCGGCAGGCTTTCGATGAATTCATGGATGCCGGCCCTTTTCGCAGCCGCAATAATTTCTTCATCCGTGGCATCCGGTTTTCCGTAAGCAATGTTTTCCCGGATTGTCCCCCAAAACAAATAGACTTCCTGCTGAACAATGCCGATTTGCCTGCGCAGGGATTGCAGCGTAACCGTGCGGACGTCGTGACCGTCTACTTTGACCTGTCCGCTTCCGGCCTCGTAAAACCGGGGGATCAGGGAACAGATTGTGGTTTTGCCGCTTCCCGACGGGCCGACGAGCGCCACGGATGTTCCGGCACGGATACGGAAAGATACGTCTGACAGGATTTCCCCGCCTTCTTTTCCGTAGCGGAACGACACATGTTCAAATTCGATTTCGCCTTTTGCATGAAGCAGCGGTTTTGCGTGCGGGCTGTCCTGAATGTCCGGCTCGGTTTCCAAGACGGAGATAAAGCGCTTGAATCCGGACATTCCTTTTTGGGTTTGTTCCATGAGTTCGACAAGGATTTGAATCGGGCTGATGAAAATGCCGATATACAGGGCGAACACTGCAAGGTCTGCCGCCTGCATTTCTCCGTGCGCGATAAGAAAACCGCCGAATACCACGGTGGCAAGATAAATCATACCCTGGAAAAAAAGATTGCTGCTTTGGAACAAACCCATGCAGCGGTAATTTTCATCTTTGGATTTCAGAAATGCGTTGTTGCTTTTGCTGAATTTATTTTGCTCCACGTCTTCATTGGCAAATGACTGCACAACGCGGATTCCGGCCAGCGTATCCTGTACGCTGACGTTGACGTCCGCAATTTTTTTCCGGTTTTCCATAAAGGTGCGGCGCATTTGCCGGTTTTGCCGGAGGGAAACAAAAAACATCAGCAGGACAATCACAGCCAGCGGAAGCGCAAGTTTGCGGTTGATGAAAAACAGAAATACGAACGACCCGATTACTTTTACGGCTGAAAGAAAAAGGTTTTCCGGCGTGTGATGGGCGACTTCTGAAATATCGAACAAGTCGGCGACAATCCGGCTCATCATTTGCCCCGAATTGTTTTTATCATAATAAGAAAACGAAAGTTTTTCGTAATGTGTGAATAATTTCTGGCGCATATCGCGTTCCATATTCGCGCCCATCATGTGTCCCTGGTAGCTGACGTAATATTTGCACAAACTTTGCGCGGTGTATAAAAGAAAAAGACCGCCGCCCAGAAAAGGAAGCGTATGCAGGATAACCGCGCTGTTTTTTGTGAAAAGCGTGGATGTCAGAATACGCAGCAGTTGCGGATAAACGAGGTCAACGGCGCTGATAACCGTGGCGCAAAGCAAATCGAGAAAAAATACCGTTTTATACGGAGCGTAATACGATACAAATTTCCGCAGCGTGTTCATCGCAGAAACCATATGACATACGCGGGAAATAATCAAGAATGAGGAAAGCGCCGCCCTCTGCCTGCGGCGTATGGCGGGGAAATGCGTCTTGTCCGCGCTGCTTTTTTCCGGTATGATGAAAAAATAGAAGAAACATGAAAGATATGAAAACATGAAAGAAAACGGGAATGGAGGTGCGCATGAGCGGACTTTTGAATACAGCGATTCTGTGGGATATTGAAAACGTTACGCCGCCTGCGGGCAGCGGGTATATTCAGTCCATTATTGAAACAATCGAAGAAGGCGGTAAAATTTCCTACGCGATGGCGTTCGGCAACTGGAACCGGCCGGGTATCAAGAATATTGCCGGCGATCTGGCTGCCAACAGCTTTGAGCTGATCCATGTACCGAAGAGCCGCAAAGACAGTTCCGATATGTCGATGGTTGCGCACGGCGTGGAGCTGATTTTTCAGTATCCGCATGTGGAACGGTATGTGCTGATTACCGGCGACGCTGACTTCCGTCCGCTTTTGCTGTCCCTGCGTAAATACGGCAAGCAGACGCTGATTATCTGCGATGCAAAAAATGCTTCGGAAGATCTGCTGAAAATGGCGGACGATTACCGCGACTACCGCGAAATTATCGACGACGATGAGGAAGCCGAGAGCCGTTCCGATGACGGGGAAACGGAAACGCCGGAAAACAGTCTTGCCGCCCGCCGCAGGCTGGCGTTTGAACTTTTGGAAGAAGCGGTACGCAGTATGCTCAAAGAAAAAAACCGGGATTCTGTGGCTCTCGGCGCGGTAAAAATCCGGATGAAGCTGATGAATAGCAGTTTTGATGAACGGAAGCTTGGCTACAGAATGTGGAAGTTTTTTGTCAATGACGCGGTGGAGCATACGGC
>JADIMS010000131.1 GCA_017694555.1 Candidatus Avitreponema avistercoris
TCCGGAAACCCGCCGGGCGGAGCCGTTTTTCCGCCTGACGGAGGCTCCGCCGCTTCCGCTGTCCGCCCCGGAAATCCCCGCGCGGGAACATGTGTATTCCGAAATGCAAATCGGGTTTGCCGCCGCCGCTGTACCGGCGCCGCCGTATCCCGGCCGGGAAAACGCCGCGATGACCGTTTTGGGGCACTGGCTGGCAAACGGCCCGCTGTGGGAAAGCGTGCGCACCACCGGCGGTGCGTACGGCGTCTTCGCTTATCCGGATGTTCTGGAGCGGGTGTTTGTATTCTCGTCTTACCGGGATCCGGATCCGTCCCGTTCGCTGGATGCTTTTGCCGCCGCCGTGGAACAGGCGGCCTCCCGGACGCTTTCCGGGGAAGAAACCGGCGCGATGATTACCGGCTGCTACAGCCGGGAAATCCGCCCCAAAAGCCCGTCAGGCGCGGCTTTCACGGACTGCATCCGGATGCTGTTCGGCATTACGCCGGAAGTACGGCGCATAAAACGCCGCCATTTGCTTTCCCTTTCCCCGCAGGATTTGCGGGACGCCGCCGTTTTGCTCCGGGATGCAATGCCCGGCAGGCTGGAAACGCTTCTCGGCCCGGAAAAAATCATAAAACGCGCGGAATCCGGAGATTCTTGTGGCACAATCCGGAATTTTACGCTATAATCTTTCTATAAATC
Source organism: Candidatus Avitreponema avistercoris (assembly GCA_017694555.1). GTDB lineage: Bacteria > Spirochaetota > Spirochaetia > Treponematales > Treponemataceae > Avitreponema > Avitreponema avistercoris. Next base: position 682 of record JADIMS010000131.1, read on the forward strand.
TCTATAAAATGGATAGAATCATTGCCGGCGCCTGGCGCCGTTTTCAAGAAGGGGATGAAAATGAAAAAGCTTGACCGCGACGGACTGGCGATCCTGAAACAACTTGTTTCTGACGTGCAGGGCGCGCCTTTCCCTCACGACATCAACAACGAACTTTACTATATCTGGTACGAACACGCCCAGCGCATCGCCATCCAGTGTCTGGAGTATCTGGACCATCATTTCCCGGACGCCAAAAACGAGGGAATCCCGAAATTCTGAACCCATTCACTTTTTTTTCTGCAAGGTGTTTTTCCCCGGCTTTTTTTTGTATATTTAAAGTATGAACATGGACCGATATACAATCAAAGCCAGGGAAGCCCTGCAGGACGCTTCCTCTCTGGCCCAGCGTAATGACAACGTGCAGATTGAAAACCTGCACATCCTGAACGTTCTTGCCGCACAGGAAGGAGGCGTTGTCCCTCCGCTTTTGGACCGCATCGGTGTACCGGCTGCGGAAATCCAGGCGCAGACAGCGGACGCCATCCGCCGCCTGCCCAAAGTTACGGGCGACTCCGCGCAGGTGTATTTTTCCCCGGCCGCCGGTAAAGCGCTCGCCAATGCCGAGAAAGAAGCCTCGGATCTGAAAGACGAATACGTTTCCACCGAGCATATTTTCCTGGCCATGCTGCGGGGGCAGGATGAAGCCGCCTCTGTTTTGCAGCGGGCGGGCATCACCCGGGAGCAGGCGCTGAATGCCCTGAAAGAAATCCGGGGAAACCAGCGGATTACCAGCGAGGATCCCGAAGCTACGATGCAGTCGCTGGAAAAATATTGCCAGGATTTGACGGCGCTCGCCCGGCAGGAAAAAATTGACCCGGTGATCGGGCGGGACGAAGAAATCCGCCGGGTGATGCAGGTACTGAGCCGGCGGACAAAAAACAATCCCGTGCTGATCGGCGAGCCGGGCGTGGGAAAAACCGCCATCGTCGGCGGACTTGCCCGCCGCATCGTTTCCGGCGACGTTCCCGAAACGCTGCGCGACAAGCGGCTTTTGGCGCTGGATCTCGGCTCCCTTGTGGCCGGTGCAAAATTCCGGGGCGAATTTGAGGAGCGCCTCAAAGCCGTCATCCAGGAAGTGCAGAAAGCCGAGGGACGGATTATTCTGTTCATCGATGAGCTGCATACGCTGGTGGGCGCAGGTTCGGCCGAAGGTTCGATGGACGCTTCCAATATGCTCAAGCCGGCTCTGGCGAGGGGCGAGCTGCATGTCATCGGCGCAACGACGCTGGACGAGTACCGCAAATACATCGAAAAGGATTCCGCGCTGGAGCGGCGTTTCCAGCAGGTGTATTGCGCCGAACCTTCGGTGACCGACACCATCGCAATCCTCCGCGGATTGAAGGAAAAGTACGAAGTACACCACGGCGTGCGCATCAAGGACGAAGCGCTGATTGCGGCCGCTACGCTTTCGGACCGCTACATCACCAGCCGTTTCCTTCCGGATAAAGCCATCGATCTGGTGGACGAAGCGGCCAGCCGTCTGAAGATGGAAATCGAAAGCCAGCCGACCGAACTCGACCAGGTGGAACGCAAGCTTTTGCAGCTGACCATTGAAAAACAGGCGCTGTCCAAGGAAACCGATCCGGCTTCGCTGGAACGGCGCGGAAAAATCGAAGAAGAGCTGTCTTCGCTTACCGAAAAACGGAATGCGATGCGGCTGCAATGGGAAAACGAAAAGAAGCGCATCGGCGAAAGCCGCCAGGTAAAGGAGCAGTTGGAGCAGCTGCGCCTGGACGAAATCCGCTACACGCGCGCCGGTGATTTGGAGAAAGCCGCGGAGCTGAAATACGGCAAAATCCCGGAGCTGGAAAAAAAGCTGGCTGCGGAAACTGCGGAAAGCGGATCCGGCGGTACGCGGCTTTTGCGCGAGGAAATCGGCGAAGAAGACATCGCTGCGGTTGTTTCTTCCTGGACGGGAATTCCGGTCAGCAAGATGATGGCCAGCGAAAAACAGAAATACATCGAGCTGGAAGATGTCCTGCATAAGCGCGTGGTCGGGCAGGATGAAGCGGTCACGTCGGTGGCAGACGCAATCCGCCGCAACCGCGCCGGGCTTTCCGATGAGAACCGTCCGCTGGGCAGTTTCCTGTTTATCGGGCCGACCGGCGTCGGCAAAACCGAACTGGCCAAAACGCTTGCGGATTTCCTGTTTAACGACGAGAAAGCCCTGACCCGCATCGATATGAGCGAGTATATGGAAAAATTCGCCGTCAGCCGTCTGATCGGCGCGCCGCCGGGATATGTCGGGTACGATGAAGGCGGCCAGCTGACGGAAGCCGTCCGCCGCCGGCCGTACAGCGTGGTTCTGTTCGATGAAATCGAAAAAGCCCATCCGGATGTGTTCAATGTGCTGCTGCAGGTACTGGATGACGGCCGCCTGACCGATTCGCAGGGGCGGGTGGTGGATTTCAAAAACACCATCATC
>JADIMS010000132.1 GCA_017694555.1 Candidatus Avitreponema avistercoris
GTATTGGACGAACACCTGCCGCCTGACCGGCGCTCCCGGATCCGGGTTACGGGATTTGACGGCGCAAAATGGTGCCGGTACGAACGCGCATGCTTCGATTTCATTTTGTTGGACGCGCCCTGTTCAGCCGAGCGCCATGTGCTTGCCGACAATACCGCTCTTTCCCGCTGGACGCCGGCGCGGGTGCGCAATCTTGCGGTGCGGCAATGGTCCCTGCTTTCCGGCGCCTGGCTTCTTCTGCGTCCGGGCGGACGGCTGGTGTATTCCACCTGCGCCCTTGCGCCGGCCGAAAACAGCGGCGTGGTGGAACGGCTTTGTAAAAAATATCCCGGCAGCCGCATTTCCTTTCCCGCAGACGGTTTTTTTTCCCGGCAGCCGCTGTCTGCGCTTACGCCGGAATTCTGCAGCGCCGGCGTCCGGTTTTTGCCGGACCGTTCAGCGGGATCCGGACCGATTTTCTTTTCCGTGCTGGACAAACCGCCGGAACCGGCAAACGGACCGGCAAAAAACACCGGCGTTTAAAACGGCGCTGCGGCTGTTGTCCCGCTTTTTTCAAAAACAGACGGATCATTCTCCGGATTTTTGCTGCCGTACAACAGCGTAAACAGCCGCATCCGGTCTTCCGCTTTCATACCGGCAAACTGCGCGCCGTAATATGTCGTTCCCTGGTCCGTGTGCCGGCGGCAAACCCGCGCGTAAGCAGAAACCGCACCGCCTTCTTCCGGCAAAACCGTCACCCGGAATCCGGCCCCTTCTTTTACCGGAATCCGCAGTTCGTTCTCCGGGACCGCGATCAAAATCCCTTCCGGCGTCATGTCCACGATTTTTGCACTGTGTTCTTTGGCGGCGCCCGTTGTCTGTTCCGCAGCAAAATATCCGACTTCTTTCAACTTGTATGCCAGGATGCGGGAAAAATCCCACAATGTATCGATCATCGAAAAATCGAACGACGAGCGGCCTTTGTTGGCTGCATAAATGTATCCCACCACGTACTGGTAAAAGACAACCGGACACCAGATTTCCGACGTAATGCCTTCCGCTTTTTTTTCTGCAAGCAGTTTTTGCAGGGCGGATTCTTCAACCAGGAAATTGGGATCTTCAAACTGTTCTTCCATGGCTTCGGTGATCAGCCTGCCTTCCGGATATGGATCGGTGCGGGGAAGTCCCGAACTGGTCGAGGGAATGAACAGTACTTTGCCTGTCTCAGTGACCAGAATTTCTTCCAGCCTTTCCGGTTTCTTTGTCCGGAACATCCGGATGGAATTGGCTGTGCATTTCCCGGACAGTTCTTCGCGGAATGCCGCAATCAGGCGCTGGATCGGTATGTCCGTACTGATGTTGATGTCCGCCGGTTCTTCCACATTGCTGTATTCCGGGCAAACCGGATAATCCATGCGGATTTCTTCGTTGTCCAGCGCAAAAACCACCTGCAGGCCTTTCGGCCGGTAAACCCGCACAAATTTGCGCCGCAGGCTTTTATACAGGAATTCCGGCATATCCAGCAAAAGACCGGTTTCCGTCCGTTTCCGTACCCTGCTGCGGAATGTGTAAGTCTGCCCGCCATACGCAAAGTACGCAGTGACCGGCTCCGGAGGCGGAAAGCCGCCGTCTCCGGGGCGGCTGCGGAAAACCATTTCGAGCGCGCCCGGCTGGATATTCTGCAGGAGCGCCTGAACCATACCGGATGTACCGTGCAGGCGGAAGGGAAGGGCGGCACGGGCCGCTGCCGACAGCAAAAATTCTTTTTCTACATGGGTAATTTTTTGAATCATGCAGAAAGTATAGCACGGAATTTCCTGCATGCATAAACAAAAAAAAGGCGGATTTCAGGTACCGGCTGTTTCCGCGCTGTTTTTCTGCAATTTTGCCAGCGTCCGGTCAAAGGCGTCGGCAAAACGCTTGACATCCTGCGGTCCGAATTTGGATGTGCTTTCCGGTATTTGCCCGCTGCTGTGCAGGTCCAGCATAAAATTGCGGATGGAAAGGCGTTCGCCGATATTTTCGCGTGTGTACAGGTTCCCCCGGTCATTCAGTACCGCCAGATTCAAGTCCACAAGGCGTTTGGCCAGCGGAATATCCCGCGTCACAATCAGATCCCCGTGCTGTGCATGTTCGGCAATATATGTGTCGGCGGCATCTTTTTCCGGCGGAAGCACCACCATAGAAACCGGGAACTCCCGGGAATGCGCTACGGGGTGGTTGGCGGCAAAGATAACCGGAATACCGAGACGTTTGCCTGCCCGGCATACGATGTCCCGCACTGCGCGGGGGCAGGAGTCCGCGTCAATCCATAAACGCATCAAACCACCTGATCAATGCGGGAAATCATCCGCAGCGCACGGGCTTCCACATCGTTTAAATCGGGAGCCTGCGGATTTGCAGGATGTTTTTGTTTTTCTTTGAATAATTCGTCCGTGACCAGAATACCGGCAATGATGGCGGTTTTCAGCGGATCGGATCCGCCTGTGACATTTTCCACCTGCTTCAGCATGATTTTGTAGTGGTTATACAAAACATCCAGGTATTGCGGCGTTTCATCGGTTTGCAGCGCGAAAGATGTCCCCAGCAAGTCAATCTGGAGAAGTCCTTCTGGTTTGGTCATCCGTCAGAAAATGTCCATCTGCCCGTCGTGATTTTCCCCGGACGGGGCAAACGGGTCTTCGGCCAACCCTTCCGCAGCGGGCGCAGCGTCCGGCGTGTCTGTGCCTTCCGCGGCGCTTCCGGCTGCGGAATCCGGTTGTTCCGGATCCTGATTCAGAACGGAGTCCTCAAACGCGCTCAGCTTGTCCAGCGCGCTGAGAATTCCTTCCTCGATTCTTCCCTGATCATCCTTAAATGCCTGAACCGCCCGCTCCAGCTCGTTTACCCGGTTCTGGACGGAAAACAGCTGATCCTGCAGCCGGTGGTTTTCTTCGGAAAGCCGCGTGTTTTCCTCGGAAAGCGACGTGATTTTCCACACGGCTTTTTCCACGCGGTTTTCCAGCTGGCGGACTTGTTCAATGCTCAGCATATTCAGGCTTCCAGGGCTTTTTTCGAAAGATCCACAACGGATTTGAAAGCCGCCGGATCTTCAATCGCCAGATTGGACAGGGCTTTGCGGTTCAGCGCCACGCCGGCTTTGGCCAGTCCTTCCATAAAGCGGGAATAGGAAAGTCCTTCCGGACGCACAGCGGCGTTGATACGGGTAATCCACAGGCTGCGGAAGTCTCCTTTCCGGTCGCGGCGGGAAACATACCCGTGCACAAGGGCTTTGGTTACCGCATCTTTTGCGGCTTTGTAATTGGTTCCTCTTCTGCCGCGGAATCCTTTGGCAATTTTCAGGATTTTTTTCCGGTGTTCTTTTCTTTTGCTACCGTCTACTGCTCTGGGCATTTCTTACTCCTCGGATAATGTCAGCCGTACGGCAAAAGCTGTTTGCGTACTTTTGCCGAATCCGCATCGGACAGGATACCTGCATGGCGGAGGTTTCTTTTCCGCTTGGCGGATTTTTTGGTCAGAATATGGCGGAGGTTCATTTTTTTGTATTTGACTTTTCCGCCCGCGGTAAAGGAAAACCTTTTGGCCGCGCACCGTTTCGTTTTCATCTTTGGCATAGTGAATCCCTCTTGCTACCCTTTATTTTTTTGCTTTCGGCGCCAGCGTCATGGACATAAACCGTCCTTCCATCGCCGGCTGTTTTTCCATGGTAAAGTCCTCGCCCAGTCTTTCCAGGACACTCTTGAGCACATCAAGTCCCAGGTCCGTATGTGCAAGCTCCCTGCCGCGGAAGCGCACGGTAACCTTGACTTTGTCTCCTCCGGCAAGGAACTCCCGGATATGCTTGGACTTAAAATCGAGATCGTGGCTGTCGATTTTCGGCTGCATACGGATCTCTTTCAGTACCTGGAGCTTTTGCTTTTTCTTGGAGTCGCGAAGCTTTTTCTCCATTTCAAAGCGGTATTTGCCGTAGTCCAGAATTTTGCATACGGGCGGATTGGCCTGCGGGGCAACTTCCACCAAATCCAGATCCGCTTCCTGTGCAAGCCGCAAGGCGGTGACTGTGGGAACAATTCCGCGCTGGCCGCCGTTTTCGTCAATCAGCCGGATTTCCCGTACACGGATCTGCCCGTTTACCCGCAAACCTCTGTTATTGTCCGCCAAAAATCCTCCTGCGTGCAGATTGCTGCACTGATCCCTGATAAAGTTACGGCAGAAACTATAGCAGGAAAAACGGGCTTATGTCAACGGCTGTATGCACGGAATACCGGGTTCCCCGCTTGCTTTTCCCGGCGCGGTCTGGTAATTTTGTTCCATGCTTTACCTTGTATTCGCGATGCTGGGGGCGGCGTTTTTGTACTATGCCGCCGGGCGCAGCGCCCCGCCGTTTTTCCGGTCCCTGCCGGCGTTTTTATCCGGTGTGCCGGCCGGCGTGCTGGCTGCTTTTTTGCAGGCTTTGCTGCTGCGGATTTCCGGCGGGACGGCTTCCTCCGTGGCAGCCAAAGCATTGTCGGGCGTGTTTTTTGACGCCCTTTTGCCGCTGCTGCTGCTTTGCGGGGTGAATTTCCTGTTTTTCCGCGCGGAAATGGAATCATCAGAAAGAGGCGGTTTTGCCGGCTGGTTTTTACCGCAGTTTTTTGCCTGCCTGGCGGTCTATGAACCATTCAGCCTGTTCGTCCGTTTCCAGCCCCTGGACGCCTTTTTTTGTTTTTTCCATACACTGTTTGCGGTTCTTGCGGTGTTCTTATGCCGCGCGGCGTTTTTCCGTTCCGGCCCGGACTGCAGTTTCCCGGTCTTTCCGGCGGTTCTTGCGCCTCCGTTTGCTGCGCTGGCGTGGAGTTCTGTGCTGTCTGCATTCTGGTTTTTCGGACTTCCGCCGCGTGTGTTTTTGCCGGCGGCCTCGGTTTCTGCCGCCGTACTTTTAGCGGCAGTTTTCCTGCTGGGGCGCAAAAAAGAAAAAACGGCTCCCGGCGTTTCCGGGACTCCCGGGTAATACGGTTCGGTTTGAGCCTTGACGCGCGTTCTGTTTTTTGGCATAATGGGAAAATCCAACGGAAAGGAGTTTTGACGTGCCCTGCGGAAGAAAAAGAAAAGCACAGAAAATCGCCACACACAAACGCAAAAAAAAGCTGAGAAGAAACCGGCACAAAAAGAAATAGCCGGCAGCTTTGGCCTGTTTTGTGGCATGTATTTCGTTTTGGATGTGCCTTCGACCGTGAACAATGTTTGCGGTCTTTTTTTTCGTATGCGCCGGAGCGGCGCTGCGGAAAGATTCGGATTTTAACAGGTGAGTATGGGCCGTTCGATTTTAGCCGGAATCGATTCTCCGGCAAGTTTGAAAAAACTTTCCACCCGGGAAGCTGAAGCGCTCGCGGAAGAAATCCGGAAAATCATTGTGGAAACGGTGAGCCACAACGGCGGCCACCTTTCCAGCAATTTGGGCGTGATTGAACTGACCATTGCCCTGCACATGGTGTTTTCCAGTCCGGAAGACGCAATTGTCTGGGACGTCGGGCACCAGTGCTATGCGCATAAGCTGCTGACCGGGCGCGCCGCACGTTTTTCCACTATCCGCAAAAAAGGCGGCCTTTCCGGATTTCCGCGCCGGGATGAAAGCCCGCATGACGTATTCGGTACGGGGCACGCTTCCACCTCCATTTCCGCTGCTTACGGGATTCTGACGGCGCGGCGTATGCAGGGCAGATCCGGCAAGGTGGTGGCGGTAATCGGGGACGGCGCGCTGACCGGCGGTATGGCGTATGAGGCGCTGTCCCATGCCGGGGAAAACAAAAAAGACCTGATTGTCATCCTCAATGACAACAAGATGTCTATCGGGAAAAACACCGGCGCCCTTTCGGAATACCTTTCCCGCCTTTCCATGCGCCGGCGTTACCAGCGGCTGAAACTGCACACGGAGCGTTTTGTCCGCGCTATCCCTCTTGTGGGCGGAAAACTGTACCGGCTGATCAGTAAATTGAAAAGCGGCTTGAAAACCTTCCTGCTGAACGACAATTTTTTTATGGATCTCGGGTTTGAATATGTCGGACCGCTGAATGGCCATAAAATCGAAGAACTCCGGAAAGTCCTCACCGATGTGAAAAAGCTGGATCATCCGGTGGTGGTTCATGTGGTGACCAAAAAGGGGTGCGGGTACAGTTATGCCGAAAACGATCCGGCTTTGTTCCACGGTATCGGCCCGTTCTGTACAAGCGACGGTACCGTGGAGAAATTTGACCGGGTAAGCTTTACGGAAGCCTTTTCCGCGCTGATGCTGGAAGAGGCCGGAAAAAGACCTGATCTTGTCGCCGTGACCGCCGCGATGGCCAAAGGGACAGGGCTGGCTGCTTTCAGCCACCGTTTCCCGTCGCGTTTCTTTGATGTGGGTATTGCGGAAGCCCATGCGGTTACCTTTGCCGCAGGGCTGGCTGCCGGCGGGCTTTTGCCGGTGGTGGCTGTGTACAGCACATTTATGCAGCGGGCTGTCGATCAGGTGATCCACGACGTTGCCCTGCAATCGCTGCCGGTGGTGTTTGCCCTGGACCGCGCCGGGGCGGTGCCGGACGACGGGGAGACACACCAGGGAATTTATGACATTGCATTATTCCGTTCTGTTCCCGGGCTTTCGGTTTTGTCTCCGGTTTCTGCGGAGGAAATGCGCCTGTTGTTCCGGTGGGCATTCGACCGGAGGAAACCGGTTTTGCTCCGTTATCCGAAAACCACCTGTCCGACCGAGATTCCGGCGTTTTCCCTCCCGGTGGGGGAAGGGCGCGGTATTTTTGTAGAGCAGGAAGGCTCCGATGCGCTGATTGCCTGCACGGGCGGAATTTTCGGCGAAGTGCAGGAAGCTGCGAATATTTTGGCACGGCGGGATGCCCCGGTGGATATTTATCATTTCCGTTTTTTGAAGCCGCTGGATGAAGATTATTTTCTGGAAGTAACCGCGCCGTACCGTG
>JADIMS010000133.1 GCA_017694555.1 Candidatus Avitreponema avistercoris
GAATGTCAGGACAAGGCATTCCAGCGTCAAATACCAGCCCTGCCACGAACGTTCCACGGCGCCGGCAGGTTTGCCGTCCGGCAGGAAAAATGCAACCCGTCCGCTGATGGTGTCGGAGCTGCGGCCAAAAATCGTTACAGAAACCGGAAGCAGCACGCTCCCGCCCCGGAATGCAGAATGCAGCGCCCCGGAAGAAGAGAGGACGGCAGACGTCCGCGAAAAAGAAAGTACACAGACCAAAAGGAAGCCGGCAAATCCGGCAGCCGTCAAAAAGCAGGGCAACCGGAACAGTCCGGAAAAGCCGTCCGGGGATCGTGCTTTCATCATTCCATCCCGAGTTCCATTTGCGGGGAATCCGCCGGTTTTCCGCTTTTCCGTACAGGATCCTGCGCGCGGGAACCTGCCGTTTCCTGCGCGCTTTTCACCATTTGCAAAAATGCTTCTTCCGCCAAAACAGGAATTCCCAGTTCCGCCGCGCGGCGGTTTTTCGCAGAACCGGTTCCGGTATCATTTGTCACCAGAAACGACAGGTCTTTGGTTACCGACGTTTTTACCGCGCCGCCAAGAGAGCGCACATATTTTTCCGCTTCCGCACGCTTTACCGTCAAAAGTTCCCCGGTAAAACAGAAAGACTGCCCGGCAAACGCGCCGCCCGGAACCGGCGAAAGCAGCCGGATTCCGGAAAGCGCCAGCACGCGCTCCATTTCCGGCCGCAGCTGCGCAAGGGAAGAAACCAGCGTTTCCGCCAGAACAGAACCGAACTGGTACACCGCGGCAAAAGAATCCGCAGAAGCGGCAAAAAATTTATCCAGCGTATCAAAACCGGCCTGCACCAGTTTTTCCGTCATGGTTTCCCCGATCCCTTCGATATCAAAACCGGCGATAAACGCCGCCAGGGAAATTTCTTTTTTGGAACGGAGGGAACGCAGGGCTTTCGCCGCGCGCAAATCACCCATCCGGTCCACGGAAGCCAGCTGTTCTGCCGTCAGGGTGTACAGGTCGCTGATGCGGCGCGCGGTTCCGCTTTCAAACAGGCGGCGCAGCAGATTCTCGCCGAATTCCCGCACCGACAGCACATTAATCCACTTTTCCAGCCGGTGCAGAAGGAGTTTCGGACATTCCGGGTTGGGACAATACAGCCGGGTTCCTTCGTTCCGCAGCGCAGTCCCGCAGACCGAACAGACCGCAGGCGCCGGGATTTCCGCAGAACCGGGCGGGTTTTCCACCAGTGCGATGATTTTGGGGATGATTTCGCCGCGTTTGGTTACCAGCACGCGGCTGCCGATTTTCAGGTTCATTTCCGCAATCACATTGGGATTGGCAAGGCTTGCCCGGCGCACCACAGTCCCCGCCAGCCGGACCGGATCGATGGACGCCACAGGCGTATAGGTTACGCCCGACTCGCTCCACTCCACGGCGCGCAAAACGCTCACCGCTTCTTCCAGACTGAATTTGAAGGCAATTTGTTTTTCCGGCCGGGAACGGCTTAAATCCGCCGGATCAATTTCCCGCCCCTTGACCACCAGTCCGTCAATATCAAAATCCATCTCCGGGCGTTTTTCCATCACACGGGCGCGGTACTGCACGACTGCATTTCCGCCGGAACAAACCGTAAACGGAACAACGGAGAATCCGCATTCCGCAAGCCAGTCCAGTTTTTCCAGCTCATCCGCAAACGGTGCGTTTCCGGTAAACGGACTGCCCGGCGTCCCGGAAGCGCCGTCATAGCAGATGACATCCAGTTTCTCGCAGCCGCTGCCGTCCTTCCGTTTCATGATGCCGTTGGCGGCATTGCGGCAGTTGGCTTTATCGCGGAAAAACTGCCGGTGCACGGACCGCCGCATCAGCACTTCCCCGCGGACAGCGCCGTTGAACGGCTGTTCCCCGGACGGCCCGAATTTCCCGGGCAGTTCATGCACAACGCCGGACATCCTGGCCGCGTTGGCGGTAATATCATCGCCGATGCGCCCGTCGCCGCGGGTAACCGCTTTTACAAAGCGTCCGTTTTCGTATTGCAATTCAAGGCTTGCACCGTCCAGCTTATATTCCACCACGAATTCCGTGAATGGCATTTTTCCGGCCCACGCAAGGAATTCGTCCGGATCAGCGGCTTTATCCTGGCTTCCCATCGGAATCAAGTGGTACTCTTTGGGGAAACCGGCGTCCGCTTCCGAATTGATTTCCGAAAACAGCGCATTGTCCGGATCCAGTTCTTTCAGCCGGTCCCACATTGCGTCAAACTGCGCATCCGGAATTTCCGGCGAACCGGCGTAGTACAAGTGCTGGTGCCGGCGGATTTCCCGTTCCAGCGCCGCAGCGCGTTTGGGCATGACAAATTCCGTATCTGTTTTTCCGGCGCTCATTGTCCGCGGGCTCCTTCCCCTCCGGATTCCGGGCAAACCTTCCGGAATACCAGATCGAAAATCCTGCGGCCGGCCGCCTTTCCTTTGCGCTCGAACGCAGTCTCCGGACGCCACGCCGGGCGTGGCGCAAATCCGTCATATTCATTAACCAGCTGCGGCGTGGCGGAAAGTTCAGCGCAGGCTTCTTCGGCATACGGCTGCCAGTCGGTCGCCATGAATAGCAAACCGCCGGGCGCCAGTTTCCGCGCAAACAAACCGGTCCGCGGACGGCGCATCAAACGGCGTTTATGATGGCGTTTTTTTGGCCACGGATCCGGGAAAAACACATGGAAAGCGGCCACCGAGTTATCCGGCAGCATGGATTCCAGCACCGGCAGCGCGTCGTATTCGATAATCCGGACATTGGAAAGCGAACGGCGCTCGATTTCAGCCAGCAGCCGCCCGACGCCGGGACGGTGGACTTCGATACCGATATAATTCCGGTCCGGATCCTGCGCGGCGATTTCTGCCGTAGCCTGTCCCATACCGAAGCCGACTTCCACCACAACCGGATGCAGGTCGCCGAATATGCCGGCAAAATTGAGCGCAGACTGCCGGAACGGCAGGCACCAGCGGGCTGCGTGCACTTCATAGGCCCGCTTCTGCGCGTCGGTCATGCGCCCTGCCCGGAGAACATACGTGTGAATGTGGCGGAAAATCCCGCTCTCTTCCGATTCAAATTGCATTTCACTGCCCATCCGCGCCATCATACCCGAAAGGAAGCGGGAGCGACAATATCCCGCAGGAGCCGGTTTCCGTATAAACGCGGAGCGCGCGGATTTCCGCATCCGGCGCCTGCCCGTGCCCTTCCCCGCCGGTAAAGTCCGCCAGCGTGCCTTCCGCTTTTCCGCCGCGGAACAGGCTTTCCTCCAGCCGTACAAAAGACAGCGGCGTGCCGGCGGCGTCCGTCAGGAACACAAAAATCCGGGGAAACGCGCCGGGCGGCGGATCCGCTGCCAGTACAGCCTGCCAGCGCGCCTGACTGCCGCTTCCGGAAACCGAAAACAAAACGGGCTCCTGTAACGGCGGGCTTCCGGCATCCAGGACAAAGGAAGAAAGCGCTTCACTTCCGGCAAAATCCCAGGCGCGCACGGTATAATCCCCCGGCGGAAATCCGGCTTTCCGGGTTTCCGCAGAATTCCTGCCCGGTGCGGCGGCAAATTCCCGTCCGGCGGACGTACCGGCAGCGGCAAACGGAACCGGCGCCAACGCCGTGCAGCCGGTCCATGCAAACTCCTCCCCGGCTGCAAAATGCCGGGCGGCGGACGCAGGAAACGTCCAGCGGATGCCCGAAGCGCAGTGCTCCACTTCCGCAGAAGCAAAATCCTCCGCACCGTTCCCGCCGCGGAAAAGCAAAAACACGCCCAGCCGCTCCGCCCAGCCGCCGTCCGTTCCGCGCACAAACAGGCGGCGTACTTCCACGCGCCGGATTCCGGGATTTTCCCGCCCGCAGGCGGTAAAAACAAACGGCAGGAACAGGCAAAGGAAAACGGCAGGAACCTTCACAGGCGCGGATACTTGCCGGCGGATTAAAATCCGAAAGAAAGATTGATCACCGTCAGATCCGAATCCCGGAACTGGCTGGCGTTGGACTCAAAGCGGACATTCACTTTTTCGCATGCTTCGCTCAGATAGGAAAGGTAATACAAACCGAGATCCATTTCCTCGCCGCCTTCCGGAATTTCTTTGTAAAAATCCACCAGCGAATTTTTCTTTAAATCGGCGTTTTTCTTGTCGTTGATGCTTTCCTTGACGGCTTCGCTGTGTTCTTCCTTGTTATACAGCGTAATCTGCAATTTACCCTGCGTTCCGATGGAAGTGCTGCCTCCGCCCAGTTTCCACGACAAAAAAACCAGCTCATGCTTCCGTTCCAGCTCGCTGACCACTTTTTTGCGGATATTCGGATCAAACATAATCGTATTCATGTCGATGGAGCCTTTATACATCAGGCGGGCTTCTTTGCGGATATTCGTATTTTCCGCATTGATGACCAGCTCCATCAGCATCAGCGAAATGTATTCGGCAATTTTCGCCTTGTCCATATATTCGGTCAGACTGGAACGGATTGTTTTCAGAATGCTGTCAAAATTCGGCGCGTCCTTGAATTTCGTCAGGATAAACCATACAAAAGGACGCAGATTCATCAGGAATTTCTCGCTCAGCAAAAGCTGGATATTTTTTTCTTCCGGCAAAAGCGAAGTATTTTTATTGATGAAATTATACAGCGGGCTGAGAATCTCGCGGCGCGTTTCGTGGATAAACTGTTCGTTTTTTACCAAAATCGAACGGAGGAAGCTCTCCTTAATGTGGGTCTTTTCATCGATGATGTTGGCCGGATTGAGGCGGTTCCATTTTTTGATGACGTCGCTGGCCAAAACCTGGTGGAAAATATAATTGTCGTACTGTTTGTACAGCACGGAATACACAATCAGCTTGGAAAGATCCATGATTTCCTGGCGCGAGGAAACAAATTCCGATTTGGAAATTTCGATTTTGGAGATGTAATCAATCAGAAGCAGACGCTGGATGGAAGACGGCTTAAACTGATCGATGGAAATCCCGTATTCTTCCACATTGTCCGCCAACTTGAATCTGAGAAGCTTTTTATTCTGCCGGATGAAAAACGAAGACCCTTCCTGCGTGAGGATAATCTTCAGCGGCAAATTCATAACACTTTTTCTTTCTCCAGATGACATTTTTCACCTCGCAAGTTCAAGGGTTCAGTATACACCCATATATTCCGTTATGCAATCTGAATCTTTCCCGTCCGGCTTTCCGCTTGACAACGCGCCCTCCCCGGCTTATTTTTAAAGCCTTTCGTATGCGCAGATTCACCACCGCCGTCTTTTTCCTTTCCGTCCTGCTTCCGCTTTCCGGTACGGAAAACGAAATGCTCTCATTCGGGGAAGACGGGAAATTCCATTATGTGATTGCCCTGCCGGAAGACGGATCCGGCGTAAGTACCGCCCGGTTCCGGAAAGGACGCACGCTTTTGCAGGATATGGCCGCAGAAGGGCGGCTGCCGGATGCGCGGGTTTCGCTGGCGCTTACCCGGAACGATTACTCGCTCCTGCCGGAAAACCTGCGCCCGGCGGTACCGGAAGGAACCGCCGGAGTAATTGCCGCGTTGGCGCGCAGCGGTTCCGGCGCCGTGTTTTTGGTGCTTCCCTGGGAAATTCCCGGCGAAACGGTCATCAAATGCGGCGTTCGGGGCGAAACTTCCCCGCCGGAACTGGTAAGCGCGCTGGCCACATCGCTGGAAAAAGCAGGTATCCCCTGGCGGCTGGAAGAAAGCCGTCTGGAACTGTACCGCATGGGAT
>JADIMS010000134.1 GCA_017694555.1 Candidatus Avitreponema avistercoris
TTCAGAGGAAAGGATTCTGGTTACGATGGGGAAAACATCTCTCAGCGAAATCCGGCGACAGACAGGCAGTCAGCGGACATTCGCACGCGGGTATGCGCTTCCGGCGCGGATTGCCGCTTCGGACCGGAATATCCTGACACTGAATTACGACGGCTCCCTTTCATGGTACAATACATCCCGCCGGGCTGTCGGAACCAGCGCGCTGACAGAATCCGGGCAATGGCTGTTTGACCGCCGGAACTGACACTGGTTTTTGGAAAACCGTAAGGCGGAGCTGCGGCGCCTTGCGGGCGCAAATCCGGAACAAAAAAGGGTATGGCCGTTAAGGCACATACCCTTTTTTGTTATTGTTTACGGCTTTCGCGTTCCGTTTTACTGCGGGTTTCCGGCTTTTTTAGCCCGCGGGCGGCGGGTTCCTGCCGGTTTTGCATCCGCAGCAGTTTTGCGCACGGTACGCGGTTTGCGTGCGGCGCGCGGAGTTTTTGCCGTCCCCGCTTCCGCTGCTTCCTCAATGGCAGCCTGCGCCGCAGCCAGTCTGGCTACCGGCACGCGGAAAGGCGATGCAGAAACATAGTCCATACCGATCCGGCAGCAGAATTTCACCGACTCCAAATCCCCGCCATGTTCGCCGCAAATGCCAAGCTTAATATCTTTACGCACTACGCGCGCCGCGGTGATGGCGTTTTTCACCAGAAGGCCGACGCCTTTCTGATCCAGACTCTGAAACGGATCCTGCCTGAATATAGCGGCTTTGTGCTCGTCCACATAATCCGGCAGGAATTTGCCCGCATCATCCCGGCTCATACCAAGCGTCATCTGCGTCAGATCATTGGTTCCGAAGGAGAAGAATTCCGCACGGGAGGCGATTTCACCGGCCAGGATGGCAGCGCGCGGCGTTTCGATCATTGTGCCGACTTTGTAGGCAATCTGCACCCCTTTCTTGGCCAGAATTTCCCCGGCCACTGCGCGGATCCGCTCTTCCAGAATTGCAAATTCCTTTTCGTCAATGACAAGCGGAACCATGATTTCCGGGAAAACTTTTACGCCTTTTTTTGCCATATTGCAGGCAGCTGTCATAATGGCCGTAACCTGCATATCCAGGATTTCCGGATAGGTAACCGCCAGACGGCATCCGCGGTGGCCGAGCATCGGGTTTGCTTCGTGCAGCTTTTCAATGCGCTGGCGCACAACCTCAAAACGCATACCGCATGCCTTTGCCAGTGCCCGCTGTCCTTCCTCGTCATGCGGGACGAATTCGTGAAGCGGCGGATCAATCAGACGGACCGTTACGCCCAATCCGTCCATTGCCTTGAAGATTTTTTCAAAATCCTTGGTTTGAATCGGCAGCAGCGTCTTCAGCGCCTTTTTCCGGTCTTCCGCATTGTCGGCAATAATCATGCTGCGGATTGCCAGGATCCGCTCTTCGGAGTCAAAGAACATATGTTCCGTGCGGCAAAGCCCGATGCCTTCCGCCCCGCGCGACCGGGCGGCTGCGGCGTCGTACGGCGTATCCGCGTTTGTGCGGACGCGCACTTTGCGGATTTCATCCACCCACCCCATCAGGGTCTCATAGGATTTCGGCAGTTTGGGCTGGATGAGTTTCAGGGCGCCCAGGTATACATTACCGTTGGAACCGTCCAGCGTAATCCAGTCCCCTTCTTTGACGGTAACATCACCGACAGAGAAAGAACGGGCTTCATAATCCACGGAAAGCTGTTCGCAGCCGACAATGCAGCACTTTCCCCAGCCGCGCGCTACAACGGCTGCATGGCTGGTTTTTCCGCCGGTCGCCGTCAGGATACCGGAAGCGGCATGCATACCGCCGACGTCTTCCGGACTGGTTTCTTTACGTACCAGAATCACGGGCGTGCCTTTTGCAGCTTCGTCTTCGGCTTTTTCGGCAGAGAAATAAACCTTTCCGGCAGCCGCGCCCGGCACGGCGTCAATTCCCTGCACCAAAAAGCTTTTTTTCATTTCGGCAGCGTGTGATTTGTCGATTGCCGGATAGAAAATGCCTTCGATGTCGGTGGTTTTGATCCGGCTTACGGCCGTCTCTTTGGTAATCAGCTTTTCTGCAACCAGATCCACGGCGATACGGAAAGCGGCAGCCGGCGTGCGTTTGCCGGCGCGGCACTGCAGCATGTACAGTTTCCCCTCTTCCACCGTGAATTCCATATCCTGCATATCTTTGTAATGCTTTTCCAGTTTGGTGCGGACATCGCAAAGCTGTTTGTATGCCGCCGGATCTTTTTTTGCAAACTCCGTCAGCTTCAGCGGCGTGCGGATACCGGCGACCACATCCTCGCCCTGGGCATTAATCAGATAATCCCCGTAGAACACATTTTCACCGGAACTGGGATCGCGCGTAAAACAAACGCCTGTGCCTGATGTTTCACCTTTATTGCCGAACACCATCTGCACCACGTTGACCGCTGTGCCCTTAACGCCTACCAGTTTTTCCACCTTGCGGTACGTGACGGCTTTTTCCGCCATCCAGGAATCAAAAACCGCAGCAATTGCGCCCCACAGCTGGTCCGACGGATCCTGCGGAAAATCCTTTTTAATTTCCTTTTTATACAGTGCTTTATATTTTGCAATGAGCGTTTCCAGCTCGTCGGCATTGACGTCGGTATCCCCGATTTTTGTTTCCGGATCCGCACCGAGGCGTTTGCGGGTAAGCGTTTCCTTAACCTTGTCGAATTCGTCATCGAATTTTTTGCGCGCAATACCCATAGCCGTGGAACCGTACATCATGATGAAGCGGCGGTACGCATCCAACGCAAACCGGCGGTTGCCGGTTTTTGCTGCCAGTCCGGCTACAGATTTATCGGTCAAACCCAGATTCAGGATTGTCTCCATCATGCCCGGCATGGAAACCGGCGCGCCGGAACGGACGGAAACCAGCAGCGGATCGGCGGGATCGCCCAGTTTTTTACCGGTTGTCCTTTCAAGCTTGGCGACGTATTTTCCGACTTCTTCTTTCAAGCCGGCAGGATATTTCTTTCCGCTTTTGTAATACAGATCGCAGACTTCCGTGGTGATGGTAAAACCGGCAGGAACAGGAAGTCCGATGGATGTCATTTCCGCAAGTCCGGCCCCCTTCCCTCCCAGAAGCTCTTTCATGCTTCCGTTTCCTTCTGCGGCGCCCGCGCCGAAGAAATACACGAATTTCGGTTTTGGCATTGGTTTTGATTCTCCTTTTTTCACGCTGGAAAAATGTACAGATCGTGATATAATAAGAAACAGTCTATATTGAGATAGTGTATCTGTCAATGAAAGAGAAAATGAAATCTTCCGCTTTTTTCCCTGTTTGTCTGTTTCCGGTTCTCTGGCTTTCGTTTTGGACGGTTTCCTGTGCGACCGCTCCGCCCGGCGGGGATATGCAGACCGGTCCGGAATCCGGCGGAATACCATCTTCCCTTCCCGGCGGACAGAAAGAATATGCGCAGGAAGAAAAACCGGCGCGGGATCCGCTTTTGTGTACATTTACCGGCGATATTATGGCGCATACGGTAAACCACCACATGGACGACTATGCCGACATCTACCGCCATATACAGGCTTTTTTGCAAAGCGACGATTTGACGTTTGCCAATTTTGAAACGCCGGCGGCAGACTCTTTGCCGCTTTCTTCTTATCCGCGGTTCAATGTGCACAGCGGTTATGTGCGCGCGGCGGCAGAAAGCGGATGCGACGTATTTTCGCTGGCCAATAATCATGCCAATGACCAGGGGATTCCCGGCATCCGGGAAACGCGGGAAGTTTTTTCTGCCTTGCAGGCAAGCGGGAAAATCACGGCGTTTTCCGGCCTGCGGGAAACGCCGGAAGAAACCATGCGCCCGGTATGCATTACGGTCAACGGGTGGCGGGTGCTGTTTTTTGCCGTTACGCAAATTCTGAACAGCCATGATAAAGCCGCGCAGTTGGTCTACTATATTCCGCCGGGAGAAAACGGACGCGCCGCGCTGGAGGAAGACCTCCGCCGGATGCGGGAAGAAAATCCCTGTGATCTTTTTGTACTTTCGCTGCACACCAATGAACCGGAATATGTAATTTCTGCGGCAGAAGAAAAACGGAACTGGTTTGTCCGTCTGATACGCGAATGCGGTGTAGACATTGTATGGGCACACCATCCGCATGTCTGCCAGGAATGGGAACTGGTGGAACGGGTGACGGAAACAGGAGAAGCGGCGCGTCCCGGTTTTGTGATGTATTCTGCGGGGAATTTGATTTCCGGCCAGCGGTGGAATTTGAATACGGAAAATCCTGCCGCGCCGCGGGAATATACCGGGGATTCGTTTCTATTCCGGGTAACGGTAAGCGAGGATACGCTGGGCGTGATTCCCGTGCCGGTCACCAATTACCGCAATCCTTCTGCTGCGGCGGGCAGCGCGGAAGGAAGCCTGACCATCCGTCCGTTCCACCGCGCCTTTATCCGGAGCCTTCCTGCACATCAGCAGCCGTATTACAGCGAACGGCTTTCGCTGATGCGGGAATTCCTGCGGCACGGAAACCGTGTCCGGCTGGACGTCCCGGATGCGGCAGATCCGCCGGAAAGCGGCGCGGCTGCCGGTGCCGGAACGGAATCCTAAAAGGGCTGCATCTGCCCGGCTTCAGAACAGTTTGCGCAGTCCGTCCAGCAGCCGGCCGGCAGATTCCCCTTTGTCTTCCGTTGTCCCGCCGCCGGACGGAACCGGCACGGGCAGTTTGTCCAGCGCGTCCTGTACGGCGCTTTCCACCGCATCCTGCACCGGCGCCAGCGCTTCCGCCGCTTTCTCTGCGGCATAGACCTTGGCCTTTTCCTCCAGTTCTTCCAGCCGCTCCTGTACCAGCGTATCGATGTCTTCCAGCGAGCGGAAGCGTTCCTGGATACCTGCCACAGCCGAAGTGAAAGCCTGGATTTCCCCGCTATACTGTTCCGTCAGGGAAGCCAGATAAGCCGATGATTCTTCCCGTACCCGTTCTTTGACGCGGCTGACCAATGCTGTTGCCTGACTGCGGACGGCGGATGCGACTGCTTCATCCGCGTCGGTGGATACGTCCAAATCCAGATGCCAGTCAGGCGAAACGGACGCCCGCATATCCACGGAAAAATCCGTGATACCGGACAACACCCCGCCGTACAGGCTGTACAGGAATTCCGGTTCAAACGGCTCCAGTGTAAATACAACGGAAGACAGATCCATACCGGTTTCCACGGTTGTTCCGCCGTCCGGTGCGATACCCAGCGAGCCGCTGATGACAGCCGGGCTGTCCAGCGCCGGCACGCCGGTTATACCGCCGGACGGAACCGAAATTTCCGTACCGTCCGCCGTAAAATCCAGACGGGCGGTTTCTGCCGCCGCCGAACGGAAGTCCAGCGTACCGGAAATCCCTGCTTGGAAAGCGTCTTTTGCTACATCCAGTTGTACCGATGCGGGCAGTCCCAGCTGGTCGGCATCACTGGTAATATTCGTAACGCTGCCGCCGCCGGAGAAAGCCAGCGCTTCATTGCCGCAGGAAAGCGCAATGTTTTTCAGCCACAAAGCAGGCGCCGACCGGCCGAAGGTGAAGGTACGTCCGGGCAGGCGTTCCAACAGAGAGCTTCTCTCTTCCAGGGAAAGTTCCCGCTCTTCTTCCGCTTTCTTTTCATCACGGGAGTTCTGCATTTCCTGCATAAGGGAAACGCCCCGCTGCACCAAGGGATAATATTCGTCCAGCATCCCCCGGAAGAATGTTTCCAAAACACCGCTGATCAGGTTTTTACCAGCGTCCAGATCAAAATCCGTAATGCGGTCCGCTACACCGGCCAGATACGCAGTATCCGCCTGTACTGCAGCCTGGGCTTCTTCTCCCAGCCGCTGCACGGCTCCGGCGTCAGTTTGCAGGCTCTCCGCAATCGCCGCCGTAGTATTTACCGTATTTTTTGTGCGTTCGGAAATTTCCCGCACCGTAACCAGCAATCCGGCAACTTCCTCTGCGCTGTCGATTTCATCAAACGGAATGGAGCGGATGCGTTCGATGTCCTCCATTGTGGTGTCCGTGATTTCCATCACCGATTCGTATTGCCCCTGCCATTTCGTAATCAGCGCCGGCACTTCACGGCGGATATCCTGCAAAAGCGGCGGCGTGCGCAGCGAAGCGATTTCACGTTCCAGGATTTTCCGCGGATCATACTGGTCGGCCAGCGCCGCCATGCCGGCGTCCAGATTGAGCGCCTGCGCAGCGGAAGAGGCCGCTTCCCGGAACGAAAAACTTTCCCCGGTTTCATCCGGGTCATCCGGATCCTTTTTTTCTTTTTCCGGCAGCGCGCCCGAAGTTTCGCGGACGGTTCCCCATGTTACGCCGGTCAGTTCCATATTTTCCGAAACCAGTTTGCCCCGCGTCAGCTCCAGCAAATTGAAGTAAAGATCAAAGCGCCCGACTTCAAACAGGTTTTTCATCGGCTCGTTTTTATCTGCAACCGCCAGATCCTCGATGGTGAAGCGCGTATGGAAAATATCCAGATCGATCCGGCCGATGTCGCATTTTGCGCCGAAAATCCCCTGCATAGCCGCCGTAACGGCTGCACGCGCGATACGGTTCCGGAACAAACCGATGACGCAGAGTATTGCGGCAAAAGCGGCAAAGACCAGCGCAATATACAACAGCCGGACACGGCCGTGCCGCTGTTTTTTGACCGCCTTGCCCAGTTTTTTCAGGCGTTTACAGTCCTGCAGCGGAATATGCGCGGCGTCCGGAACCCGGCGGAAAACGAGCGTTTTACCTTTCGGCGTTGTTTTTTCTTCGCGCGCAAACAATCCGTCTACAAATTCCCGGTCCGCCGGCAAACGCAGGAATTTCAAAATCCGTTTGCGGAATTTTTTTTCTTTATACGTTTTCCGGAATAGACGGGGAAGCTTTCCGTATTTGGGCTCCCGCGGCGGCCTGTCTTTTTTTTCCTTCCGTTTTTTCCGGCGATCCGTTTTTTCCGGCTCCCGGTTCTCTGCCGGGGTGTCCGGCTTGCCTGACTGTGTCTTACCGGTTGTATCCATTCCGTCCATTGCAATCCCCGTCCGGTTATTTTTTTTCATTGCCCAAAAAACTGACAATACGGTTAATCAGCGGCAGGCGCCCCAACGCAGACGCCAGTTTGACGCCGCCGATTTTCGGCCCGATTTTTTCGCGGTACAGGCGGAGCAACAGACGCACTGCAGCGTACAGCGGAATATAGCAGAGCACGCCAAGCAAAAAACCGCCGGCCACCATCGTGTTGTTGAAGCGTGTCCAGCCTACAAACGGAATCTGATACAGCGCTTCGTAAAAACCCTGCGCGGCTTCCAGCGTCAGCAGCCGGAACCCGAGCGCGTCCGTAAAGGCGTCCAACCGCGGCGTCAAAAAACTGAAGGCAATCAGGCAAAGAAGGAATACCGTTTTATGCATACGGATAAAGCACATCAGAAGAAAGAGTAACGGCCACAGCAGGTTGTTCCGGGGAACAAAAGCCAGGAGAAGCGCACAGGACGCCGCATGGGCAATATCCCCGGGATCGGTATTGGCATTCAGGTCTTTAAAAACAGAAAGAATATCACGGATCATCGTTTACCCCGTCAGGAAGCAGAAAAACGTGTGCCCGCGGCGGGCAGGCACACGTCCGGAAAATGTTTACCGGCTGCGCGCACTTTCGTACACTTTCACGTAATTTTCCGCCGAAGTATCCCAACCGAATTTCTTTTCCATTCCACGCAGACGCATGGCGCGGATATGTTCCGGCTTATTGTACCATGCATACATAGCCCATCCCACGGTATTGTAAATGCTCTGCGGCGTCAGATTATCCATCACAAACCCGGTTCCCTCCCCGGTTTGTTCGTTGTAATTTTCCACGGTATCCGCCAGCCCGCCGGTACGCCGCACGATGGGCAGCGTACCGTACAGCAGGGAGTACATCTGGTTCAGCCCGCAGGGTTCGTAGCGGGAGGGCATCAGGAAGAAATCCGATCCGGCTTCAATCAGATGGCTTAAAGATTCGTTGAAGCCGATATAAGTACGGAAGTTCGGCAGCTTGGAAGCCAGCGCGGAAAGTTCGTTTTCGCACCACGATTCCCCGGATCCGAGCACCACCATCTGCAGTTTCATGTCGGCGCAAATTTGATAAGCGGAACCGTAAGCCGGCCCGAACAGCTCGGAAACGCCTTTCTGGTCGGCAAGGCGCGTAATGATACCGATAACCGGGATGTTCTCATCCACGGGCAGCCCCATCTGCTTTTGCAATTCCGTTTTATTCACGGTTTTCTTTGCAATGGTTTTTGCGGTATAGGTTTGCGGCAACAGTTTATCCGTAGCCGGGTTCCAGACATCCGTATCGACGCCGTTCAGAATGCCGGTCAAATCGCCGGAACGGAAACGCAGGATGCCGTCCAGCCGGAATCCGTACTCCGGCCGCTGGATTTCGCTGGCGTATGTCGGGGAAACAGTCGTCAGTTTGTCTGCCGAAAAAATTCCGGCTTTGAGGAAATTCATGCGGTCCCAGTCTTCAAATCCGGCGGAATAAAAATTATCCCAGCTGAGTCCGGTATACGGGAAGAAATGTTTGCTGTATACCCCCTGATACCCGATATTGTGGATGGTGAATACGCTGGCCGTATGTGCAAAGCCGTCGTGGCGTTCGTTGAATTTCAGCAGGATGGGCGCCAGCGCGGACGCCCAATCGTGGGCGTGGATGACGTCCGGATACCAGCCGAGCTTGCGGCACAGCTGGAACGCCGCGTGCCCCAGGATGGAAAAACGCACAGGGTTATCGTTAAAATCCGTCTCCCCCGGCACGCCGTAAATTCCGTCGCGGCCGAAACTCTGCTCATGGTCGATGAAATACACCGCAACTTTGGAACCGGGCAAAAAAGACTTGTACACGCCCGTCCACATTTCGTTGCCGCCCAAATGCACCGCCATCGGACCGGGCAGAAGTTCAAGTTTGCTGCGGTCGATTTTATAGTAGCGCGGCATGACAACCGCGACTTCATGCCCCAGCTTTTCCAGTGCGATGGACAGGGCGGAAACTGCATCCGCCAGCCCTCCTGTTTTGGCGAAAGGAACCGCCTCGCTTGTAACCATCAGGATTTTCATCCGATACCTCCTATCCGCTTTTGGTTTTGCACCCGCATCCGCAGGGCGCCCGCTGTTTGTTGTGTTTTACCAGGCCTTTACCGCTTCCGCAAACGCCTGCCGTGACCCGGAGATAGTCTGCGCGGAAACGCAATACGCCAGCCGGATCCATCCCGGGCCGCAAAAACCGGAACCGGGCACGCCCAGAATACGGAATTCCTTGAGGTGGTCGCAGAACGCTTTGTCGTTTCCGGACAGATCCCGGTGCGCGGCCTGTTTGGGTTCCGGCACCCGGCAGAACAGGTAAAACGCCCCTTCCGGTTCCGCAAAAGAAATCCCGGCATCCCGCAATACGGCGGACAGCGCCTGACGGCGTGCAGCGTAAGGCGTGTAATCCGCCGGCGCGTTCCAGGAACGGGCAATCACGCGCTGGAAAAACGCCGGCGCGTTGACATACCCCAGAATGCGGGTGGCAAAAACAATCCCGTCCGTCAGTTCCGCGGCGTTTTCCGAAGCAGGGTTTACAGCCGCATAACCGATCCGCTCTCCGGGCAGGCTTAAGTTTTTAGCGAATGAGGTGACAATTACGCTTTCGCTCCAAGCCGGGAACACAGGCGCTACCTGCACGCCGCCGTACACGATTTCCCGGTACGGTTCATCCGCAACCAGCACCACGGTCCGGCCGGTTTTTTCTTTATGCGCCTGCAAAAAAGCGGCCAGCGCGCGGATATCTTCCGGCGAATACACTTTACCGGAAGGATTATTCGGGGAATTGATGAGCAAAACCGCCGTTTTTTCATTGGCGGCTGCGGCCAGCGCCGGAATGTCCGGCGAAAAATCCGGTTTTGCCGGAACCGGAACCACCCGGCCGCCGTGGTTGGCGGCATAGTGGGTATATTCGGAAAAAAACGGCGCCGGAACCAACACCTCATCCCCGGGGGAAAGTACGGCTTTCAGCACCGCATTCAGCGCCCCGGCGGCCCCGACGGACATCACAATATTTCCGGCTTCTACCGGCACGCCCTGTTCGCGGCTTACTTTTCCGGCCATGGCTGCCCGCGCAAACGGATAACCCGCATTCGGCATATAGCCGTGCATTCCGGGTTCGTCCAGCGCGGCTGTTTCCCGCACGGCGGCTTTCACCTGCTCCGGCGGCTCCAGGTCGGGATTCCCCAGACTGAAATCATAAACGTTATCCTCTCCGTAAAGGGCTTTCATCCGGATTCCTTCCTCAAACATTTTCCGGATAAACGACGAAGAAGCCATAGACTGCTTAATCTGCTCTGCAACGGGCATGATTCCCTCCTGTATTCCTGTCCATGATAGCACCCGCAGCGAAATATTGCAAACACACTATTGATTATGGTATGATTTCCGCGTATATGAAGAATATTGCCGTTTTGCTGGCAGCCGGGAAAGGTTCCCGTTTCGGCGGACTGGTACCCAAACAGTTCCTTTCCCTTCTCGGCAAGCCTGTATTCCTTTACTCTGCGCTTGTATTTGAGCGGCATCCCGCCATTGACGGTTATTATATTGTCGCCGACCGGGATGCGTTCCCGTTTATCGAAAAAACCGCAAAAAAATACCGGCTGCGCAAGATGATCGGCCTGATCCAGGGCGGGAAAACACGCACGCAGTCCAGTCTGGCAGCCCTGTCTGCCATGGAACCGGCAGACAGGAATGAAGCCGGGAATCAGAATATCCTGTTCCATGACGCAGCACGCCCGCTTTTAACGGAGAAAATCCTTTCAGCCTGTCTGGAAAAACTGCGGTCGTTTCCGGCGGTAACCGCCGCCGTGCATTCCATAAACACCATTTTCCTGTCCGACGGGTCCGGAACGGTGGCTGCCTGTCCGCCCCGTCCGTCGATGATGATTGTCCAGACGCCGCAGGGATTCCGGCGGGACATTATCGAAAAAGCCTATTCTCTGGCGGTCAAAAGCGAAGAAAACGCGCAGGAAGAAAACGACGGACGGTATTTCGGTACGGATGATTGTGCGGTGGTGTTCCGCCATTTGCCGGATGTGCGCATTGCTTTTTCAGAAGGGGCGGAAACCAACATCAAACTGACATACCGGGAAGACATTTTCCTGGCAGAAAAATTCCTGCGTATGCAGCGCCGCAGCAGGGGAAATCCGAAATGACAAAAAAAACGGCTGTTGTTTTATTGACCGGCTGTGCCGGATTTATCGGTTACCATACATCGCTTGCCCTTTTGCGCCGGGGCACCCGCGTAGTGGGGCTGGACTGCGTAAACGCCTATTATTCCCCCGGCCTGAAGGAAGAGCGGCTGAAGGTTTTGCAGCAGGAAGGCGGCAGCCGTTTTTCGTTTTTCCGCGGGGAACTGGAGGATGCCGCGCTGGTGGAGCAGATTTTCCGCACGGAAAAACCGGATACGGTTATCCATCTGGCGGGACAGGCCGGCGTGCGCTATTCCATTGAAAACCCCCGCGCCTATATTTCCGCCAATATCAGCGGATTCCTCAACATTTTGGAAGCCTGCCGGAACTATGGCGTTTCCCATCTGGCTTTTGCTTCCAGCTCTTCCGTTTACGGCATGAACCGCCGGGCGCCTTTCCGCGAAACGGACGGCGCGGATCATCCGGTCAGCCTGTATGCCGCCACCAAGCGTGCCGACGAGCTGATGGCGCACGCTTACAGCACGCTGTTTGCACTTCCGGCAACCGGTATGCGCTTTTTCACCGTGTACGGGCCCATGGGCCGGCCGGATATGGCTTATTTCAAATTCGCGCAGGCGATTCTTGCCGGGAAGCCGATTGATGTGTACAACAACGGCGACCTGCTGCGGGATTTTACGTACATTGACGACGTGGTCCGGGCTGTCGTGCAGATTGCGGACCGGCCGGCGCAGGCAGATCCGGATTTTGATCCGGAAAACCCCTTGCCCGACCGTTCTTCCGCGCCATTCCGGGTGTACAACATCGGAAATTCCAAGCCGGAAACACTGATGCATTTTATCGGCATTTTGGAAGACAAACTCGGACGCCGGGCGGTAAAAAATTTCCTGCCGATGCAGGCCGGCGACGTCTACATGACGGCAGCGGATACTTCGGCATTGGAACGCGACTTCGGCTGGAAGCCTTCCACGCCGCTGGAGCAGGGACTGGAAGAATTCTGCCGCTGGTTTCTGGCGCGGAATACAAACGGAACGGAAAACGGAAAACCATAACGGAATTGCAGGGAACCCGGACAGGAGGAAAATATGGCGGATATTGCAGTGGCCGGAACCGGCTATGTCGGGCTTGTGTCAGGCGCCTGCCTGGCTGATTTCGGAAACCATGTCATTTGCGTGGACAACAACGCGGAAAAAATCCGGGCTCTGGAAGAAGGGAAAATCCCGATTTTTGAGCCCGGGCTGGAAGACGTGGTCCGGCGCAACCGGGAAGCCGGAAGGCTTTCGTTTACCACGGACATGGCCGCAGCCGTGCGGAAAAGCGGCGTAGTGTTCATCGCCGTGGGCACGCCGCCCGCTGAAGACGGAAGCGCCGACCTGCAGTATGTGGAAGCCGTAGCCCGTGAAGCTGCGCGCGCCATGGACGGCTACAAGGTGATTGTGGACAAAAGCACCGTACCCGTGGGAACCGGACGCAAAGTGACTGCCTGGATCCGCAGTGAATTGCAGGCGTGCGGCGCCGGGGACATTCCCTTTGACGTGGTCTCCAACCCGGAATTCCTGCGCGAAGGCAGCGCGGTGCAGGATTTTACGCATCCCGACCGCGTGGTTATCGGTACGGAAAGCGAAAAAGCCCGCCGGGTGATGAAAGAAGTTTACCGCGCGCTGTACCTGAACGAAACGCCCTATATCGAAACCAACCTGGAAACGGCGGAAATGATTAAATACGCCTCCAATTCCTTTTTGGCCGTGAAAATCACGTTTATCAACGAAGTCGCCAACCTGTGCGAAAAAATCGGCGCGGACGTGCAGGCTGTGGCAAAGGCTATGGGGCGGGACGGACGTATCGGCGGCAAATTCCTGCATCCCGGCCCCGGCTACGGCGGAAGCTGTTTCCCCAAGGATACGCGGGCTATGGCGCGTATCGGACAGGACGCGGGCGTTCCGCTTTCCCTCGTGGAAACCACCATCCGCGCCAACGAAGAACAAAAACGCCGGATGGCCCGCAAAATCAAAGAAGCGGTAACCGGTTCGCCGGACGGTTCCCTTGCAGGAAAAACCATCGCCGTACTCGGACTCGCCTTCAAGCCGAATACCGACGACATGCGCGAATCCCCGGCGATCCCCATCCTGCGGGATCTTGCAGCGGCTGGCGCGCATATCCGGGCATGCGATCCGGCGGCGGTCCGGGAAGCGCTCTGGCGTTTGCAGGACATCCGGGATTCCGTGGAATTCGGCAACAGCGAATATGAAGCCGCTGAAGGCGCGGACGCGCTGGTGATTCTGACGGAATGGAACCAGTACCGCAACCTGAATCTGGATGCGCTCAAAAAACGGATGAAGACGCCGGTGCTCATCGATCTGCGCAATGTGTACCCGCGCGCCCAGGCAGAAGCGGCGGGATTTTCCTATACCGGCGTAGGAGTCTGATCCGTGCGCGTAAACCGGCATCTCAAAAAACACATTCCTTTCAAGCACAGTTTCAAGGTTATCCGGCTGCTTGCCCCGCGGGAACGGCGCAGTTTTCTTCTGGTGCTCGGCGCTTCGCTTTTGATGGGAATCATCGAAATTGCGGGCGTCGGCTCCATTATGCCGTTCATCGCTGTGGCCGCCAATCCGGAAACGATATTCACTACTCCGCCGCTGAAAGCCGCATATGAATTTTTCGGCTTTACCGGAACCCGGTGGTTTTTGGCGGCGCTCGGCGCGCTCATGCTGGCCTTCGTGATTCTGCGCAATGCCTTTTCCGCATTCCTGATGTACATCAAAGTGCGTTTTGTCCAGCGCTGCCGGCATACGCTTTCCACGCGCCTGTTTACGGCGTATCTGGGGCAGAAGTATTCGTTTTTTCTGGGCAAAAACAGCTACGAATTTTCCAAAAACATTATCAGCGAAGTCACCAACGTAATCAGCGGCACCATCACGCCCATGACGGAACTGGCCACATACGGCATCCAGATTCTGCTGCTGATTGTTTTCCTGTTCACGGTGGACGTGGCGAGTACGGCCGCCATTGCCGCCATCATTCTGATTATCTATTCCGGCATCGTATTTTCCACCAAGCGCAAGCTTTCCAAACTGGGATTGGAACGCTTCAACCTGATGACCCTGCTTTCCCGGAGTACAAACGAAGTGTTTTGGGGCATTAAGGCCGCCAAAATTTCCGGCACGGAGCGCGTGTTTTTGAATACGTACATGCCGAATTCCCGTAAATTCAGCAAAAATACAGCGGCGGAAGAAGTGATCGGTACGCTTCCCAAGTACGTGCTGGAAGCGGCGGGATTTTCCGCCATTATCCTGTTTATCCTGTTCCTGACCCTGCGCGCGGAAGGCAATTTTTCGCAGGTGATTTCTTCCATCAGCCTGTACGCTTACGCCGGATACCGCCTGCTCCCTTCCGTGCAGCAATATTTCCGTTCGCTGACCAAACTGAAATACAGCGCGCCGGCCACGGAAAAAATCATCGCCGAATTCTCGCTGGAAAAAAATGCGGAAACCCTGCCCGATCCGGATCTTCCGCATATGCCGTTTACCCGGTCCGTCCGGCTGGAAGACGTCTGGTACACGTATCCGGACAAAGACACGCCCGTTCTGAAAGGCATTTCGCTGGAAATCCCCAAGAACACGGTTGCCGGATTCTGCGGCCAGACCGGTTCGGGAAAAACCACGACAATTGACGTCATTCTGGGCCTGCTGATTCCGCAAAAAGGCCGGCTGGTTGTGGACGGCACGGAAATTACGGACGCCAACCGCAGCGCCTGGCAGAAAAACATCGGCTATGTGCCGCAAAGCGTCTATCTGTCCAATGCCAGCATCGCGGAGAATATTGCGTTCGGCATTCCGCCGGACAGGATTGACCGGGAAGCTGTACAGCGGGCTGCAGAAATGGCGCAGATTGACGCTTTTATCCGCCGGGAACTGAAAGACGGCTACGATACAAAAGTCGGCGAACGCGGCGTCTGCCTTTCCGGCGGACAGCAGCAGCGCATCGGTATTGCGCGCGCCCTGTACACCAATCCGCCGGTTTTGGTGCTGGACGAGGCGACCAGCGCGCTGGACGGGCAGACGGAATCCGACGTGATGGAAGCGATCGACCAGCTGGCTGGAAAGAAGACCATTCTCATCATCGCCCACCGGATTACCACGCTGAAAAAATGCTCGGCGATTTACCGGATTACGGACGGCCGTATCGAAGCCAGCGGCACATATCCGGAAATTTTCGGAGGAGAATGAAATGGCACACAGAATGTACGCTGCGCTGGCTTTGGCGCTTTCCGTTTTTACGGTATCTTTCCTTTCCGCGCAGGAAGCGCTGAAATCCGCGGAAGAAGAATATTATGATTTCCTTGCCGTGCAGGGAAAAGCGGAACGCGGCTTCCTCAATTACCGCACGCTTTCGGATTCCGTCTGGACGCTGGAAGGGGAAGCTGCGGAAGGCAGCCACGTATGGGCCGGCAACAACCTGGGCACGCGCTTTCTTTTGTGGCAGCCGGCAGTTCCGGCGGAAAACGCCTTTGCCCGCGGTTTAGATCAGGGCGTGACGCTCCGGGTGTACGGGCCGGAATGGTTCAACAGCTTTAATACCCACGCGCCCTACGGGCAGAACGACGGCGGCCTCTGGCAGGGCAAAGGATACAACACCAGCCTTTCGGCAGGCGCGCGCCTGGAAGCGTACGGCTTTGAGTTGACGATTAAGCCGCAGCTTTCTTTCAGCCAGAACGCGGCGTTTGATCTTTTGCCGTCCGGATACGACAGTCCGTACGCGTATTTCTGGAGCTACATCTTAAATCAGGGAATCGACAACCCGCAGCGGTTCGGCGACCGGGCGTTCTGGAATTTTGACTGGGGCGACACGGAAATCCGCTGGAGCTGGCACGGCCTTACAGTCGGATTCGGCACGCAGGCGGTCTGGCTCGGTCCGGCACACGCATTTCCCATCCTGCATTCCAACAATGCGGGCGGCTATCCCAAGCTGGATATCGGCCTGCGCAGAACGGCGGTTACCATTCCGTGGATTGACTGGTATGCGGGCGACATCGAAGCGCGCATCTGGACGGGCTGCCTGACGGAGTCCGGTTATTTTGACAACGACGCCTCAAACAACCGCAACATGATTCACGGCCTGACGTTTTCCTATGCGCCCTCGTTTGCCCCCGGCCTTGTACTTTCCGCCAACCGTGTCTGCCTGGTCAAGTGGGACTGGGCAAATCTGAAATACATTGTTCCTCTAGCGGAAAACACGCATGTCGGGGAACATGGCGCCGGGGAAGACCAGAAAATGTCCGTCTCGTTCAGGTGGACATTCCCGCAGGTTGGCTTTGAACTGTACGGGGAAATCGGCAAGGACGACTTTAGTAATTATAAAATTCCGAATCCTATGCATACTCTGGTGTATACCGCCGGTCTGAAAAAAACGTTCACGTTTTCCGAAAAACACCGGGTTTACGGCGAACTGGTTTTTGAACTTTCCAATATGGAAATGAGCCAGGATTTTCAGTGGCAATGGCCTTATTCTTTTTACTTCCACCATCAGGTCACGCAGGGTTATACCAACCGCGGCCAGATTCTGGGGAACGGATGGAATCCCGGCGGGAACGCACAGTTTCTGGGGTTAAATGTCTATTACCCGCGCGGAAAGACCCTTATTTTCTTACAGCGGACCAATCCGGACAACAACTTCATCCACAAAGATTCAATCAAAACAACAGAGGGAGAAAACGCGCAGCCTTCCAAACGTTCAAAATACCGGACATGGTTTGCGACCGGCGTATCGTCTGACTTTTTTGTTACGAAAGACCTCCGGATCTTCGGCGGCGTGCAAATCATAGACGTATCCTTCCCGTTCTACTATTTTGATGATTTACAAGAGGAAAACCGGTATACACATTTTTCTTGGATGTTTCATTTTGAATTGGGCTGTAAGTGGAATTTCTAGGGGAAGGACAGAAAGCGCATGAACAGGCAGAAAATTCTTTTTCTTTTACCCGGAATCCCAAATAAACCGGTAGGCGGGTATAAAATTGTCTATGAATATGCGCAACGATTGGCAGAAGCAGGCTTTTCCGTTTCTATTTTTTATGCGAATGAACGGTGTTTTTCATCTATAAAAAAAAATGATGAAACAGCTTTAACTTGGGTTAAGAGAAAATTCAGGCATACCCGCCGCTTTTTCAAACAGACATTAAAAAAAGATTATCTGGTTCAATGGTTTTCCTTGCACAAGGCTATCAAAGAGAAATTGCTACCATATTTCACGAAAAAATATTTAAAAAAATACAAAAATCAAACAATCATTTGTACATCCATTCATACTGCTTATGAACTAAACGACATTCAATGTATTCCTAGAAAGAACAAATATTATTTTATTCAAGATTTCGAAAACTGGAATTTATCAGATGAAGATGTATATCGATCGTACCGTTTCCCTATAAAAAAAATAACCATTGCACCGTGGCTGAAAGAAAAAATTCAATCTGTTGGGGAAACCGCGGAAATGATTCCGAACGGTTTCGATTTTAATTATTTTCATTTATTTTGTCCAATTGAGCAGAGAATTCCTACAGAAGTTGCTATGTTATATCATTTGGATGAAAGAAAACGATGTCAAGATGCCATAAGCGCGCTTAAAATTGTAAAGCAAACAATTCCGGAACTTCATGTTACGTTGTTCGGTACGCCGCCCATTCCAGAAAATCTTCCAGAATGGTGTACTTATTGCTATCGCCCGAACCAAGAAGAACACAATGCCATTTATAATAACGCCGCTATTTTTGTCGCGGCAAGCCGGGCGGAAGGTATGGCGTTGCCTCCGGGCGAAGCAATGTCTTGTGGTTGTGCGTTGTGTTGTACAGATATAGGTGGTTTTCAAATGTACGCAATCGCTGAAGAAACCGCGCTTCTCTCTCCGGTCTACGACACAGAAAAACTAGCGGAAAATATCGCGCGCTTAATCCAAGACAGCGACTTGCGGATCCGGATCGCGAGGGCAGGATATAAACTAATCCATCAATATACATGGGAGAATGCCTTTACTCGATTTAAAAAGGCTTTGAATCTTGATTAGGAATTTTTAAATATGCGACACTTTTTTACGGTAGCGGTTCCGACTTACAATTCCGCTTTGTATATCCGGCAAAACTTAAATGGTATTCTTTCCCAGACGTTTCGGGATTTTTGTCTTTTGATCCTCGACGATGGGTCTACAGATAACACGGTAGAAATCGTACAGTCCTTTTTACCGGAATTGAACAAAAAAGGAATCTCCGTCAATTTGATTCAAAACGACGGCAATATCGGCGGATATGCCAACTTTAACCGGTGCATTGATTTAGCTGAAGGCGCCTATCTATTCATTCATCATGCTGATGACGTCATGAAACCGGAAATGCTGGAAACGCTCCATGAACGGATTGTTACACTAGGGGATTTTTCCATTCTGCATGTCAATTCAAACGCGATTTCTCAAGACGGAGAAATTGAAGACCATCCGTATTTTCAATGGACCAAAAAAGACCAGATTTTTATTGAACAGGACGGACATCCGTTTTT
>JADIMS010000135.1 GCA_017694555.1 Candidatus Avitreponema avistercoris
AATTTAAAGAGATTCAAAGCAAAACGAATCGGGAGGTTTTATGGCTGATTCTCGGCAGGAATCTGTCTCTACGGTGAAGTGGTCCGGTGATGTGCTGGCAGATTCCGCCTTGCGGTGCAAAGAAGATTTGCTGAAGGCGTTTGCATCCTCAGACCGTGTCTTGCTTGACCTTTCGGCGTGTACACAGATTGACGTTGCGGCGATCCAGCTGATTGTCGCTTCTTATTTTGAGGCTTCCAAAACCGGGAAACGCTTTTCTGTTGTGGAACCGGTGCCGGCAGAAATCGGGCAGGCGCTGGAACTGGCCGGTTTGGACTTGCGGAATCTGGAATCAGGCGGGGGAATGTAAATCATGCTGGAAAAACTCAACAGCGTCTTTTTGGAAGAAGCCTCGGATCTTCTTTCCTCCCTGGAAGACAATCTGCTTTCCCTGGAGTCTGATCCGGAAAACAACGAACTGATTTCCGCCGTTTTCCGTGTTATGCACACGATTAAGGGCTCGGCCGGGATGTTCGGCTTTGACGACATCTCCAAATTCACGCACGAAATCGAAACGGCCTACGATCTGGTCCGTTCCGGAAAAGTGAAGGTGACGTCCGGTCTGATCAGCCTGACGCTGAAGGCGCGCGATTTGATTAACGTCATGCTGGAAGCGGAAAACGGTATCCCGGACGACGTCCGCGCGGAGGCCGAAGAAGTGGTAAAGGAATTCCGCGCGCTTTCCGGGCAATCCGCAGAGGAGCCCGAAAAACAGGCGCCGGCCTCCAAACGGAACCGCGCCGATTTTGAAGCGCCGGAAAACCACTTCCGCATTAAGTTTACGCCGCCGGAGGATTTTTTCCGCTCCGGGACGCGTATTTTGCTGCTGATTGGCGAGCTGGCGGACATGGGGCCGCTGACCATCACGGCGCTTTTGGATAAAGTTCCGCCGCTGTCGGAAATGGATCCGGAAAAATGCTGTATGTCCTGGTCCTTTATCCTGTCCACACGGCGCACGCGCGATGAAGTAAACGACGTCTTTATTTTTGTCGATCCTTCCATTGTCAGCATTGAGCCGGTTCCTGCTGAAGTGAAGAAAATCGGCCAGGTGCTTGTGGACCGCAAGTCCATCACCACCGAAAAACTGGAGCAGGTGGTCAGCCAGCAGAAAAAAATCGGGGAAATCCTGACCGAAAGCAAGGCGATTTCCAAACAGGATTTGCAGGCCGCCCTGGCAGAACAGAAGCACTTCAAAAAGCTGGAAGAAGAGCAGAAGTCGGCGGATGTTTACAAACCGAAAGCCGCTTCCGGCGCGCAGCAAAGTATCCGCGTAAATTCGGAAAAACTGGACCAGCTGATTGATCTTGTCGGTGAATTGGTGACGTTTAACGCGCGCCTGAGCCAGACGGCGCAGGAAACCAAAAACCCTGCTTTTATGACGCTGAGCGAACAGAGCGAGCGGCTGATCCTGGCATTGCAGGATACCTCGATGGATATGCGTATGCTGCCGATCGGCACCATGTTTTCGCGTTTCCGCCGGGTGGTGCATGATTTGGCCAACGACCTGAACAAGAAAATCGAGCTGGTAACCGAAGGCGCGGAAACGGAGCTGGACAAAACGGTAATTGAAAAGCTGAACGACCCGCTCATCCACCTGATCCGCAATTCCGCCGACCACGGTGTGGAAGCGCCTGAGGTGCGGGAAGCCGCCGGAAAGGAACCGACGGGCATTATCCGGCTTTCGGCAAGCCACGCGGGCGCTTTTGTCGTGGTTTCTGTTTCCGACGACGGCTGCGGCATTGAAAAAGAGAAAGTATTCCAGAAAGCGGTTTCCCGCGGGCTTGTGCAGCCTTCCGACGTGCTTTCGGACAACGAGATTTACAATTTGATTTTCCAGCCCGGTTTTTCCACTTCGGATACCGTCACGTCGGTTTCCGGACGGGGCGTCGGTC
This sequence comes from Candidatus Avitreponema avistercoris, assembly GCA_017694555.1. Lineage (GTDB taxonomy): Bacteria > Spirochaetota > Spirochaetia > Treponematales > Treponemataceae > Avitreponema > Avitreponema avistercoris. The sequence continues at coordinate 1,932 of JADIMS010000135.1, forward strand.
TGGACGTCGTAAAAAAAGACATCACTTCGCTGGGCGGAACCGTTTTCATTGAGTCTGAAACCGGCAGGGGAAGTTCGTTCATCCTCAAAATCCCGCTGACGCTGGCCATTATCGAAGGTATGCTGGTGCGGATCGGCGAAAACGACTACGTGATTCCGCTGACCAATGTGGACGAGTGTCTGGAATTCCGCCCCGAAAAAGACAGCGAAGGCAAGATTTGCTCGCATATTTCCGCCCGCGGCCAGATGCTGCCGTATGTCGATTTGCGCCAGTGGTTCGGTATTGCAGGCGATGCGCCTTCGTACCGCCAGGTGGTGGTGGTCAACGACCAGGATTCCAAACTGGGACTGGTGGTAGACCGGGTAATCGGCAATCATCAGACCGTGATTAAGCCGCTGGGCGACCTGTACCGGAACGTGCAGGGGCTTTCCGGCGCTACGCTGCTCGGCGACGGATCGGTGGCGCTGATTCTGGATGTGTTTAAGCTTTCCGACGTGGTGAAAGCAGAGAGCGCGTAGGGGCGGTTTATGGGAGTTGTCGTAGAGTCGGCGATGTCGGACAGCGATTTTAAGAAAATCGCTTCGTTCATCGAAAAAAATGTGGGCATTAAAATGCCCGACGTCAAGAAAACCATGCTGCAGGCGCGGATTTCCCAGCGGCTGCGTGCGCTGAATATTCCCACGTACAGCGAATACATCCGGTATGCGTTCGGGCGCGGCGTGCCCAATGAAGAAGAACTGGTCCATATGGTGGATGCGGTAACGACGAACCTGACGGAGTTTTTCCGCGAATCCGGCCATTTTGATTACATGACGCAGTCGGCGTTGCCGTATTTTGCGGCCAACGGCAAGCGGTTCATCAAACTCTGGTCCGCGGGCTGTTCATCCGGCGAAGAGCCGTACACGCTTTCGATTGTCATGCAGGAATTCCAGCGCAAAAATCCCGGTGCAATCAACGGTTATTCGGTTCTGGCTACGGATGTTTCCACGAAAGTGCTGAACCGTGCCGCCGGAGCGGTGTATCAGCTGGATTCGGTGAAAAACCTTCCGATGGACATCAAGCGCCGGTATTTTCTGCGCAGCAAAAACCGGGATGACAAACTGATCCGCGTCAAGCCGGAAGTCCGTAAATACGTGTCGTTTGCCCGCCTGAATTTCATGGACGACGACTTCGGTTTCCGCGACACTATCCAGATGATTTTCTGCCGCAATGTGCTGATTTATTTTGATAAACCGACGCAGGAATCCGTAATCCGGAAATTCCTCCGCTATCTGGAACCGGGCGGTTTTTTGTTCCTGGGACATTCTGAAACGATTTTCGGTATGAACCTTCCTTTCAAGAATGTCGCCCCGACAGTATTCCAGCGGATTTGAGGGAGAGGCGCAGATGATAAAGGTTTTGATTATTGACGATTCTGCCGTGGTACGCGAAGCCCTGACGGAGATTCTCAGCTCTGATCCGGAAATCGAAGTAATCGGGACGGCTTTGGATCCGATTTTTGCCGTGCGGAAAATCAAGGAAAACCGCCCGGACGTGATTACGCTGGACGTGGAAATGCCGCGTATGGACGGTCTGACGTTCCTGCGCCGCCTGAACGAAACGGGGAATCCCATCCCGGTGGTGATTTGCTCGTCCAAGGTGGAAGCCGGCAGCGACAATGCCGCAAAGGCCATGGCGTATGGCGCCGTGGAAATGATTCTCAAGCCCCAGCTGGGTACCAAACAGTTTTTGCTGGAGTCGCGGATCCGCATTTGCGACGCGGTGAAGGCGGCTTACCATGCCACGCCGAACCTTACGCGGATGATTTCGCGCAGCGGCGGGCTGGACCGTCTGACTGCCGGTTTTGACGGTACGCCTTCCCCGGAACGGAAAATCCAGCCGAAACTTTCCGCCGACGTGATGCTTCCGGCCGGTACGTTCCATACGCTGGAAACCACGGAAAAGCTGATTATTATCGGCGCCAGTACCGGCGGAACCGAAGCGCTGCGGGAAGTACTGGAAACCATGCCCGTGGATGCGCCCGGTATCGTGATTGTCCAGCACATGCCGGAACATTTTACGACGTCGTTCGCCCGGCGGCTGGATTCGCTGTGTAAAATCGCCGTAAAGGAAGCGGCGGACGGCGATACGGTAATGCGCGGGCAGGCGCTGATTGCGCCCGGAAACAAACATACGCTGCTGAAACGCAGCGGCGCGCGGTATTATGTGGAAGTCAAAGACGGCCCGCTGGTTTCGCGGCACCGGCCGTCTGTGGATGTGCTGTTCCGTTCGGCTTCACGCTATGCCGGGAAAAACGCTGTGGGCGTTATCATGACGGGCATGGGGGACGACGGCGCCAAAGGCATGAAGGAAATGCATGATTCCGGCTCTTACACGATTGCCCAGGATGAAAAAACGTGCATTGTATACGGTATGCCGGCGGAAGCGGTAAAACTGGGCGGTGTGGACGAAATTGTCCCGCTGCAGAATATCACGGCGCGCGCGCTGGCTGCGGCTTCGCGGTTGAAGTGAGCGCGTTTTACGGATAGAATCGGGTAACCCGGATGACCGGGAAAAAAGGATGGGTGTATGAAAAAAATTCTGGCAGTGGACGATTCGGTTTCCATCCGGAAGAGCATTAGTTTCATTCTGGGAAACGAAGGTTATGAAGTGGTGGAAGCCGAAGACGGCGTGGATGGCCTGAAAAAAGCCAAGGCGGAAAAATTCGAGCTGGTGATTACCGATATCAACATGCCGAATATGGACGGGATACAGCTGATCCGGGAGCTGCGGAAACTGCCGGGATATAAATTCGCGGCGATTATTGCCCTGACCACGGAAAACCAGCAGTCTAAAATGATGGAGGGCAAAGAAGCCGGCGCCACGGGCTGGATTGTCAAGCCTTTTGATTCAGAAAAACTGATTGCCGTGGTAAAAAAAATCATCGGATGAAAAAAATCGATATTCGGATTGTGAATTTTCGCCGATAATAAGATGTCAGGGACGTTTTTGTCCTCTGAATTGGTCAGCGTAAGGAGGCTGAAATGAAAAGTATAAAAACGTTCCTTATCCTTGTCACAGGTTCCCTCGTTTTGGGCGTCTGTCTGCTGTCAACATTCATCGCTTACGGGTTTGCCCGTTCCGCTGCGATGGAGATTGTCTCTGAAAACCTTGGCACGCTGTCGGATTCCGTGGCTTCACACGTGGCCGCCGCTATTGACACCGAAACCTCCGTCCTGCAGGTACTGGCCCAGCGGACTACCATGCGGTCGGATGATCTCACGCTGGAAGAGAAGGCGGCGGATTTGGTCAATATCCGCAATATGGATCCGTCCCGCCTGGATTACGGGGTTGCCGACCTGACTGGCGATACCGTCACCACATCCGGCGCGCATATCAACGTCGCGGACCAGGATTATTTCAAACGTGCGGTGGTGGGTGAAACGCTGACCACCGATCCGGTGCGCGACCTGACACGGCAGGACGCATACAGCCTGATTTATGCCACGCCGCTGCGCAACAACGCAAACCGGATTATCGGCGTGCTGTTCCTCAATAAAGACGCAAAAGGATTGTCCGATATCCTTTCCGGCATCCACGTCGGACAGACCGGCGGTCCGTATGTAATCAGCAACAATACGGGAAACACCATCGGCGACCAGGATTACAATAACGTGCTGAGCGGGGAAAATATCGAACGGCAGGCCGCCGGCGATTCTTCCCTCAGCGGTCTGGCAGCCCGGCACGCGGTGATGCGCACCGGGGCGGAAGGCGTCGGCGAATATTTCTACCGCGGTGTGGATTATCTGATGGGGTATTCGCAGCTTCCGTCGGAAAACTGCGACTGGACGGTGGTGTGCCGCGCGCCTTTGCGCGAATTTACCGGCCGGATTACCGTTATGCTGGAAGTCATGCTTGTGGTGGCGCTGGTTCTTTCTGCCGCCGGTATCGCCATCGCGGTGCTGATTGCGCTGAATATTTCCAAACCGGTTGCCGTGATCAGCGAAGCGCTGAACAGCATTTCGAAAGGCGACCTTGTCATTAAAAATATCGATGACAAGACCCGTATCCAGATCAATTCCAGAAAAGATGAAATCGGTACCATGGGAACCGCCATGGCCAATATGCTGGCGAACCTGATCCGCATTACGACAAATATTCTTACTGCCGCCAAGCAGATCGAAGACGGCAGCGCGCAGATCAGCAGCACGAGCCAGTCGGTGTCTTCCGGCGCAAGCGAACAGGCCGCTTCTACCGAAGAAATGTCCGCAACAATGGAAGAGATGGCTGCCAATATCCGCCAGAATGCCGACAATGCGTCCAAAACGCAGAGCATTGCCACCAAGACCTCTGCCGACAGCAAGGTGGGCGGCGACGCCGTGACGCAGGCGGTGAATGCGGTGAAGGAAATTGCCGAGAAAATCCATATTGTGGAAGATATTGCGAGCCAGACGAACCTGCTGGCCCTGAACGCCGCCATCGAGGCTGCCCGCGCGGGTGAAGCGGGGAAAGGCTTTGCGGTTGTGGCCAGTGAAGTACGGAAACTTGCGGAACGCAGCCAGTCTGCGGCCGGAGAAATCAGCGAGCTTTCCGCCCATACGCTGGAACGCGCCGAACAGGCCGGTACGCTGATTTCCAACGTGGTGCCCAGCATCGACGAGACTTCCCAGCTGATTGAAGAAATTGCCGTGGCATGCCGCGAGCAGGATAACGGCGCGCAGCAGGTGAGCAAGGCCATTGTGCAGCTGGATACCGTTGTGCAGCAGAATGCTTCCGCTTCGGAAGAGATGGCTGCAATGGCGGAAGAGCTTTCGGCCAGCGCCCGCACACTGGTGGAAACCATCAGCTACTTCAATCTTGGGGACGGCGCGCCGACAGTTTCCCGTGAAGAACCGGCAGGAAAACCGCAGCCCAAGCCGGCGCCGGTGCAGGGTTCGTTCAGTGCGCCGAAACCTGCCGAACCGCGTTCCGGTTCGCACGGGATTTCCAATCAGATTCCGGCCGGCGGACATTCGTCCGTCAGCGACGACGACTTTGAGGAGTTTTAATCCGGAATGGGAAATCAATACTTGACATTCACGCTGGCGGATACAATCTACGCCGTGAATGTGTTTCAAGTGCGGGAAGTTCTTTCCTATACGCGGCCGCAGCCGCTTCCCAATCCGGATCCGGTGGTTGAAGGGCTGATCCGCTCCAGGAACCAGAGTATTTCGGTGATTAACCT
>JADIMS010000136.1 GCA_017694555.1 Candidatus Avitreponema avistercoris
GCGTATGGCGCAGGGAACGCAGTCCTCTGCCGCGGACGACGGGCCGGGGACAACGGACACGGACGGCGAAGAAGCGCTTTTTGCCGCCCAAATCGAGTTGGCCGGACGGCTCGGTCTTCCGTTTATCGTACACTCCCGCGAAGCTTTTGCGCCTACTTATTCCGTGATCCGGTCCTGCGGTTGGTTCCGCGGTGTCATTCATTGCTTTTCTTACGGTGAACGGGAAGCGGCTAAATTCCTGGATCTGGGATTTTTCCTTTCGTTTCCGGGCAATATCACGTTCGGCAAAAAAGCCGCCGACCGGGAACGGATTTCCGGCCTTTTGCGCTATGTTCCGCGGGACCGGCTGCTGCTGGAAACGGACGCACCGTATCTTGCGCCTGCGCCGGAACGCGGAACCGTAAATACGCCGCAGAAAATCCGCTATATTTATGCGGCGGCGGCCGGTTTTTTGGGAATTCCGGAAGAAGAACTGGCGGCGCTTGTCCTGCGTAATGCTGTTTCGGCTTTCAGTTTACAAACACCAGGCTGAACCAAGGCACGTACGTCACCAGCATCAGCACAATAAACTGTACGGCGAGGTAGGGCAGTACGCTGCGGATAATGCGCACCACAGGCTTGCCGAACGTATAGCTCGCCATGAACAGATTCATGCCGACGGGCGGTGTAAGAAACCCGAGCGCAAGGTTGGTGAGAAAAATCACGCCCGTGTGTACCGGATGAATGCCGAAAGAATCCGCAATCGGCAGAATCAGCGGGGAAACCACGAGGATTGCCGAATACAAATCCATCAGACAGCCGACCACAATGAGCAGCAGATTCAGCAGGAATAAGAACAGGTATTTGGAATGGACGAACGATACCACAAAATCGGTCAGCATAGCCGGGATGCCTGCATCGATCAGGAAATACGCCAGTCCTTTCGACGCGCCGATAATCATCAGCACACCGCCGGCAACCGGTACGCTTTTCAGGGCGGTTTTTGCCGCTGTACGCAGGGAAAAATCCCTGCGGATGCCTGTTTCAAGAATAAGCGAATACACGGCGGCAAAACAGGCTGTTTCAATCAGCGAGAAAAAACCGCTGAAGTATCCTGCGAAAATTCCGGCCGGGAGAATCAATTCCGGCCAGCCCTGCAGGAAAGCCTTTTTTACCGTATGGGGCGAAAAGCTTTCCCGGTGCGCCGGTTTATCCTTGACAATACCGATAGCAATCATGGCTGCGCTCATCAGAACACCCGGCAAAAGCGCCCCTTTGAACAGGTCGTAGATATCCACGGAGAAGATATTTGTTGTACCGTAAATGATGATGGCCAGACTCGGCGGGAATAAAAGTCCGATGGAACTGGTGGCGGTCACCAGGGACTGCGCGTCTTCTTCCTTATAGCCGTTGCCGGTGAGGATGACTGTGAGCAGTGTGCCCAGCGCGAGGATCGTTGCGCCGGATGCGCCGGTAAAGGTAGTGAAAAAAACAGCCACAATGACGGCTGCAATCACCACGCCGCCGCGCACCCAGCCGAACAGCGAACGGATTACTTCCAGAATGCGGCCGCCCGCGCTGCCTCCCGCCAGCAAATACCCGGCCAGCGTGAATAGCGGGATGGCTGCGATACTTTTGTCGATGAGGATGTTGTAGGTTTCCAGGGAAATCATTTCGACATAGCCGCCGCCCTGGCTGAATGCCACATACGAAATACCGGCAAGGACTGCGTAAATCGGCAGACCGAAAAAAGCCGCCGCGACGAACAGCAACACCAACGGCGCCAGCGCGGCTCCGGAAATGCCGATCCAGCCGTCAAATATGGCGGTAAGCGGCGGGCACTCTGCAACGCCGAAAAGGGAATACAGTACGCCGAATACCGGGCCGGTGGATACCAGCAAACCCAATGCGGCGCCAGCCCATGCGGCAATCCGCATACCTTTCCGCTGTACGGCAAGAAACAGGATCCCTGCATACATCAGGGGCAGGAAGCCGAAAATCCAGCGCATCGGGATTCCCCACAGCTTGTCTTCCGGGAGGAATGCCGCAAACAGTTCCGACCATGCGCTGAAAAAAAGCGCGGTGACCACGGCAGTTTCCAGACCTGCCCGGATCATTTCCACTGCCTGTAAGGCGCGGCCGCGCAGCAGCCCGGTAATGACGTCCAGTGAAAGATGTTTGCCGGCGTGCGAGGTCAGGATACCGGCCATGCAGGTAAAAAGGAATACCAGGTGAACCGTGACCGAATCCTGCTGGGGAACCGCAAATCCCGCGCCGCCGTTTCCGGAAGCGGTGAGCGCAGTTCCTACGCTTTGGATCACCTTAAAGACCAGCGGCAGTACCGCCAAAAGTACCAGAAAGCCCAGTGTGACAGTCTGCGCGGTACGCTTCAGTACGCGGTTCAGTTTCATGGTTTCCCTCCCGCTTTACCGTCAGTTTTCCCGCAGCAGGGTTTGGATATTACGGAACAGTTCCATATCAAAGGCGTCGGGTACGCTGCGGTTTACCGCTTCCACAGCCCGGGAAAAGTCCCGTTCCCATGCGGACAGTTCTTCGGCAGTCGGGTTGATCATCGTAACGCCTTCTTCTTCCATTTTGGAAACATACAGGGCGTCGGATTCATCCAGCGAGTTGTTCAGCTGCTGTTTAACCCGCTCCACCGAGGCAATCAGCGCGGGTTTGTACTGCTCCGGAATCCGTTCCCACGCGCTGTTGGAAATCACCAGTCCGGCCATAACCGGGCACATTTTGGTATTCAGGGCGTACTGGATGCCTTTGTAATATCCGGTCACATATGCGTACAGATGGACCGCAGAAAAGCCGCGGACGCCGCCGGAACTTTTCAGCGATTGCAGGATTTTTGTACTCTGGATATTTTCCACCGTGAGGCCTGCCGCGCGGAAGACTTCTCCCAAAACCGGACTGTCCAGACCGGCGGATGCCAGTTTGATGGCGCTCAGCTCCTGCAGGTTGCGGTAAGGATCCTTGGTATAAAACGAAAGCCAGCCGACATTTGTCCAGGCAATCACCTTGAAGCCGGCCCGGTCAAATTCCTGTAACAGCGTACCGCCGTAGGTGTCCAAAACCTGATCCAGTTCCGCCTGGCTGCGGATTAAAAACGGTATCGAAAGCGTATAAATATGCGCGGCCGGCGCCATTTCGTTGAGGCCGATTGTACTCAGCACCGCTCCGTCCAGCGGCGGTTTTTGGCCGGGCCGCGGCGGATTGAGTTTTTGCAGCACGCTGCGCTCCCCGCCCAGGGAATTGGTATCGTAATACGTCACGGAAACCGCGCCGTCCGTAATTTCATACCATTCCTGCGCCAGTTCCTTGAGCTGGATGTCCCAGGGCGACCGTGCGGGCGCAAGGCTGGCAATTTTCAGCTGTACACGCTCCTGCGCCGCACAGGCAAGAACCGTTCCCGCCAGCAACAGGCACAGAATAAACCGTTTCTTTGTTTTTGCTTTCATGTTTTTTTTCTCCTTGAGCTTTTTCCCACGGTCCGCTTTGTCCAGGAAACCGCCGCTGTCATGTTCCGGTCCGGGGCTGCCGGACGTCCCGCCTTATTCCAGAAAGAATGCGCTGCGGTTTGCTTTCAGCCAGGCCGCCCGGCGCTGGGCAACAACGGTCATCAGCCGGTTGGAAGGATTGTCGTCCGGCCGGATGGCGAGCGCTTTGCCGATGGCTTCATCAAAGCCTTCCCCGTCCTGCGCAGGTATACAGATATTTTTTGCATATGTCGTGAAGAGGGAAGCCGAACCGCCGTTGACAGCCACCGCCTGCGCAAAGGCCGCCTCTGCTTTTTCCATACTTCCGCCCATAAATTCCGGCGCGGCAGAATAAAAGTTGAACAGCGTTTCCGGAATCAGGCCGCCGAAATATGTTGCGTCAAGTTCCGCCGCGCGCTCCATCATGGCCACGGAACCTTCCAGCATTTCCAGCGCGGCGGCGTCCAGCGGGTTGAGGGCAAAATTGGCCAGCGCGCCGGAAGCCGCCCAAAACAGCGCGGCGGCGTCTGCTTTTTCCGTTTGGGCAAGCGCCGCTTCCCGGCTTTCTGCACCGCCGGCGAACACCTGTCCGGAAAAACCTTCATACCGCAGATCCAGACCGCGCAGGGCGTAACCGCTTCCGCGCCGGAAAAAATTGCATGCCCGGTCGTAGGCGGCGTTCTGTTCCCGCACCATCGGCGGCGGCAGCATTTCCGCCGGCGCCTGCACGAACACATTGGCGTAAATCACATACAGCTGCCCGGCTGTTACCGCCAGCCCGTCGTTTTCCGGATTTTCCAGCATCATCATTTCCGTCAGCTTGAGGATCACCGGGAATGCGTCCCCCACCAGTTCCGGATCATTCTCCGACGTGAACGCCGTAATGGCGCCTGATTGCCCGTCCCCGCTTTCCGCATCCGGCGCCAGCATTCCGGCAACAGAATTCATCGCCATCTTTTTAATGGAACAGGAAGACAAGAAAAATACGCACATTATGCAGCAGAACAGGACGGAAAGCGTCCGGATCCGCTTTGTCTGTGAAAAAAAGTACCGTTGCAACATCATACCGCTTCAGTATATCGTGCATTTTTCGTTTTTTTCAACTATAATTCCTGTAATAAACTGTATAATTATGGGAAAATATTCCGCATCAGGAAGGAGGACGGAATTTGAAAGCGGTTCGGGAAAGCCCGGCGTCCGGCGCGCTGGAAGCGGAAGAAATCGAGGCCATCATTGCCGGATCCTGCACAGAGGTTTCGGAAGTTTTTGCGGCAGAACGCGATCCCGCGCGCATCCGGGAATTTTTCAGCTGTCTGTTTACGCCGTCCGAAGTGCGGGAATTTTCGCTCCGGTGGGCGCTGGTAAACGAAATGCTGGCCGGCAAAACGCAGCGGGAAATTGCCCGGCGCTACGGGATGAGCCTGTGCAAAATCACGCGCGGTTCCCGGGAGCTGAAACGCGAAAATTCCCCGTTCCGGCGCATGATTGAAATGCATAACGAATTGCAAAAGCGGCGTACCGGAAAAAACGGAAAAAATTAAACGCGGGCGGAACGCTTCCGCAGTGCGCTAGTCTCCGGCCGGCGCAGGCGTATCCTCCGGCGCAGGCGTATCCTCCGGTGCAGGCGTATCCTCCGGTGCAGGCGTATCTTCCTGCGGCGGATTCAGACAGCGGACGGTTTCTTTTTCCACAATGCAGCCGGAAACGATTTCCAGCACCGGGTGGCTTTGCTTTCCGGAAAGGCTTTCTTCCATCCGGATGCCCAGACGGCGCACGGCGGCTTCAGCCAGCTTTTCTTTGTCCACGCGGTAAGTGGTGATTCCTTTTTCGGAAAGGCCGGGAAACAGGTAATCGTCAAACCCGACAACCGATATATCTTCCGGGACGCGGATACCGCGTTCTTCAAAATATTTGACGGCATAACTCGCCACAAGATCGCAGTAGCAGACAAATGCGGTCGGCAGTCCGGTTTCCGGGAAACGCAGGTTCCGTTCCCCGCCTTTCAGCGGCTTATCTTCTTCCCGGTCCGGAATCATCCAGTCCGGGTTTTCCGGAATCCCGTTTTCCCGCAGCGCTTTGGCATATCCGTAGTAACGGTCGGTAACCGAGCTGTCGGCCAGCACTGAGCCGACAAAACCGATTTCCCGGTGCCCCATCTGAATCAGATAGGTGGTAAGGAAATACATGCCGTAAAATCCGTCGGAAATGACGGAATCCGCTTTTTGTTTTTGCTCATAGAAATCCAGATAGACCAGCGGTACCGGGGTGTTTTCACCGAGAAAATCCAGATATGCTTTGGAAAGTTCCCCGAGAACAATCACGCCGTCCGTCTTTTTTTCTTTGATGAACAGCAGCGGTTCCAGGTTTTTTTCCGAATCATTTTTCAGCACTTCGACAAAAGTCAGCCAGCCTTTTTCCGTGGCGATTTTTGAAATTTCCTTATAAATGCTCCAATAAAACGAAACATATTCATCCAGATATTTTTCGGAAATGGCAACGCCGACCAGCCAGGTCCGTTCCGTTTTCTTGTTTTTCCCGGCGCTTGGCAGCTGGTAACCCATTTCTTCGGCAACCTGCACGATTTTTTTCCGCATTTCCTCGCTGACGCCGCGCTGGTTGGAAAGAGCGTTTGAGACCGTAACTGTACTGACATTCAGGCGTTTCGCAATGTCTACAAGCCTGACTGATTTGCTCATAGATTGAGTATAAGCCGGAACGGGAAAAAATACAACTTAATAAATTAAAAAAACACAAAATAACAGCTTAATTATATGGCTTTTTGTGTATTTTTAAATGAAAAACAGAAGATACACGGTTTTACCGGTCGCATGCGCCTGCCGCACAGCCGGAGGAGTAAGCCAACTCTCGGACTTGAACCGAGTACCTGCGCCTTACGAGAGCGCCGCTCTGCCGGGTGAGCTAAGTTGGCAGGGTTCCGTTTTGCGGAACTGACGGCGCTATCCTATCAAAAAATGCGGAGGCGGTCAAGGGCATGGGTGCGTGCTGCAGCTGATTCCACTTAATCTTAACGCATTTTGGCAAGATAAAATTGGAATTCCGCAGCGGAGGTCCTCCGGCCATGAAAATCCCGTGAAACCGCGCGGTTCCGCAAAGTGCGGTCTGCCTGCCATGACAGGCACGCACCCGCCGCCCGTATGCGCCGGCAGTGCGATGTCCTCTGTATGCCCTGGGGAAAGGCGCAATCTACAAGGGCAGGCGCGCGTCCTGTAGCTTTTCCGGCTTTTTTTTGTTACCCTGCGCATATGATTGACCTGCATACCCATTCCACTGCTTCCGACGGTTCCTTTCCGCCGCAGGAGCTTGCTGCTTTGGCGGCCAAGGGCGGTTTGTCGTTGTGGGCGCTGACCGATCACGACTGTATAGACGGGCTTGCGGCGGCGGAGGAGGCGAGCGCGGCGCTTTCGCTTGCCTTTATTCCCGGGGTGGAACTGGCTGTGGAACGGGCAAAGGGCGAACTGCATTTGTTGGGATACGGTATCCGCGCGGGGGATCCTGCGCTGGAGGCTTTGCTGGAGAAAGCGTCCGCGGAAAGGGCTTCCCGTAATGCACGGATCTGCCGGTTGTTTGCGGAACAGGGGATTCAGGTGGATATGGCGCGTGTGCGGCAGCTGGCCGGCGGCGGAAGCGTCGGGCGTCCGCATTTTGCCCGCTGGCTGGTGGAATGCGGGATGGTAAAGAATGTGCAGCAGGCTTTTTCCCGGTGGCTTGCTGCCGGGCGGCCGTGTTATGCGGCGCGCGAAGGACTGGATTTGCGGGAAGCGGTGTCCGCTGTCCGGCACGCCGGCGGCGTCCCGGTTCTCGCGCATCCGCTTTCGCTGTATGTTTCCTGGGGAAAAATGCCGGCTGTTTTGGAAGAAATCCGGGACGCCGGTGTTCCTGCGTTGGAAGCCTGGCATCCCGGTGCGCGTCCGGCTGACTGCCGCCGTCTGGAACGGTTGGCGGATGCGCTCGGTATGCGCGTGACAGCCGGCAGCGACTTTCACGGTGAAGCCCGTCCGGAACGGAAACTCGGCATAACTGCGGGCGGACGTCCCATTGACGGGCGCTTTTACACGGAGGGCCTTGCCCCGCTTCTCGGGAAGGCGGCGCGCTAGAGAAAGTCCGGTACCGAAGGGGACCAGGTACGGAAGAACAGGGCTTCTTCCATATGCCGCCCGTGTATTTTGTCCGAGGCGTCCAAATCGGCAATCGTGCGCGCCGTTTTCCGTAAACTGTGGACGCTCCGTCCGGAAAGCCGGTTTTTTTCAGCCGCCTGCTGCAGCAGGCTTTCTGCCCCGGCTGTCAGGATACAGACTTCCGGGATTTCCGCCGGGGTCAGACAGGCATTCAGCCAGTCCGGGCCGGCGTAGGTGCGTTCCGGTTTCCGGTTCCGTTCCCATTGGATGAGCCGTGCGCGGGCAATCTGACTGCGGAGAGTCCGGAGCCGGTTCTGTCTGTCCGTATGCCCGGTTATTCCTCCGGTTTGATCCGTGCCGCCGGCTCCCGGAAGTTTTGCCGGAAAGGGTACTTCCACGCGGAGATCGAGCCGGTCCAAAACCGGTTCGGTCAGCTGCTGCCAATATTTTTCCACCATGGCCGGCGTACAGGTGCAAATTTTTCCGGGTACGCCGAATTTGCCGCACGGACAGGGATTCATGGCCGCAAGCAGCTGGAAACGCGCGGGGAATGTGGTGCGCCGTCCTGCACGGCTCAGCGTGATATGGCCTGCTTCCATCGGCGCCCGCAAAGCCTGTAATACGCTGGCTTTGAAGAGCGCGGTTTCGTCCAAAAACAGGACGCCGCCGTGCGCCAGCGAAATTTCTCCCGGCTGGCAGAATTTTCCGCCTCCGGCCATACCTTCGAGGCTGCAATTGGGATGCGGCGCACGGAACGGGGCGTCCGGGAATTCCGCGTCTTCCGCCGGCGCCGGACGGAAAGACATTGCGGCGTTTTCTTCTTCCGTTTTATCTGCGCTTATTCCGGCAATGCTGCGGATGCGGAGGATTGTGGCCGCCGTAGCGGCGTCCGGTTTGGGCAGGATGGAGCGGAACCGGGTAACCGCCATGGTTTTCCCGCAGCCCGGCGGTCCGTACACGATTGTATGGTGCCCGCCCGCCGCTGCTACCGTAAGCGCCCGCACCAGCGTTTCCTGTCCTTCCACATCATCCAGGGAACCTTCCGCAGCGGGAATTTCCGGCCACAATACGCGGTATTCTTCCGGTTTACGTTTTCCGGAATCCGGCGCCTCCGGCGGCTGCTGCGGCGTTTGCGTCAGGCAGAGTTCCTGCAATACACCGTACGCCTGGGCGAGCGTGGACACCGGGAAAATCCGCGCGCCGGGAATTTCCCCTGCCTCCGTCCGGTTTTCTCCGGGCAAAAGAAATACCCGGATGCCGGCCTCCGCTGCTCCGGCTACGGCAGAAGAAGTACCGCGGACCCTGCGTACCGCGCCGGATAATTCCAGCTCGCCCAGAACCAGGACCGGCTCAGGAAAATTCTCCCAGGGGAATTCGTTCTGCGCAGTCAGTACGGAAAGGGCGATGGCCAGATCAAACGCACTGCCTTCCTTTTTTAAGTCTGCCGGGCTAAGGCTGATCAAAATCCTTTCCCTGGGAAATTCCAGGGAGGAATTGCGGATAGCCGCCCGTACCCGTTCTTTGGCTTCCCGCACCGCGCCGTCGGGAAGTCCGACAATGTCCGTAGCCGGAATTCCCCGGCGCAAATCGGTTTCTACTTTGACGATTTCCCCTCCGTAGCCGAAGCGGGAAAAACTGACAATCTCCATTTCTGTACCGCCTTCCGGATTGCTCCGTTTGTCTTTCCCTTTCTTTCTTCCGGGGAAACCTGCGTCCTGCCCCTGTTTTAAGTTGACTATTTTTGAAAATCGGTTAAAATTTATGCAGATTCCGGCATGAAGGGGGAAGGTATTGGACGGACAGCTTTCGGCGCGGCTCATCCGGCAGCTTAAATCCGAAGGCGTGGACATGAACGCCATGCAGCAGTTTCTCTGCGATTTGAATGCAGGGAAATTTGCGCGCACTTCTCCGGTGCAGATCGCCGGCGTGCCTTCCGCCATGCATCCCGATATTGTGGACCGCGCTTCGCTGCAGTCCTACGCCATACCGCGCGCCGCCGCCGCTGCAAAATTCCGGGAACTGGATCTGCCGTTTCAGCCGGAGTCCCTTGCCGTACCGGAAGACGGGAATCCGGACATTCTCCGCTTTCCGCGCGGAGCGTTGGCCCGCATCGGTACGGCGCTTTATCCCAAGGCGGCGTTCGGTATTCTGAATGGCGGTTCCGCTTCCAGTTATGCAGATGAAAAAAAGAACCGCAGCCTTTGTCCGGAAGTTTTCCGCTTTTACCGGGCGCATTTTGGCGCCGTTTCGGATAATTGCAAAGGACGGCCGAAGGGAATCACGCCGGCGTATTTCAATCCGGACGGATCCCCGGGAGCCTCCTTCCTCTTTCTGAAACTCCGTATGCTGCTGGAACGCAAGGCGGATTATGCGGCCGCTTTCGGCGCCCTGCCGGAAGGAATATTGCCTGCGTTCCAGATGACGAGTGTGAAAACAGACGGTGAAATCCGGGCATTTCTGGATTCCTGCCGTTCTGATCCGGATTTGCTTGCCCTTTCGGTTCCGCTCCGGTGCGCCCCGCTGGAAATGTATACCGAAGTCCAGCCGATGATGGCTGCGCTGACGCATTCGGCGGACGGCTTGCCCCGGCGGATTTTTGACCGGGCATACGGGGAAAAAGACCGCGGGTTGGCTTTCCCCGGCGGGCACGGGCAGAATTTTGCCATCCTTGCGCCGGTGTACCGGCGGCTGGCCCGTATGGGCGTGCGCTATGTGTGGCTCGGCAATATCGACAATCTGGGCTATACGGTGGATCCGGTTTCTTTGGCGGTTTTTGCGTTGTCCGGGCGGGATGCCGCTTTTGAAACTTCGTTTAAAACGCCGATGGATGTAAAAGGCGGATTGCTGGTGGTGACCGGCACAGGCCGGATTACCTGCGCCGATATCGGCCCGGCAGTGTCTCCGGAGCAGATGGAGCAATTTTCGCAGGAAGGCGGCCGCCTGTTGTTCAACTGCGCCATCGGTTTGTTTGACCTGCAGCGCCTCCTGCCCATGCTGGACAGTCTGCCGTACCGGCTTCCGCTGCGTATTACCGATCAGGACAAGGATGCGGGACGGTATGCCCAGGCGGAGCAGCTGACGTGGGAAATCATCGGCCTCCTGGAAAAACCGCTGTTTTTTGCCGTGGAGAAAAAAAAGCGATTTATTGCTTCCAAAATGATACTGGAGAATTTGCTGACCAGTTTGCCGGACTGGTTCGCCTCCGAGCCGGGTTTTGCCGGAACTCCGCTGCATACGCTTTCGCTGGACCTGCACGCCGGCCTGCATGATTTGCTGTCGCAGGATTACGGTATGCAGATGACGGACGGCGTGTGGCGTTTTGCCGGCGCACGCGCTTCCCGCGCTCCGTGTTGAGTTTCTTCCCCGGATCCGTTATACTGCAACGGTGCGTACAGAAACGTTGACAACAGAAGAAACAACCGGTACCGGAGCGGAAGAATCCGGACTGCCTTTATTTTCGGAATTGGGTATCGACGATACGGTACTCAAAGCGGTGGAAGCCAAAGGGTTTACGGCGCCCACGCCGATCCAGGTGCTGGTTATTCCGCGGCTTTTGGAAGGGGAAGCGAACGTTATTGCCCGCGCCCGTACCGGAACCGGAAAAACAGCGGCTTTTGCGCTTCCGCTTGTCCAGGAGCTGCGGGCCGGCAGCGGGCATCCCCGTGCGCTGGTTCTTGTGCCCACGCGGGAGCTGGCCATTCAGGTTGCCGCAGAGATTGATTCTTTCCGTACAGACGAATTTCCCCGCACAGCGGTTGTGTACGGCGGTTCTTCTATTGTAGCGCAGCTGCGCGCGCTGAAAGCGGGAACGGAAATTGTCGTGGGCACGCCGGGGCGTATCCTCGATCACCTCAACCGGCATTCGCTCGATCTTTCCCATATCGAATATTTCATTTTGGATGAAGCCGACGAAATGCTGGACATGGGCTTCATCGAAGATATTGAAACGATTTTTGGCGCTGCCAATCCTGAAGCCCGGGTCCTGATGTTTTCTGCCACCATGCCCGCTGAAATCCTGTCTATTGCGTCGGATTTCATGTCGGAATACGAAATTGTGGAAGAAGAAACGTCGGAGGAAGATCCGGTCCTGACGGAGCAGTTTTTCTGTGTTGTGCGGGAAGAAGATAAAACCGAAGTGCTGGTCCGTATTATGGATACCACGCCGGATTTTTACGGCCTCGTGTTTTGCCAGACCAAGGCGGATGCGGAAGCAGTTTCCAAGGAGCTGGAAGAACGCGGTTTCCGGGCGGCGGCCCTGCACGGCGACGTGGCGCAGATCCAGCGGGAAAAAATCCTCAGCGGTTTCCGCAAAAAGCATTCCCGCGTGCTGGTAGCCACCGACGTTGCCGCCCGCGGAATTGATATTGGCGGACTTACGCACGTGATAAATTACGCTGTCCCTTACGATGGCCCGACGTACACGCACCGCATCGGGCGGACAGGCCGGGCGGGCGCGCGGGGAACCGCGATTACGTTTCTCCGGCCGGGGGAACAGCGCCGCCTGAAGTTTTTGGAAAAACACGCGCGGGGCGAACTGAAGGAAATGAAAATCCCTTCTGTGCAGGAAGTGCTGGCGGCAAAAAGTATGCAGATTGAAAACCGGCTGAATGCTTATCTGGATAAGGCTGTCCCCGCACTGGCAGAAGAGCGCAGCGGTGTTTTGTCCGGCAGCAATGGCGGAAAATACCGGCGCTTCTTGGAATTCGCGGCAAAGATTTCCGAAGGCCGGCCCGCGGAAGATTTGGTGCCCGCCCTGCTGGCGTACCAGTTCGGGGACGTGCTTTCCCCGTCGCGCTATTCGTCCGTCCGTTCTGCGCAGCCGCCGAAAAGCGACAAAAACCATATCCGTTTGTATATCAGTCTGGGACGGCGGGACGGGATGACCAAACGCGGAATTGCCCGCTTTTTCCATGATTTACTGAAAATTCCGGAGCGGCTGGTGGATGATATCGCCCTCACGGACGGTTTTTCGCTGGTTACCCTGCCTGCCGACTTTGCCAAGGCCGCGCTGGATCTTTCCCGGAAAAACCGGCGTGTTCCGCACATGCATGTGGACGTAAAAGACGCAGAGGGCGGCCGGAAAAGCGGGAACCGCCGCGGCGGCGAACGCCGGGAAGACCGG
>JADIMS010000137.1 GCA_017694555.1 Candidatus Avitreponema avistercoris
CGGACATCGGATGCTATTCGCTGGGCGCAACGGCGCCGCTGAAAGCTGTGGAATCCATCGTGTGTATGGGCGCATCTTTGGGTATGGCGCGCGGCGCTTCCCTTGCCGGTTACAAATACACGTTCGGTGTAATCGGCGACTCCACATTCCTGCATTCCGGGCTTACCGGACTGGTGGACGCAGTGGCCGCCAAAACGCCGGTGACATTCGTTATCCTGGATAACTCCATTGTCGGGATGACCGGATGCCAGCCGACGATCCTGCCGTCCAGCAAATTTGCCGCCGTGGTGCAGGGACTGGGCGTGGAACCGGAACACCTGCATGTGCTGGCCAGCAATCCGGCCAATATCGAGGCCAACGCCCGCATTTTGGCAGAAGAAGCGGAATACCGCGGCGTATCGGTGGTTATTCTGGCCAGGGAATGTCTGGAAGCGTTCCGGCTGCGGAAGAAAAAAGAGGCGATTCAAAAGAGCCGGAACCACGCGGAATAACGCGCGGCGGAAGGTTGCCCGGCGTCCGCGCCGGACGCCTTTCCGGCAGAAGCAGGCGGGAAAGGCTATGCCTGCGGCGGGCCGGACAGCGCGCCGTCAACCGCAGCCAGGAATTCTTCCACCGTAAACGGCTTTTGCAGGGCGCGGACGTCCCCGAATTGTTCCGCAATCATACGGAAACTGGCATGGGCCACGTTGATTTTTCCGGAAGTAAATAAAAACCGCGGCCCGCCGTTTTCGTGCGACTTCCGCTCCAGCATAAAATCGAGCCCGCCCTGTCCGGGAAGCACAATATCCGCCACCACCAGATCCACCGGATTGTTTTCCAGCAGCGTCCGGGCTTCTTCCGCCGACGGCGCGCAAAGCACGCGGTACCCCCGCTTCTCCAGTGCGCGGGCTTCCACGCCGCACAGCGATTCTTCGTCTTCTACAAGCAGCACAACAGCAGACATAGCACCCCCGTTTCCCGGCGCACAGGAGCAAATCCCGTGCAGAGGACATTAATAATGCGGCGGCCGCGCATTCAAAATCCCGCTGTCCCCCGCTTCGGCAAGTTCCAGCAGTTTTTCGCGGAGCGCGGCGTTTTCCAGTTTCAGCGCATCAATCCGGGCGGAATGTTCCGTCACCACGGACTGCAATTCCCGCACAAAATTTTCCAGATATGCAAATTTCATTTCCAAGGCGGTGAAACGCCCTTCTTCCGGCGTTGCGCCTGCATTTCCGGCACACATGGCTTTATTTTATCACTTAGCGGAAAAAAACACTACCCTTCCGGCGCGGCGGCAGCCAGCAGCAGCGGATTTTGCAGCGGCTCCCCGCTTCCGGCAAAGACGCCGGGCAAAGCAAGAAGCAGGCTTTCCCGTACCTGTCCTGCGTCGGTGTTTTTACACCAAACCGAAAGCACAGCTTCAACCGTTCCGGCGCCGCCGCCATGGAATTCCCGCACGGAAAATTCCGGCGCAGGAGACGGCAAAACCCCTCCGCAGCTCCGGGCGGCATACAGTACCGTATCCCTGGTTTTGGCAAACCAAAATGCCGGTAAAATTCCGCCGGGCGCAGGTTTTTCCGCTTCCGGGGATTCCGGGTTTTCCGGCGGCTCCGCAGGCGCGGACGCCCATGCCGCCAAAGCGGCGGCAGAAAGCGAAACCCGCACCGACACACGGCGCTCCGGGAAGCGGGACAGGTTGATGAAATTCGATTTGAGGATACTTTCATTGGAGACGCGGATAAAATCACCGGAAGCGGATTTCAAATGCACCGAAAGAAAATCCATCGACTCCACCGTTCCTTCCACGGAATTGACGCGGACCGTATCCCCGGGTTTCAGGCTGCGTCCGGCCAGAAGGAAAAAGCCGGAAATAATATTGGAAACGGAAGTCTGCGATGCAAAGCCGACCGCCACGCCCACAATTCCGGCGGCGCCCAGCAATGCGGAAAGATTGACGCCCAGCCGCCCCAGTATTGTCACAGCAGAGACAACCACGGCAGCGTAAAAAAAACCTTTGCGCACCGCCTGCCGGACCGGCGGAGACATCCTGCCGGCCAGCGCTTTCAGGATTACGGCGCGCAAAAACAGAAAAACCGCAAAAACCGCCAGTACCGTAAGGGGAAGCGAAAACCAGTTCCGGTGTTCCCGGACAAATTCCGAAAGCATTTCCATTTCCGGTTTCCTCCCCGCGCGGCAACCGCTCAGCGGAACAATTCCCGCACTTCTTTGGCGTACAATTCCAGCACCTTGAAGCGCATGATTTCCTGTTTGGCAGAAAGCTCTACGCCCGGCGTGAAGGATTTGGCCAGCAATGCGATACGGTTGATCCGCTCAAACGGCCGGAATCCGTTTTTCGCGCTCACGTTTTCCGCAATTTCGTTCTCAATCATTTTATGCACTTCGCCGTGGGCAAGCACTTCCTCATACGGCCCGGAAATGCCGTTTTCCGCCGCCCAGGCAAGCACTTCGTCCCTGACGGGAACAACCAGCGCGGAAAGGCATTTTTGATCCTGCCCGATGACCATGGAACTTTCGATAAACCGGGACTCGTTGATTTTCATCTCGATGGGAAGCGGCTCCACATTTTCGCCGCCCCGGAGGACAATCGTATCCTTTTTCCGTCCGCGCAGGATGATTTCGCCGTGCAGGGTTTTCAGGCCTAAATCGCCGGTATCCAGCCAGCCGTCCGGCGACAGCACAGCCGCCGTCAAGTCCGGGCGCTTGTAGTATCCGCGCATCACGTTCCGGCCTTTGACCAGCACGGTTCCCAGCTGTCCGGGAGGAAGCTCCCGGCCTTTTTCGTCCACAATTTTGACGGAACAACAGGAAAGCGGTTTGCCGATTGTCCCGAACACCGGCTTCGGAATGGGACGGACGGCCACTACCGGCGCGGTTTCCGTCAATCCGTAGCCTTCCACGACACAAACCTTGATGGCCCAGAAGAAAGCGTCCACAGCAGGAGGAAGCGCGCCGCCGCCGGAAACGCCGCCTACAAAGGCATTGCCCAGCTTTGCCCGGATTTTCCGGTACACCAGCAGATTACCCAGTGCGTATAACGGTTTCAGAAGAAGCCACGGCAGGAAACACGCAGCAGCCTGCACCGGC
>JADIMS010000138.1 GCA_017694555.1 Candidatus Avitreponema avistercoris
AGACCGTCCTGCCGCGCCGCCTGCCCGGTTTCCGCCAAAACGGAAGCAACCGCGGACGCCAGCGTATCCCGGCTGAGCGGCGCGGGGAATTTACCGGAAAACGAACGGAGGATGCGGCCGTCCAAAAACGAAACCACACCGCACCAGCGGTCGCGCTGGATCTCCAGCCCCAAAACCGCGCCGAATTCCCCGTTAACGACCAGCTCAATTTGTTTCCGCCCCGCGCCGGATTGCAGGGACTTTTTTCCTGCCGTCCGGATAATGTCCTTCTCCATCAGATTCCGGACGATTTTTGTCACGGTAGACCGGTCCAGCCCCAGCTCTTCCGAAATCCGGATACGGCTTGTCCGCGGGGAAAGCCGCAGCGTCCGCAGTACGCGGGAAACATTGATGGTCTGAAGACGGCCCGGATCCTGCACGTCAGCTCCGCTGATAAGCCTTGACAGCTTCCCGGATGCGCGCGGCAAGTCCGGAACGGTGCACGCGGACCTGTTCCATCGAATCGCGGAAACGGAGCGTGACCGTCCCGTCTTCTTTGGAATCGTAGTCCACCGTAACGCAGAACGGCGTACCGGTTTCATCCTGGCGGCGGTAGCGTTTGCCGATCGCGCCGGACTGATCGTAGTCGGTGACAAAGTCTTCTTTTAATTCATTCTGGATATCGCGGGCAAGCTCAGCCAAACCGTCTTTTTTCATCAGCGGCAAAACGGCAACCGTTACCGGCGCGATAGCCGGGTGGAAATGCAGCACGGTACGGTAATCGTCCGGCTCTCCCGGCGCGGCAAGATTCTGCTCTTCATAAGCGTCGCAGAGGAACATCAGCACATTGCGCGTCAGGCCGGCGGATGTTTCGATAATGTAAGGCGTATATTTTTCCGCGCCGTTGTCCTGGTCGATGTACTGCATATCTTTCCCGGAATATTCCGTGTGGCGGGAAAGGTCGTAATCCGTCCGGTTGTGGATACCTTCCAGTTCGCTGAATCCCATCGGGAATTCGTATTCAATATCGTAGGCGTCTTTTGCATAATGCGCCAGTTTTTCGTGGTGATACCAGCGCATTTTTTCCATCCGCACGCCGTATTTCTTGTAGAACTCCCAACGCTGGCCGCGCCAGTATTCAAACCATTTTTCGTCTTCGCCGGGTTTGACGAAAAACTGCATTTCCATCTGTTCGAATTCGCAGGTACGGAAAATGAAGTTCTTCGTCACGATTTCGTTGCGGAACGCCTTTCCGACCTGCGCGATCCCGAAGGGGATTTTCATGCGGTTGGACTGCACGATATTCTTATAGTTGACGTAAATTCCCTGCGCGGTTTCCGGACGCAGATAGACCACGCTGGCCGTATCTTCTGCCGGACCGATATGGGTTTTGAACATCAGATTGAACGCGCGCGGTTCCGTCAGTTCCCCGCCGCAAGCCGGGCATTTTCTGGCAGCCAGCGCTTCCTGATCCATGTTGTCGGCGCGGTAACGCATTTTGCACTGCTTGCAGTCCACCAGCGGGTCGGAAAAGTTGGCCACATGGCCGGAAGCTTCCCATACGCGCGGATGCATCAGGATTGCCGCATCCAGTCCGACGATGTTGTCGTGCATCTGCGTCATTTCCTTCCACCAGGCATTCTGGATGTTTTTTTTCAGTTCCACACCCAGCGGCCCGTAATCCCACGCGCCGGCCTGCCCGCCGTATATTTCCGAAGACTGAAACACAAATCCCCGCCGTTTGCAGAGACTCACAATTTTTTCCATTGTTACACTGTGCTGATCCATCGTCTTTTCCATTCCTTTCTGTTTTCTGTTTTATCATTCCTGCCGGAGCGAATCCGCAGTTTTTTTGATTCTTGCAAGCGCTTTTTCAATTCCCAGCGCCCGGATTGATCCGATAAGCGGCGGGGACACCCGCGATCCGGTAACCGCCAGCCGCACCGGCATCATAAAGTCGCCCAGCTTTACGCCGAGTTCCCCGGCAATACGGCGCGCCGCTTCCTCGCTTTCCTCATCCGGAAGCGTACCGATTTGCTGCACAAACTCCGGCGCACGGGCCAGAACAGCGCGGACGCCGTCCGCGTCCAGCCGCTTGGAAAGAAAAGCATCCAGCGGCGGCACTGCCGGTTCCACAAACAAAAAGCGTACCATTTCCGCCGCATCGGTCAAATAATGCAGGCGCTCCCGGATCAGCGGCATCAGGCCGAGCAGCATTTCCCGGATCTGGCTGTCCGTAAAGTTTCCGGCAGGCGCGGCCGGCGCAAAACCGAATGCGCCCGAAGCAAGCGTTTCCGCCGGAGCCGGAACCAGCGCCCCGTCTTCCGCCTGCGCGATACCGGAAACGGCCGGGCCGGTTTTGGGCAAAGGATGCTCTTCAGAAGCGGCAATTTCCAGCGCGCCGTCACCGGTTCCCGTCAGAAACGGCAGTACGGCTTGCAGCAGGGCGGCGTCATCCATCTGGCGGATATACTGCCCGTTGAACCATTCCAATTTCTTGTAATCAAATACGGCGCCGGATTTATTCAGATGCTCAATCCGGAACAGGGATTCCATATCCGCCAGCGAATACAAATCCCGGCCGTCTTCATACGAACAGCCCAGCATACCCACATAATTGACCACAGCCTGCGGCACATAACCCCGTGCGCGGAATTCGTCCACACTGGTGGCGCCGTGCCGCTTGGAAAGTTTCTGGCCGTCGGCCCCGTTTACCATCGGTAAATGGCAATATTGCGGCGGTTCCCAGCCGAAAGCCTGGTACAGCAGGATATGCAGCGGTGTGGACGGAATCCACTCCTGGGCACGCATCACGTGTGAAATCTGCATAAAGTGGTCGTCCACCACATTCGCCAGGTGATACGTGGGGAAACCGTCGCTTTTCAGCAGCACCGGATCCGGATTGACGTCTTCGTTCTTCCATTCGATGTCGCCCAGCAGCAAATCCCGGAAGCGGGTGGAACCTTCCATCGGCACCTTCAGCCGGATAACGTACGGTTTCCCCTGCGCCAGCGCTTCTTCCGTCTCTTCTTTGGTCAGATGGCGGCAGTGGCGGTCGTAGCCGGGCGCCATTTTGTTCATGGTCTGCACTTTGCGGATGCGCTCCAGCCGTTCCGCGTCGCAAAAGCAATAATAGGCGTTTCCGCTTTCCACGAGCTTTTGCGCGTATTCTTTATACAGCGCGAAACGCTCGGACTGTACATACGGCCCGAATTCCCCGCCTTTGGATCCGCCTTCATCCCAGCCGATGCCAAGCCATTCCATCGTATCAAAAAGATTTTTCACATAGCGTTCGTCATAACGCGTGCGGTCTGTGTCCTCCAGGCGGAGGATGAATTTCCCGCCCTGCGACCGGGCAAATAAATAATTGAAAAGCGCGGTCCTGACCCCGCCGATATGCTGCCTTCCCGTCGGGGAAGGGGCGTAACGAACCCGAACGTCCATGGTCACCGTCCTTCAGCCTTGCTGTAAATGGTTTCAAAAAAAAGAGTATCCGGTACCCCCGGATACTCTACAGACAGGCGCCAGTCAGAATCGAACTGACGATAAAGGTTTTGCAGACCTGCCCCTTACCACTTGGGTATGGCGCCATTTCCGCTACTTTAGCAGATTCCGTTTTTTTATTCAAGAGGAGGCCGGGAAATGCAGTTCATTCCACTTAATCTTAACGCATCTTGGCAAGATAAAATTGGAATTCCGCAACGGAAAAGATTACGCCATGACACAAACCTGATATTCAGCCTGCCTGCCGCAGATTTTCCGCCGCCCGTCTTTCCGTTTTCCGGATTCGCGGTCTATTTTTGCGCGCCCGCCTCGGTCAGGATTCGGACGATGTCTTCATGACCTTCTTCAGCAGCAAGCATCAGCGCTGTGCTGCCGTTTTGATCTTCCGCGTTGACATCCGCGCCAGCGTCCAACAGCAGACGGACAACGTCCGCGTGACCATCGTATGCGGCAATCATCAGCGCTGTCCCGCCGTCCGGATCTTCCGCGTTGACGTCCGCGCACGCGCTTGGCATTTCTGTCGAGGAGCTGGCGGGCGAAGCGGACGGCGCGTCCGCCGCAACTCCAAAAAGCCGGAAATTCTCGGCTCTATTTGACGCGCTTTGCGAAAACGACCAAAAATCGGTGATGGCTTTGATGCTCGAAATGAAAAGCCACGGCAAGCGCTGAAAACGCGCGGCAGCGTCTTGGCATCCATTCTTGACCAGCGGATGAACGCGCCGGTATAATCAAAAACAGAGGCGGTCGGCCATGAAACTAGTCATTACGGATTTAGCGGAATCCAACTTTTCGATAACGGGCGAACACAAAATCATCCGCCCCGGCGCGATTGCGCCCTGTATAGGATGTTTCGGCTGCTGGGTTCAAACGCCTGGACGCTGCGTGATTCACGACGGCTGGGAAACGCTCGGCGAAACACTCGGCAAAAGCGAAGAACTGATTCTAATCAGCGCGTGCTGCTGGGGAAGCGTCTCGCCGTTCGTGAAAACCGCGCAGGATCGCATACTCTCTTTTTTTCTTCCTGATTTTAAAATACGCCGCGGCGAAATGCACCACAAACTTCGATACAAAGGAACGCGTTCGCTCACAGCGGTTTTTTATGGCAGCGTCACAGAACGCGAACGGGAAACAGCGGAAAAGCTCATGCGGGCGAACGCGGTTAATTACAGCGCGTCGCTTGCCGCCGTACATTTCTGCGCTTCAGCGAAAGACACGGAAGGAGTCAGCTTATGAAGACAACGCTTTTTAATGCGAGCCCTAAACGCGGCAAAAGCGCAAGCGGCTTTTTACTTGAAAAACTCAAAGCCCGCCTTAAAACAGACAGCCGCCTCGAATGGAACGAAGGAGCGTTTTACGCGAAAGCATCGTTTGACAGCGCGGCCGGATGCCTGCGCGAATCGGAGCGCTGGGTTTTTGCCTTTCCGCTTTATGTGGACGGTCTGCCCGGTCATTTTCTGGATTTTCTTGTCCGCCTTTCAAACACCGCGTTGGATCTGCCGCAGCATCCCCGTGTATACGCTATTGTAAACAGCGGCTTTTACGAAGGGAAGCAGAATGAACTCGCGCTGGAAATTCTCAGCAACTGCTGCGCCCGGAACGGCTGGATTTGGAGCGGCGGAATCGGAGTCGGAGGCGGGCCAAGCTTAGCGGTGCTTGCCGGCGCGAAAAACGGACGCGGCCCGATGGCGCCGGTTGACGCGGCGATCGACATGCTCGCGCAAAAGATCATCCGCGGCGAAGCGGCCGGAACGGTCTTCACCCAAATCGCTATGCCGCGTTTTTTGTACAAACTGGCTGGCGAAATCGGCTGGCGGCAAAGTATTCGCGCAAACGGAGGACGCCCGCGCGATTTGGGTAAGCGCCCGGGCGCAGGCAGCTGAGGGCGAATGACGGTTGATCGGCGGCTCGATGGCGCCGGTTTTTTTTTGCACAGTCGACGCAAAAGCAAAAATCGGATACACTGCCGGTATGACCGATTTAACCGCCGGAATCACGTCCCGGGTCAAAGGCAGGGATATTTATTACACGCTCACCTGGTCGCCGCTGACAAAGGCAGACAAGTACGAAATCACGCTCAGGGTTCCCGCAGTGGCCGGCGTGTTCGAGCTTTACAGAATGGATGAAGAAAAAAGGCTCAACCTGCTGGCTGTAACGCACGCCTGGTACGGCGGATTGCGCAGCCAGCTGCGCGAAGCCGTTGATCCGGACGCCACGAACAATCCGGTAAAAAAAGCGGCGGTTTCCGGGGCAGACTTGTATTACCGGTATGCGCCGTCCGACAAGCTGGAAACGCTGCTGGATGTGGTGTGGTTCCTGCATAACGCCTATTTTCCGGGCGATGTGCGCGTGGAAAATTCCGGGCGGTATGATAATATCTATCTGAACGAACGCGCGCCCGACCGGTTGTACTGGATGGACTAGGAAAGCTTCCCGCAAAACGGAGGAACAGCATGGAAAACAACAATACAGAAAATACAGACAGCTATGACATTCTCATCATCGGGGCAGGCGCAGCGGGTATGAGCGCCGCGCAGTATGCCGCGCGCGCCAACCTGCGGACGCTTGTGCTGGAAGAAAAAAGCGAAGGCGGTCAGGCAGTATATATTGACCGGCTGGAAAATTATCCGGGGATTCCGGAGCCGGTAAACGGATTTGACTTTGCCGTGGCCATGAAAAACCAGGCCAAATCCTTCGGCGCGGAATTCCTGCGCGCAAGGGTTTGCGGGATCGAAAAAACCGGCGGCGCGGAAGACGGCTACGAAGTGACCGTCGAAACGGGAAGCGCCGGCGCGCACACGCAAAAAATCCGTACTTCCTGCATCATCCTGGCTACAGGCGCGGAACACCGCAAACTGGGCGTTCCCGGCGAAGCGGAATACTTCGGGCGAGGCGTTTCATACTGCGCCACATGCGACGGGCCGTTTTTCCGGAACAAGCGGATTGTTGTGGTCGGCGGCGGCGATGCAGCCTGCGATGAAGCGAATTTCCTTTCCCGGCTGACCGGCAAAGTGACAATGATCCACCGCAAGCCGTCTTTCCGCGCGCAGAAAGCGGTGGCGGACAAAGTGCTTTCCAACCCGAATATCCGGGTAATATTCAACACCGTGGTGACGGAAATTCAGGGCGGCCCGGAAGGCACTGTCTCTTCCGTTGCGCTGCGCAATGTGGCGGACGGGGAAACCTCGCAGCTGCCCTGCGACGCCGTGTTTATTTTTGTCGGCATGACGCCCCGTACCGAACTGGCAGCCACCATCCGCACAGACGGGAACGGCTACATTGTCACCGACGAAAACATGGCGACTTCCGTTCCGGGAATTTTCGCCGCCGGGGACATCCGCGCCAAACCGTTCCGGCAAATCATCACGGCGGCAGCTGACGGAGCCGTTGCCGCGCACAGCGCTGCGGAATACCTCGCCGCCCGGAAAGCGCCGGGAAACTGACCTTGCGCGCGCGCTTTTTCCCCTGCCTGTTCTTTACCCTCGCCGCCGCATTGCCGGCGCAGGAACAGCTTCCTTCATTCTGGGATGACGTCCCGCATACCGTGCTGGCCGGACAAATCACAGACGCGATGACGGACAGCGAACTTTTGGCGCAGATTTTCATGTTCGGATGGGCGGGCGGGGAACCGTCGCGCGAAGTCATCGCCTGGGTGGAAGAACGTTCCCTCGGCAACATCAAGATTTTCGGCTGGGATACTTTTGACACGGAAAAAGTCGCTTCCGCCGTCAATCTTTTGCAGGGACTGGCCGGACGCGGGCGCTTCGGAATTCCGCTGTTTGTAGCCACAGACCAGGAAGGCGGCCTCATCCGCCACGTAAAGGGCCGGACGTCGGAAACGCCGGGAAACCTGGCCATCGGCGCTTCCGCAGTTCCTGCCGACGCTTACTATTCCGGCTATTACATCGCTGCGGAACTGGCGGCGCTGGGCATCAACCTGAATTTTGCGCCCACGGTAGACTTGTACACGAACCATCAGTCAACCGTTATCGCCACGCGCTCTTTCGGTGAAGATCCGCAGGCTGCCGGAATTCTGGGCGCGGCGTTTGCCAAAGGAACGCGGGATGCCGGCGTCCTCCCCACAGCGAAACATTTTCCCGGTCACGGCGGCACAAGTCTGGACAGCCACGGGCATCTGCCGGTTATCGGCATCAGTCCGGAAACGCTGCACAACCGCGAACTGGTTCCGTTCCGGGCGTTAATTGACGCCGGGATTCCCGCCATCATGAGCGCACACATCAGTTTTCCGCGCATTACAGGTTCCGGCGAACCGGCAACGTTTTCTTCTTACCTTTTGCGGACATTGCTGCGCCAGGAACTGGGGTATCAGGGTCTCATCATCACCGACGACATCATGATGAACGGCGCAACGCAATACGCGGGCAGCGTTTCCCGCGCGGTGGAGATGGCTATCCTGGCCGGAAACGACATTGTGGAATCTTCCACCACGCCGGGCTTTCACGACGCATTCTGGACGCGGAACCTGCGCAATATGGAGCGTCGTCCGGACTTCCGGGAAGCCGTAAAATCCGCTGCACGGCGCGTCATTGAAGCGAAGCTCCGGTACTTTAAAAGCGGGAATTCCGTTCCGCTGCAGGCAGACACAGCCGCCATTCCGGAACGCGTACCGGCGCCGGGAAGCGGGGATTTTTTCCTTTCGCAGGCGGCCGGTGCGGTAACGGTTTTGTACGGCGGGGAGCATCTGCCGGTGCAAGGCGGCGGGGAAAATATGCTCATCACGGCTGCATACCAGGAATTCCGTGACGCCGGGACGGCGCGCTTCCCGCAGGCGGAAACGGCGCGGATGAATGCCGGCATTTTCCAGCTGGATTTCACGCGCTACGATACCGTCATTTTCGGCGTTTCCAGCGAAGCGAATCTGGAAATCCTCAACACGCTCCGGCATTACATCCCCGCACACGCAACGGTAATTGCCGTCGCCATCCAAAGTCCGGTTTTGCTTTCCGAAAGCCCGACGCCGGACGCAGCCATCGCGATGTACAGCGCTTCCCCGTTTTCATTCACCGCAGCGTTTGCGGCATTGGCCGGCGATTTTGTCCCGGACGGCGGACTTCCCCTGCATAATATGCATTTTGCCGGCGGAAACGGGCGGTAAAGATGCAGCGGCGCATTCTCCCGATGGCACAGGAACATATGCGCCTGTGCCTGGATTTTCTTCTGCCGCGGGAATGGTCCTGCGTTTCATTCTCCGAAGCGTTTCTGGATGCCGCCGGAAAAAAAAGCGGGGGCAAACGGCGTGCGCAGGTTTTTCTGCTTGCCGGACAGAAACAGAGGCAAAAACCGGAAAAAAAAGAACCTGCCGGGTTCCGGCTGGACGGAATTCTGCTTCTTTCACCGGAAGGAACGCTTTTGCATTGCCTGCCGGAAGAAATTTGCCGGGACAAATCCTGGAAGCGGATTCTGCGGCCGTTTTTGCGGAAACAGAATGTGCGCGCCATCCTCGGGGAAGAAAAAGCCAACCGGTTTCTGGAAACCGCCTGTGCGGGGATTTTCCGGCATTTGCGTTTCCATCACGCCCGATACCTTTTGATGCGGCGGCAGCCGGGCGGAAAAACCGGAACGGCGCAGGATGCGGCTTCCGCAGGCAAAAACAGCGGAATGACCGCCGTCCTTTGCGGCGAACAGGATACGGAACGCCTGCTTCCGGTGCAGGAAGCCTACGAAAGCGAAGAAGTGCTGCGCGGGAAAGGCCGTCCGGACCGTGCAAAAACCCGGATGCGCCTGCGGCGTACATTGCGCAGACAAACTGTTGTTGCCTGTACCGGTCCGGAAAGCGGGGAAATTCTCGGCAAAGCAGGCACAAACGCGCAGGGATTGCACTGGCAGCAAATCGGCGGCGTATTTACCCGCCCGGACGCCCGCAACCGGGGCATTGCCTGTTTTTTGGTTACAGAGCTGGTGCGCCGGGCAGAAAACCGGAACAAGGGTTCCGTTCTGTTTGTCCGGCCGGATAACCCTGCCGCCATCCGGGTATACGGAAAATGCGGTTTTACGCTTTGCGGCGGATTCCGCTCGGTATGGAGGCGGTTCTGAGCTTTCCCGGTTCTGAGCTTTCCCGGTTCTGGGCTTTCCCGGCGCGCCGGGAATTCCGGATATTCAGGCGGAAGGGGAATTTTCTGCGGAAGGAACCTTCCCTGCGGAAACGGACTTACCCGCTGAAGCCGATTTTTCCCCCGCAGCGGTTACGGCGCGGATCACGGCGGCGCGGAACGCACTGTCTTCCAGCGCGGCAATTCCTTCGATGGTCGTACCGGCAGGCGAACAGACCGCGTCTTTCAGCACGGCGGGATGCCCGCCGGCAAGCACCAGCTCCGCAGCGCCTTTCAGCGTCTGCGCGGCAAAAACCAGCGCCTGCGCCCGGGGCATACCCAAGCGCACGGCTGCATCCGCCATCGCGTCAATAAATACGAAACCAAATGCCGGGCCGGAACCGGAAACGCCGGTCACGGCATCCATCAGACTTTCCGGCACGATTTCAGTACGCCCGGAAGCCGAAAGCAAATCACATACCGCGCCGGTTTTCTCCTGCGGAACGTCTGCCCCGGCGGAAACCGCCGTCATGCCGCAGCCGCAGGACGCCGCTACGTTGGGCATAATGCGCACAACCGGATTGCCGCGCAGGGCAGCCCGGACTGACGCGGTGGGGACGCCGGCCGCCATGGAAACCACCGTACAGGACGGCTGCAGCCAGCCGGAAATTTCTGCCAGCAGCGCGGGAAGCACAGCGGGTTTTACAGCCAAAAAAAGAAAACCGGCGCGTTCCGCCGCTTCCCGGTTGGAAACTGCCGTACAGCCGCAGGACGCCGCAAACGCGCGGGCTTTTTCTTCTTCCGCATCAGAAACCAGTACATTTTCCGCGCCGGCACGGCGGACGACCGCCCGCATCAAAGCGCTGCCCATCGCGCCTGTTCCGATACAGCTTATTGTCCCGAATGCGTCCGCCGCCATGTTTCTTCTCCTATAAATACCGTACCCTGGCCGGAACCGTCCGCCAGCGAAGCCAGCGCGCGCGGCGCGCTTCCGTCCGCCAAAATCATATCGATCCCGTAAGCGCCGGCTTTTTCCGCCGCATCAATCTTGGTGGCGATTCCGCCGGTACCGAAATCGCTCGTTCCTTCCACGGAAATATTGCGCCGCAATTCCGCCGGATTTTCCACCACGGGAATCCGCTGCGCATCCGGGAACCGCTTGGGATTTTTATCGTACACGCCGTCAATGTCGCTGAACAAAATCAGCAAATCGGCATTCCACAAAACCGCCGTCAGTGCGCTCAGATTGTCGTTGTCCCCGATTTTGATTTCTTCAAACGACACCGAGTCGTTTTCGTTAATAATCGGCACAACCCCTTCATCCACCAGCGTGAACAGCGTGTTGCGCATATTGAGCGTGCGGTGCTCGTCCGAGAAATCGTCCTTGGTCAGCAGCAGCTGTCCGATGTGCAGGCCGAAATTGGCAAACGCCGTGCGCCAGTTATCCATCAGCTCAACCTGGCCGACCGCGCACAAGGCCTGCCGGTAATGGATGTCGGTTTTCCGCGTCCAGCAGTCAATCGTGGAAAGCCCGGCAACCTGCGCCCCGGATGAAACCAGGACAATCTGTTTTCCGCTTTCAATCAAAAAGGCGCACTGCGCAGCAAAATCGCAGATGAATGCGTAATTGATGGTTCCGTCTTCTTTTGCCAGCGTATTGGAACCGATTTTGATAACGATTTTTCTGGCACGTTTCAGCAGTTTCTGGATCATGGCCGTATTTGCCCGTCCCCGTCAATCAGATATTTGATGGATGTCAGCGCTTCCACGCCCATCGGGCCGCGGGCGTGCAGTTTCTGCGTACTGATGCCAAGCTCCGCCCCCATACCGAACTGGCCGCCGTCGGTGAAGCGTGTGGAAGCGTTTACGTAAACGCAGGCGGCGTCCACTTCCCGCTGAAAACGGCGCGCTGTTTCCCGGCTTCCGGTAAGAACGGATTCGGAATGCCGCGTACCAAAGCGGTTGATGTGGGAAATTGCCTCTTCCGCAGAAGAAACGGTTTTGACCGCGAGAATATAATCGAGGAACTCACAGCCCCAGTCCGCCGCAGAAGCAGGCACGACATTCGGGGGAAGTCCTTCCTGCCCGCAACAAGCCTGCAAAACCGCCAGCGAACGCGGGCAGCACCGCAATTCCACGCCGCCCGGACGGCCGGTTTTGTCCGCATACCGGGCAAACGCCGGCAAAAGCGCAGGCAGCAATTTATCCGCAATGCCGTCATGCACCAGCAGGCATTCCAGCGCGTTACAGGCGCCGGGTTTTTGGATTTTGGCATTTTCAATAACCGGAACAGCTTTTTGCAGGTCGGCAGAAGCATCCGCATATATATGGCATACCCCGGCGCCGGTCTCAATCACCGGGATACGGGCGGATTCCACAACACGGCGGATCAACTGTGCGCCGCCGCGCGGAAGGGCCGCGTCAATTTTACCGGTTGCGCCAAGAATCCAGTCCACATCCGCGTGCGATCCGGCTTCCGGTTCCGAAAGCTCCACTGCATCCGGATGCCCGCCGGCTTTTTGCAGCCCGCGTTTCAGTGCAGCCACAATAGCACGGTTGGAAGCCAGCGCAGACGAACTGCCGCGCAGCAGCACTGCATTTGCGCTTTTATAAGCCAGCGCGAACACGTCCGCCGTCACATTGGGACGCGACTCGTAAATAACCGCCACCACGCCCAGCGGCACCCGCACACGGCGGATTTCCAAACCGTTGGGCAGCGTCCAGCCGCCGGTTACCTCGCCGACGGGATCCGTCTGCGCAGCCAGCGCCCGCACCGAAGCGGCGATTTCTTTCAGCCCGGAAGCGCTGAGCGCAAGGCGCGCCACCAGGGATTCCCGCATCCCGGATTCCCGCGCGCGCTGCACATCGCCGGCGT
This sequence comes from Candidatus Avitreponema avistercoris, assembly GCA_017694555.1. GTDB lineage: Bacteria > Spirochaetota > Spirochaetia > Treponematales > Treponemataceae > Avitreponema > Avitreponema avistercoris. Next base: position 12,406 of record JADIMS010000138.1, read on the forward strand.
TTGCTTCCAGGATTTCCGCAGCTTCCGCTTCCAGCTCCGCAGCCGCAGACAGCAGCGCGGCGTTTTTCTTTTCCGCATTTTCTGCCGCCAGCGCACCGGCGGCGGAACGGAGGGAGGCGCAGACAGCTTCCAGATTCATGGCGGGCGCCTCTCAGAAATTGGCCAGGAAATACAGACCGAGGAAAACCGCCGTGCGGCATTTTTCCCCGCTCCAAGCATCCGCATTGCCCAGGCTAGTGATATAAAACCAAAAAAAGCCGAAATCGGGATCCACCCGCACGGCATATTCCAAAAAGCCTTCTTCCTTGGCGACAGAACCGAACAGCAGGTACACAACGTCTTTCAGTACCGGCAGCGAATCCTGCAATGCCTGCCGGTATTTCCCGGCTTCCAAATTCCGGCAAAGCGCGTCAATGCGTGCGAGGACTTCCTCCTTCATCGCTTCATCCGATTTTTCCACCCAGGTTTTCTGCACGAGCAGTCCGATATTCCGGCGGAAGCTTTCGGTCATCCGCGACTCCGCCCCGTCCCGCTCCGGCGTCTTTTCACCCAGCAAAGGCGAAAAACCGGACGAATCGCCAAAGGCGTCCGCAATCCGCAGCGCGCATTCCTGCAATGAAGCGTCATCTTCCGCAGAAACAAAAGAAGAAAGAAATTCCAAAGCCGCCTGTTTTACCGGGCTCCGGCAGTGAAATGTCGGTTTCAAAAATGGAAAAAGGCATGGTTTAAAATGTCTTTTTCCGGGGATTTTGTCAAGTTGGACAGCCGAGGATTGACAGAAGCAGGTATGCGGGATATAGTTTTTTATATTTTGTTGAATGGAGAAACAAACTATGCAGGACATCGCTTCGTTGATCCGGAAGATGACGTTGGAAGAAAAAGCGGGACTTTGTTCCGGCGCGGATTTCTGGCACACAAAAAGCGTGGAACGGCTGGGCATTCCTTCCGTCATGGTAAGCGACGGCCCGCACGGTCTGCGCAAACAGAACGAAAAAGCCGACCATCTGGGCGTTAATGAAAGCATCAAGGCGGTATGCTTTCCGGCAGCCTGCGCCACGGCCTGTTCATTTGACCGCGGTTTGCTCCGCAGCCTCGGGCAGACGCTGGGACAGGAATGCCAGGCAGAAGACGTCGCCGTAATTCTCGGTCCGGCCGTCAACATCAAGCGTTCCCCGCTTTGCGGGCGGAATTTTGAATACGTTTCGGAAGACCCCTATCTGGCCGGGGAATTGGGCGCGGCGCTGATTCAGGGCGTCCAGTCGGAAAACGCCGGAACCTCGGTCAAGCATTTTGCCGCCAACAATCAGGAATACCGGCGCATGACCTGCTCTTCCGAAGTAGACGAACGCACGCTGCGGGAAATCTACCTGCCGCCTTTTGAAACCGCCGTAAAAAAAGGAAAACCGGACACCGTGATGTGTTCCTACAATAAAATCAACGGCGTATTCGCTTCCGAAAACCACAGACTGCTGACCGGTATCCTGCGCGGCGAATGGGGCTTTGACGGCTATGTGGTTTCCGACTGGGGCGCCGTCAACAACCGCGTGGAAGGCCTGAAAGCCGGACTGGATCTGGAAATGCCTTCCAGCGGCGGCGTAACGGATCAGGAAATCGTGGAGGCGGTACGCAGCGGCGCGCTGGCGGAAGAAATCCTGGATCAGGCGGTGGAGCGGATCCTGCGGAAAGTTTTCCGGTTTACAGAAGGACGCCGGCCGGGGAATTTCGACAAGGCCGCGCATCATGCCCTCGCAGCACAAATCGAAGAAGAATCCGCCGTTTTGCTGAAAAACGGAGGCGTCCTGCCGCTTTCCGCAGCTGCCGGGAAAATTGCCGTCATCGGGGCATTTGCCGCCAAACCGCGCTTCCAGGGCGGCGGAAGTTCGCACATCAACGCCTGCACTGTCACGCCGGCGCTGGATGCGCTGGAAGAATTCCGGAAAACCAAAAGCGGGGCCGGATTCACCTATGCGTATGCGCCCGGCTTCCCGGCAGAAAACGGCGTTTCCCCGGAAGAAGAAGAACGGCTGGCGGAAGAAGCCTGTAATCTGGCGAAGGATGCGGACATTGCCGTCATCTTTGCCGGACTGCCGGATTTCATGGAATGCGAAAGCTACGACCGCAGCCACCTCTCGCTGCCGGAAAACCAGAACCGCCTCATCAGCCGGATTGCCGCCTTGCAGGAAAATACCGTAGTCGTGCTGCACAACGGTTCGCCGGTGGAAATGCCGTGGCTGGATTCCGTTGCGGCTGTGCTGGAACTGTATCTCGGCGGGCAGGCGGTGGGAACTGCGGCGGTAAGGCTGCTGTTCGGGGAAGCGAATCCATGCGGAAAGCTGGCGGAAACTTTCCCGAAACGGCTGGAGGATACGCCGAGTTACCTGAATTTCCCCGGCGACGGCAAACAGGTTTTTTACCGGGAAGGCATTTTCACCGGCTACCGCTGGTACGACGCGCGGAAAATTCCCCCGCTTTTCCCGTTCGGGCACGGCCTGAGCTATACGTCGTTTGCCTACAGCAATATCCGC
>JADIMS010000139.1 GCA_017694555.1 Candidatus Avitreponema avistercoris
GATTTTACATACCGGCAAAAATACGGGCTGCGGGATTTCCGCGGCGGAGGACGGGCTTCCGGCCGGGAAACAGCAGGCCGGGTGGCAGCCGGAGCGGTGGCCAGGGCTTTTTTGGCGCAGGAAAACATTCTCGTACAGGCATGGACACAGGAAGCGGCCGGCATTGCCTGCACCCGCTGGAATCCGGAAGAAATCGAAGCCAACCCGATGCGCGCGCCTGACCAGGCGGCTGCCGCGGAAATGCAAAAAGCCATTGAAGCGCTGCGGGCGGAAGGCAATTCTGCCGGAGGCATTATCGGTGCGCGGATTTCCGGCGTACCGGCCGGATTGGGGGAACCGGTGTTTGATAAATTTGAAGCGCTGCTGGGACAGGCAGTACTTTCCATCGGCGCGGTAAAAGGGATTGAATTCGGCGCGGGATTTGCCTGCGCGCGCATGACCGGCGCGGAATGCAACGATCCCATCCGCGTTTCCGGCAGCACATTCTCTTTCGGGGAAAACCACGCGGGCGGAACGCTCGGCGGTATTTCCACCGGCGCAGAAATCCGCTTCCGGGCGGCCGTCAAACCGGTGCCGTCCATCCGGACCGTGCAAAAAACCGTAAACCTGCGCGGCGAGGAAACGGAAATTTCCACGGCCGGCCGCCACGACGTATGCCTTTGCCCCCGTATCGTGCCGGTGGTGGAAGCGATGGCAGCGCTTGTTACGGCGGACCTTCTTTTGCGCAACCGCGCCGCCAGAATCTGAACCGCACGCGAATTCGCTTTACCGCACGGATTTTGCGTGCTATCATGGATTCCATGGATATCAACGGAATCAAACAGGCAATCGAAGCCGAAATCGTCGAAGGCACGGAACCGGAATCCGGTGTGGAAATTCTTTCCGCATGCGGCGCGGATCTGATGAGCGATGTCATGGCCTTTGTCAAGGATCAGGTTTTGCTGCTGACCGGACTGATCAACGTACAGGTTATCCGCACGGCAATGCTGATGGACATTCAGGCCGTGTGTTTTGTACGGGGCAAAGCGCCCAATCCGGAAATGGTCGAGCTGGCAAAAGAAAACGGCATCGTGCTTCTGCGGACGAAGCTTCCGATGTTCCTTGCCTGCGGAAAACTTTATGAAGCCGGCGTTCGCCAGGGCGGAGTGCGCAAAATCGACTGAGGCTTCACATGAAGTACCACTACACCGTTCCGGGCGATGACATCACCTGTGCGGGCAAAGCTTCCTCCGAAATCAAAAAAATCCTCCAGCGGCTGGGCATTGCGCCGGAAATCATCAAACGGACTGCCGTGGCCATGTATGAAGCCGAAATGAATATGGTGGTGCATGCAGGCGGCGGAACGGCTGACGTGGATATCGGGACAGACCGTATCACAATTGTCATGAAAGACGAAGGGCCGGGAATCGAAAACATCGAACTTGCCATGCAGGACGGTTATTCCACGGCCCCGGACGTTGCGCGGGAAATGGGCTTCGGGGCCGGTATGGGCTTGCCGAACATGAAACGGAATGCGGACGACTTCCGCATCGAATCCAAACCCGGCGAAGGCACAACGGTAACCATGCAAATCAACATCCAGGACGGAGGGACATGATACGCAGCCGGTTCCATTCGGTTCTTTTGGAGGAGGATTCCTGCAAGGGCTGTACCATCTGCGTAACAGGCTGCCCGGTACAGGCAATCCGCGTCCGGGACGGAAAAGCCAGAATCCTCCAGGAAAAATGCATCGACTGCGGGGAATGCATCCGGCGGTGCCCGAATCATGCAAAAAAAGCCGCGCCGGATAACTTCGCCGCGTTCCGCCTTCAGATTCAGGAAGACAGTGCGCCCCGGAACAGGATTGTGCTGCCGGCTCCTTCGCTGTACGGGCAGGTTGGAGACGGATACAGCATCGGGGAAATCCACCGGGCGCTGCTGTCCCTCGGATTCACGGCGGTATTCCCGGTTGCCGCCGCAACTGCCGGCATTACGGCCGCGACTGCCTTTTTACTGGCCAAAACCGGGGAAGACGCGCTGCCGAGACCGGTAATTTCCGCCAGCTGCCCGACGGTCATCAAATTCATCCGCACGCGTTTTCCTACACTGCTGAAAAATGTTTCACCGGTCATCCCGCCGGTAAACCTGGCCGCCAAGCTGGCATACAAAACGCTGTGCGCCTCTGCCGGTACAGAAATTTCCCGGAAGGATACCGGCCTGTATTTTCTTTCCCCCTGCCCGGGAAAAATTACCGAAACGCTTTCCCCGATGGACGGCGGCGTACCGGTTGTGGACGGCGTTTTCAGCCTCAAAGACATCCACCTTCCGCTGCTGGCAGCGTTGCGGGAACTGCGCAAATCCGCCGCCCTGCCGCCGGATCAATCCTTTGCAGACAGCGGACAGGTATTCCGGGAAGAAATCGCCTGGGGACGCGCCGGAGGGGAAGCGGAAGCTGCGGCGGCCATGCATAACTGTAAGCGCATCGCGGTGGACGGCATTGCCCGCTGTGAAAAAATTCTGGAAGCCGTGGAAGACGGCAAACTGGACGGCGTGGATTTTCTGGAACTGACCGCATGCCCGGGCGGCTGTGTGGGCGGCGTCCTGACCATCGAGAACCCGTCGATTGCGGAATTCCGTCTCCGCGCAAAAGAAGAAGCCGAACGGAATACGCCGGAAAAAACCGGCGCGGAACAATTCGCACAGGAGCGTCCGATGCGCCAGACAGAGATTGAAGCCCGCCCGGTCCTGCTTCTGGATCCGGATTTCAAAAAAGCGGCTGCCATGATGGAGCAGATTGAGGAAATTGCCGCCGGACTGCCCGGTCTGGACTGCGGTTGCTGCGGCGCGCCGAATTGCCGGGCGCTCGCGGAAGATATTGTGCGGGGAAACGCGGAACAAACCGACTGCATTGTTATCCTGAAAGAACAATACCGCAGTCTTCTGGAAAACGGCGGATGACGGAAACCGGAGAACAAAAGGCCGCGCTGCGCAGGCGCATGAAAATGCTTCTGGCGGAAACGGAACATCCCGCCGGCAGTCCGGACCCGGAAAGCCCGCTGTTTTCCGCCATTACCGGCTGTGCGTCCGTATTTTCGTTTGCTTCTGTAAACGGCGAGCCGGATACCGCCGTTATTGCCGCTTTCGCGCTGGCACAGGGAAAAACCCTCCTGCTTCCCCGGATCAACGGCAGAAACCTGGATTTCCTGCCCTGGAACGGCCGGCCGGATACCCTGCAGAAAAACCGCTTCGGCATTCCGGAACCGACCGGCGGCGGTGTATGCTTCCCTGCGGCGCACGGAACGCCGCAGAACATCCGCTTTCCGGCGCTGGTTCTGGTTCCCGGTGCAGCCTTTTCCCGGCGCGGGGAACGGCTCGGACGGGGCGGCGGTTATTACGACCGCTTTCTGGCAGACTTTGCACGCGCATTTCCGGCAGAAACCTTTCCCTGGAAAGCCGCCGGGTATTGCTTTGCCGAACAGATTGTCGGAACCCTGCCGGTGGAAGCGCATGACAGGCGCATGGATTGCCTTTTCCTGCCGGACGGCAGTATGATAGAAACAGAGAACTCTTCAACGGCAAGGAGCAGCAATTTTTATGGGAGAAATCCGTTCGGCGATTGAAATCGCCATGGAAAAGACAGCCGGAATCCGCAGCGATAAAAACGCCGTGGAAACCGGGAAACGGAAAAACGAAGGGAAAAAAGCCGCGGCGCTTTTTCTGGACGGCGGGGATGCAGAAGCATTTTCGGCCGCAATCCGCGGCGCGGCAGACAAAAATGCTTTTACCGCCGGCGCGCTTCCGGTATTCTGTGCAGCGGTGCGGCTGCCGGAACAAGATGCGGACGTGGAAAATATCCGGCGGCTGGCAGAAGGCATTGCCCTGCTTTTGCCGCAAGCCGGACTGGAAGCGCTTTTCCGGCAGGGGGAAGTGGTTTTCCGCCAGTACCTCGAAGACCGGGAGGCGGCCCGCCGCGCCGTGGAGCAGCAATTTGAACCGCGGCGCAAAGCCCGCGAAGAAGAACTTTCGCGGCGGTATAACCAGCGGATTTCCCTTTCCCTGGCGCAGGATCCGGAATATGTCAGTACGCTTTCCAAACACCTGAATGCGCTCCGCGCACAATACGAAGCGGTGGTTGCGGAAATCCGCGGACGCATACAGGAAGCAGGCGGATTGCAGGAAGAGGAAGACGGCGGACAGGCGGAGGGATAAAGGCAAAAAAAAACGCGGACAACACCAATTGTCCGCGTAAGCTCCCCCGAGGTGGCTCGAACACCTGACCCAGTGGTTAACAGCCACTTGCTCTGCCGACTGAGCTACAGGGGAATGATGTCTATACTATATCTTTCCGGAAAAAAAAAGTCAAGCCCTTTTTCACTGTCCGAACATTCCCGGAAGCATACCGGCTTTTCCTTTATTTTTGGCCACCTTGCGCATCATTTGCCGCGTTTTTTCAAACTGCTTCAAAAGCCGGTTCACTTCGGCCACGGATGTCCCGGATCCCTTGGCAATCCGCTTGCGCCGGGACGGCCCGATAATCAGGTGGTTCGCCCGCTCTTTCCGCGTCATCGACTGAATGATCGCTTTCTGCGACTTTAAGGCGGAAAGATCCATCTGGCTTTCGTCAATCTGTCCGGCCATACCGGGAATCATTTCCAGCATGGACTGCAGCGAGCCCATTTTGGACACCCGCTCAAATTGATCCAGCATGTCCTGCAGCGTAAACGTCTCGCCGGCCATCTTTTTGCGGAGTTTTTCCGCTTCCTGCGCGTCTATCGTTTCCTGCGCTTTTTCCACCAGCGAAACGATATCGCCCATGCCGAGGATGCGTCCGGCAATCCGTTCCGGGTAAAAC
>JADIMS010000140.1 GCA_017694555.1 Candidatus Avitreponema avistercoris
CCTGCCATACGTTCCGGAAATCCCGCACGCAGGAAAGGCGCAAAATCGGCAGGGGAAAACGCCCGGCCTTCCGGCGTAAATATAAAAATCCGGCGCAACGGCGTTTTTTCCACGGACGGGCTTCCGGTATCCGGGCCTTCCGGGAAGCCGGCTTTCGGAACAAACAGGATTCCGGACAGCAGTCCGCGTCCGGCGCGCACCCGTATGGCGATTTCTTTCCGTACACATGACGACTGCCAGAGCCGGAAGCGCCGCAGGGCTTCTTCCGGATCCGGCATACCGGCAGACATACGCAGGGAAAGGGAACGGAAAACCCTGGCAGATAAAGCCGGATACAGGACAAACCCCGCGCCGGCAGAAAATACCGGAATTCCGAGTAAAACCAGCAGCAGCATAATACCGGCTGTCATTAAAAAATCCATTTTTAATCACCCTTTTTCTGATTCCGGACAACTTGCACAGACAAACCCGTATCGGATATATTCGCCGTATGTTCATCGACCAATATTACCTGATGCTGGTTTTTCCGGCACTGCTTCTTTCCCTGGCTGCCCAATTCTGGGTTTCTTCCGCCTTTTCCCGCTGGTCCAAAGTACAGACCTCCGGCCGGATTTCCGGGCAGGACGCTGCACACCTCCTGCTCCGCAACGCCGGCATCACGGATGTTGCAGTCGAACCGGTTCCGGGCCGCCTGACGGATCATTACAGCCCGACGGAAAAAAAACTCCGTCTTTCCGATGCCGTGTACGGCGCATACTCCGTGGCGGCGGTCGGTGTAGCCGCACATGAAACCGGACACGCAATCCAGCATAAAAACGGCTACGGACCGCTCTGGCTGCGCAGCGTCCTGGTTCCCGCGGCGAATATCGGTTCAACGCTCGGACCGTATATTGTAATTGCCGGCCTGATTTTCAGCTTTCCCGTCCTGATTCAGGCAGGCATTCTTGCTTTTTCCGCAGCCGTCCTGTTTTATCTGGTTACCCTGCCTGTAGAATTCAACGCATCGGCAAGGGCTGTCGCTATCCTGCGCCAAAACCGTGTCCTGAATGAAGAAGAACTCCGGGGCGTAAAGAAAGTCCTGACGGCCGCAGCCATGACCTACGTCGCCTCTGCCCTCACTGCGGTGCTTTCCCTTCTCCGGCTCATTCTGCTGGCACGCAACAGCCGCAACCGCTGACCGGATTCCTGCGGACCGGAATCCGCAGTTAAAACAGGATTTCCGCCTGCCGGAAGATTTCCGGCGGCAGGATTTCTTCTGTATCCGCGGACAGCGCCTGTGCTTCCAGTACGGCTTCCTCTGCAAATACGCCGGTTTTTTGCCTGAGAACGGCATTTTCCCCGTCCCACACAAACACAAACCCGTCTTTCTGTAATTCCTTCACAACCGCATACGTATGCGCATTTTCGATTACGGTAAGCGGATAAAGCACCGCCTTGATTTCCAGCGGATTGCCGGCAGACGGAAGTTTCCCGGACCGCAGCCGTTCCGCAATCCCGGCCAGCGGATTTTCCAGCTCCACAAGAAATACGATGTTTTCCCCTTCCGCCGAAAAACTCAGGAAACAACCCGCAAAAAATTCCATGTCGTCTGAAAAATATAAATGCGCGGCGCTGTCCAAATCCGGAATTTGCAGCCGGCCGGCCAAAATTTCCGGAATCCCAAGAGCGCGGAAATACTCCGGGAAAGTCCGGAAAATTCCGGGCGGCGGAAAAACCGGGCCGCCGGTTTTTCCGATTTCTGCAAGCATCGCCTGATAGCTTTCTGCCCGCACGGAAGCCAATTCGATCAAATGCCGGAAAATCCATTCCCGGAGGTCAGCCATCTGCCGGAAATTTTCAGAATTGATTTTCACCAAATCGCTTCCGAACATTGTCAGCGTTTTGATTTTCGGAAAGTCCACGCGATTCAAAAATGTGACGGTCGTGAACAAATCAAATATCGAATAACCCCAGCGGGAACGGCTGCTGTTGCGGTAGAAGAAATTATACACATCGATTTCCTGTTCCAGGAATCCGGCGATTTCCCGGTTTTTGGCGATCACGTCCTGAATCCGCGGAATGTCGGCAGCCGAAAAGCCCTGCGGCTGTTCCGGCAAAAGCAGCGTATTATCCTCAAAGAGGGAGAAAATGTCCGACTGGCGCAGGGCACTTCCTTTCACCACGCGGGGATTCATTTCCGGGTGGCTGCCGGATGTTAAAAACAACACAAAGCGGTCTTCCCCGTTTTCTAAAACCAGCTGGAAGTAATCCGTGGTTGCTTCCAGATAACAGGAAAACAAATCCTTATTCCGTCCGGCAAACATCTCCTGTAAAACCGCATCAAAGGCTGCATTGCCGGAAGAAAGCGCGCCGGAATCAAATTCCAGCGTGACAAAAAATTGCCGCGGCGTTCCGTCAAACCCCGGCGCAATCCGCCTCAGGTATGTCCAGGCTTCCACATAATGCACCGTAATTTCTGTTTCCTGCGGATTTTCCGTGCTGTTCCCTGCAAAACGCAGGCGCAGGGAAGCCTGTCCTTCACTGGCCAGCGAAAACCCGTCCACCTCACACCGGATACCGCTCAAATTCACGCCGTTTTTCACCGCATATCCGGTATACGCAAAATCCGTCGGCTCCGCACGGGGAGCAGGCTGAACAACAACCGGCGTGGCTGTATCCTGCGGATCAGTCTCCGGGGCAGGCGTTAAAAAATCCTGTTCCCGGATTGAAAGCGGCGCGCGGACAAACCGCCATTCTGCATCATCAATCTGCTTTACGTAGTAACCCGGCGCACCGTCACGGCCCAAACCGGCAACGCGCAGTTCGCGGGCGGCGTTTCCGTGTCCGTTTTGCATGATCGTAAGAAAGCGGGAAATCCTCGCCTGCCCTTTCAGCGGGATATCCGGCTGTTTTTTCCAAGGTTCGGCGGGCAGCGCCCACGGCGTAAAATTGGAACGGTAATTGTCCCCGGTATAAGGCTGTTCTTCCTGTTCATACGTATATTTGAAAAACATCGGATCACAGCCCATGGTGTCAAAATCAATAAGCCGCGTATACATTTCCCCGCTTTTGTTGATTAAAAACAGCGTCGATCCGCTGGCGTCGATATTTTCCGCTACAAAGCGGCCGTTTTCCGGTCCCTGAATCAGATGACTGAAGTCCGCCGGCAATCCGGAATCCGTAAACAAAACCGACCGTCCGTCTTCTGAAAGAAAATAAATGGTTTCCAGCCCCATCGTCCCGTAATGATGCTGGTTGCCGTAAATATCTTCGTACCACAATACGTCTTTCCGCCGGATACCCATCGCCCATCCGCGTTTACCGGAGACCATGACTCCCTGCTTCAGGACAGACGGCAACGGCCAGCCAAAATCCATAATCCACGTATTGGCCGGTTCCGTGCGGATTTTCCGGAAATAATAGCGGTACAAAATACCGTCAGCCGAAAAAACATACAGACAGTCCGAATCGATGTTCATTTCCACGATCCGGTCCGGAAGAATAAACGAAGCGTCCGGTTTTTCGTCTTCACGGAATACTCTCGGAAACGGCAGTCCGGTTCCGTCCAGCAATTCCCATTCTGTTTCCGCTGTCTGTTTGGTGTAAATCCTGCCGCCGTACAGGCAAAAATCGGAACCGAAAGCAGAAACCTGCGTCGCGGTATTCACGAAAATCCGCGGCGGAAATTCACCATGGATGTTGTTGCTTTCTGTAAGATCCGGCAGCCGGATTTCCGGATATACGGAATCCAACACGGACTGCTGGTATGTCCGCTCCGTTTGGAACGAGATACATCCGGAAAAACTGAAAACAGATAAAAAAAGAAAAAGCAGCCATGCCCCGGAAGGCAGGAAAAACCGTTCCGGGCAGAAATTTCCGCTTTGTGTCAGCGCACGGCTTTTTGCAGCGCTTCCGTTTTGTCCGTTTTTTCCCATGGAACATCCGACCGTCCAAAGTGGCCGTAATTGACACACCGCCGGTAAATCGGCCGGCAAAGATCCAGCGTCTGCACGATTCCTGCCGGTGAAAGGTCAAAAACATCGCGGATAGCCTTGGTCAGTACTTCTTCAGACACTTTTGCGGTACCGAATGTTTCCGCCATCACGGAAACCGGAAACGGAACGCCGATTGCGTAAGCCAATTCCACTTCGCATTTTTCCGCCAAACCGGCGGCCACAACATTTTTTGCCACATACCGCGCCATATATGCCGCAGAACGGTCTACTTTGCTCGGATCCTTGCCGGAAAAAGCACCGCCGCCATGCCGGCCCATTCCGCCGTAAGTGTCTACAATGATTTTCCGGCCGGTCAATCCGGTATCGCCAAACGGGCCGCCGGTCACAAAACGCCCGGTAGGATTGATAAAATAGCGTGTATCCGGGCGGAGCAAACCAGTATTTTCCAGCGCCGGCTTGATAATTTTCTCAATTACGGTTTCCCGGATTTCCCCGTGCGTGATTTCCGGCGCGTGCTGATGCGATACCACAACGGTATCGATTGCCGCCGGTTTTCCGTCTTCATACATCACCGTAACCTGGCTTTTTGCATCAGGACGCAGCCACGGAATGGAGCCGTCTTTGCGCAGGGAGGCTGCCGTACGCAAAATTCTGTGGGCAAACGTAATCGGCGCAGGCATAAAATCCGCAGTTTCATTACAGGCGAAACCGAACATCATCCCCTGATCGCCGGCGCCCTGTTTGCCCTGGAATTCGGACAGCCCTTCGCCGACAACGCCCTGGTTAATGTCTGCGGACTGTGCATGCATCATGTTGAGCACTGCCATGGAATCGCAGTCCAGACCAAAATCGATATCCGTATACCCGATATCGCGGGCGACGTCCCTGGCAATCGTCTGCACATCCACCGGCCCGGGCAGGGAAGTTTCCCCGCCGACCAAAACCAACCCCGTGGATGCAAACACCTCACAGGCCACATGACACTTCGGATCCTGCTCCAGGCAAACATCAAGCACAGCGTCTGCAATTTGATCACAGAGTTTATCCGGATGGCCTTCACTCACGGATTCCGACGTGAAAACCCGACGAGAATTCCCCATAATTCTACTCCCTTGAAACTTTCCGGCAAAACGGTATCATATATTATCGGTCTGAAAGACTACCAAAATAAATTCATTTAGGCTAGAGGAAATTTCCGGCACAGCCGCAGAAGGAAAATTTTCCGGCGAAGGAGGAATCATGGCTTTGCACAAGTCTTACACAAAAACAACGAATAAATGCAAAGTAACGTTTGAGCTTCCGGCTCAGGCAACCACAGGAGTGAAAAAAGTTGCGCTGGTAGGGGACTTTAATAACTGGGAAACCGGCGCTACCATGCTGAAAAAAAACAAAGAGGGTCTTTTTTCGGTAACTTTGACGCTGGAGCGCGGGCACGAATACCAGTTCCGGTATCTGTTGGATGAATGCCGTTGGGAAAATGACTGGAACGCCGACAAATACGTAAAATCGTTTTACGGGGACGCAGACAATTCCGTCGTCATTGTTTGAACGTTTCCATCCGGGGAACCGCTTTCTTTTGTTTTTTCAGCGGACGCCGGTTGAAATAATCCGGCTTCCGCGCCTTCTTCTTTGCGGGCGTTTTCTTTCTTTTTCTTCTTTATCTCGTAAAGCCTGCTGTCGCTCAAGTGGAGCATTTTCTCAAATGTAGGGGACGGCTCCTCCCCGCTGAGCGGATCAAAAAACGCAGCCCCCCAGCTGGCGGAAAGCTTCCATTGTTTTTCAGTCTGTGCATTGAACGCAGCAATCTGTCCGGCAATGCGGTCCATGGAACGCTGCATTGCATCCTCCTGCAAACCGGAAACCACGACAACAAATTCATCGCCGCCATACCGCACGAGCAAATCCGTTTTCCGGAAGCAGCTGCGCAGAATTTCCGCAAATGCCAGAATAGCCTTGTCACCTTCTGCATGTCCGTACGTATCGTTGATTTTTTTCAGCCCGTCCAGATCCAGGAAAATAACGCCGACGCTCCGCTTTGCTTCATGCGCCATCCGGAAAAGCTCCAAGCCTTTCTCCAAAAGCGCACGGCGGTTCCCCATGCGGGTGAATGCGTCGATTTGCGACAGTTTAGACAATTCCAGGTTGCGGTGTTTCAGATTGGTCAGTTCGCGTTCAATATTCTGCCGGGAAAGCAGCGAAAAAATCGCATGGGAAAGCAAATGGCGGATTTTCCCGAAAGTGGCAAAATACTTTTCATCCACGGAAAACACCAGGAACCCGAAATTCTCCCCGTTTTGCGAAACGGAATATACCGCAGAGTTTTTCCGGTTTTCCCCGGAGAAATTGATTGTCTGCATTGCATTCAGGAAGTTTCCCTCGTCGCGGTCTGTAGAAAACACCGAAAAGTCGTGCTCCGGCACAAAGAGCATTTTATCCTTTTCAAAACCGAGCCGGTATTCCACGCGGAATTGATTTGTCCGGCTTTCGTCCAAAAACAGGTACAAATACGAAAAACCCAGATACGGAAGGAAGGAACCGATTTCCTTGAGCGCATAAATAAGCGAATCATGCCGCGCCATCACTTCATTGCAGCAACGGTAAAAATCCAAAAGCCCTTTATCGGCTTTTTTGATTTCCAGGGAAATGTCCTGCTCCATTTTGAACAAAAGCCGGTTTGCATCAATGAATGCGGCGTTTATCAGCATTTGCTCACGGGAATCCGGATGCCGTAAAAGCGTAATAATCCACTGCGTGGAAAATGCATCCATGAAATCCGAAGAAATCCCGGAAGTTTCCTGCAAGGCGGCAATGGTATTTTTCATCAGGGCGCCCAGATCCGTCATGTCGCCTTTGCTGACGCATTCTTCGGCAACCAAATCCAGCGTGCGCCGGAAAACTGCGGTTTTCTGCAAATCCCCGGAAAAGAAGCGGTTCCCGCCGTCTTTTTTTCCGGTAATGGCATCGATAAGCGGCATACCGGCAGGATCGTCCACAACGGAAGACAAGGGGTGCGAACAGCCGCAGGATTTACGCACCATAAACGCAGCGCGGAAGTTGTGGCGGGCGGGGGAAAACCCTGTATCGCCGGACAAATCGGATGCGATACGGTGCATGGCAAACGACACCACTTCCCAAACCGGATAATCC
>JADIMS010000141.1 GCA_017694555.1 Candidatus Avitreponema avistercoris
GGAGCCGTCACGCCAAAAGCCGCGCGGAAATTGGCGGCAGCCGTTTCTGCCAGCTTTTCCGGCGGTATTTCCAGCAGTCCGGCGGCCGCTGCATAAACCCGGGCAATATCCTGCGGGGAAGAAAAGGCTTCCCCGCGCAGCGTCATATACGGCGCGTCGGTTTCAAACAGCAGGCGTTCTGCAGGCAACGCGCACAGAGATCCGACTGCCTTGCGGCTGCCGCGCAAAAGCACTTTGCCGAATGAAAACCACGCGTTTACACCCCGCCGCAGCAGCGAAAGCGCTTCACCGGCTGTCCCGCTCCAGCCATGGAAAACCACCGCCGGCAAATTCCGCAGCACGCGTACCCGCTGAAAAAGCAGCGCAGACGCCCGGCGCAAATGAAGCACAACCGGCAACCCGTACCGCGCCGCCAGGGCAAACTGGGCATCCATCAGCCGTTCCTGCATGGAAAGCGTAGCCGCAAAATCCGGCGTAAAAGCATCCAGTCCGGTTTCGCCCAATGCATCCAGTTTTTTTCCTGCCGCCAGCGTTTCCAGGAGGGCGAGGCTCTCATCCAGGGCAGACGGAATCTCCGCCGCCGGAACGCCCTGCCGCGCCAGAACGGCAGGCAACTGCGGATGAACGCCAAAAGCAAGCCGGACGTCCCGTCCGCCGGGCTCCGCCGCAGCTTTGCGCCGCAAATTTTCCCCGCAGGCGAATTCTTCCGCCGCAGCCGCGCAGGCGCAAAACATACGGTATTCCGCAGGCATTTCCGCCGCGCCGGAGACAGCAAGCCAGTCCGCCGGGTGAACATGGGCATCCGCAAAAATCATACTGCCAGTATAACAGAAAACTTCATACACAGCGCAGATTTGCCGAAAATAAAAGAAAGCAGATGCTGTAAATAAACGGAGGCGGAGAGTTTTCCATGAAAACGTATTACATTATGGGCGCCAAAGGGCACAGCTGCCTGACAATTCTGAATGAAACGGATGCCGGTTTTATGACCCGCATATACAAAGATGAAGACGGCTGGGAAGAGACTATAGACGACTTTCTCAGCCGCGATCTGTTCGAAATGTGCGTGCGCACCGGCTATCTGGTGGAAGCCGAAGAAAAAAAAGCAGAAGCTTCCGCCTGATCCGGTTTTTCAATTCCTTTTACGGAAACCCGCTTCCAAAAGGAGCCGTTCCGCTTCCTCCGGGTTTCCGCGCGTAATCCAGCGGATATGCACGCCGCGCCGTTCCATACGGCGGAACCAGGTTTCCTGCCGTTTGGCAAAATGCCGGATTTCCGTCAGCAGGTTTTGCCGGAAAGCCGGAAAATCCGCACCGCCGCCGCGCAGGTATTGTGCGGCGCACCGGTATTCCAGCCCAAGCCGCTCCAGGCGTTCCCAGGAAATTCCCTGCGCATGAATGCGCCGCACTTCGTCCAGCAATCCGCTTTGCAGGCGCGCATCCAGCCGTTCGGCGATACGGGTGCGCAATTCTTCACGCGGAAAATATACGCCCAAAACCAGCGGATGAAACGGGGGCTGGTCAGCTTCTTTGCGGCCGCTGTCCGGCAAAACATCCTGTGCTTCGGCAATTTCAATAGCCCGGATCATCCGTTCCCGCCCGGTGCGGTCATCCGGATGTACGGCGCTGCCTTGCCGGGCTTTTGCCTGCTCCAGCCGTTCCAAAAGCGCACGGTCGTCCAGCGTTTCCAGTTCCCGGCGGAGCGCAGCGTTTTCCGGCACCGGTGCAAAAGCATAACCGCAGATTACGCTTTCCAAATACAGCCCGGTGCCGCCGGCCAAAACCGGCAAATTTCCCCTCGCCCGGATCCCGGCCAGTGCGCAGCGGAAATCCTGCTGAAACCGGAACACATTATACTCGTCGGGTAAAGACAGGATATCGATAAGATGATAGCGGACGCCGCCGTATTCCTCCAAATCTTTGCCGGTACCGATGTCCAGACCGCGGTACACTTGCCGGGAATCGGCGGAAAGGATTTCGCCGGAAAAAGCCCGCGCCAGCCGCACCGCCAGCGCCGTCTTTCCCGCCGCAGTAGGGCCGAGTACAACGACAGCGTCCGGCTTCCCTTCTGCGCAGGAAGCGGAGCCGGCGGCAGATTCAGCGGATGTCTTCAATCACAGCTCCGGCTGTTTCCAAAATCCGGCGCAGCTGCATGGAATCCACTCCGGAAACTTTCATTGTACAGCGCCGGTTTGCGGGGGAATCGCCGTCAAATGTTGTCAGCGAAAGAATATTACCGCCCAGTTCAGCCACGCCTGCCGTCAGACGGACCAGCATACCGGGTTTTTCTTCCACCAGAAAAGTGACGCGCACCCCCTGCTCGCCCCCGGCAAACATCCGCACAAATACACGGAAGAGATCGTCTTTTGTAACCAGCCCGACCAGTACGTCGCCGCGCATCACCGGCAGGCACCCGATGTCTTTTTCAGCCATTACCCGCGCTGCCTCTTCCACAACTTCCGTTTCCTGCACCGTTACTGCGTCCCGTGTCATTGTTTTTTCCACGGTGAGCTTGGAAAGCAGGTAACCGATTTCGTATACATCCAGACTTGTTGCAGGCGACGGCCCGGCACGCAGCAGGTCTTTTTTGGTAAATACGCCGACCAGCCGGCCGTTTTTATCCACCACGGGCAGCTTGCCGACATGCTCCCGTTCCATCCGTTCTTTGGCCTCTGTGACCGTCATTTCCGGTCTGGCCGCGACGGGATTCCGCCGCATCACACGGGCAATGGTCATTCAGGAACCTCCCAAATACGCTTGTTTTACGCGGTCGTCATGCAGCAAATCCCGGGCATTCCCCTGCTGGCGGATTTCCCCGGTTTCCAGCACGCAGGCCCGGTTTGCAACCGATAAAGCCTTGCAGGCATTTTGTTCTACCAACAACACCGTGACGCCTTCCCGGTTGATCTCACGGATAATCGAAAAAATTTCATCCACCAGGATGGGAGCCAATCCCATGGAAGGTTCGTCCAGCAAAAGGAGGGAAGGACGGGCCATCAGCGCACGTCCCATCGCAAGCATTTGCTGCTCGCCGCCGGACAGCGTACCCGCATACTGGCGCATACGCTCCTTCAGGCGGGGAAACAGCGTACAAACCCGCTCCATGTCGCTGCGGATGCCGGAGCGGTCACGGCGGAGGAACGCCCCCGTTTCCAGATTTTCGCGGACCGTCAGGTTGGCGAAAATCCGCCGTCCTTCCGGCACCTGCACCAGGCCAAGGCGCACAATACGCTCCGGCGGCAAGGCGGAAATGTCTTCACCCTGGAATTCCACACGCCCGCCGGCTTTCCGCAGCAAACCGGACAGCGCATGGAGACAAGTCGTTTTTCCCGCGCCGTTGGAACCAATCAGCGTAAGGATTTCGCCCGCAGAAACGGTAAAGGAAATCCCGCGGAGGGCTTTGATAGCGCCATAAGAAACGGCCAGATCCGTCACGGTCAGCATACGCTGCCTCCTTCCGTACCGTCCGCCGCGCCCAAATACGCTTTCACCACAGCAGGATCGGCGCGGACTTCTTCCGGACTGCCGCCGGCAATGATGCGGCCGTAATCCAGCACAATCAGGCGTTCGCAGATACCCATGACCAGCCGCATATCGTGTTCGATAAGCAGAATCGAAAGCGCAAATTCTTTGCGGACAAAAGCGATTTGCTGCATCAGGTCGTCCGTCTCCTGCGGATTCATACCCGCAGCCGGTTCATCCAAAAGCAAAAGGGAAGGCCCGGCGGCAAGCGCCCGCGCAATTTCGAGCTTGCGCTGTTCACCATAAGGCAGATTTTTTGCCAGCTCGTCTTTTTTTCCGGCGATGCCGAACAAATCCAGAAGGCTTTCGGCACGTTCCGTCATCATCCGCTCATCGGCGTAAAACCGGGGCGTGCGGAACAAAACGTCAAAGGGATTCCCGGCGCGCAGTCCGTGCAGCGCAATCCGCACATTGTCCGCCGCCGTCAAATTGCCGAACAGCCGGATATTCTGGAACGTGCGGGCGATTCCCAGGCGGTTCAGCCGCGCCGGGGTTTGCCGGTTAACCGCGTGTACATTGCCCGATGAATCCCAAAACGTAATTTCGCCCTCGGTCGGGGTATAAATGCCGGAAAGCATGTTGAACACCGTTGTCTTGCCTGCGCCGTTGGGGCCGATCAGCCCGATCAGCTCGCCTTCGCGGACCGAGCAGGAAAAACCGCTTACCGCGCGCAAACCGCCGAAAACAATCGAAATGCCGTTGGCCTGCAGCAACAGGCGTTTTTCAGTTTCCACCGTGCATTCCTCCTTGTTTTCCTTTCCGGTTGATCAAGCCGCGTACCCGCGCAGCGTAATCCGGCAAACGCTCCCACAAGCGGACAAACGAAAACTCCTTCATGCCAAGAAGCCCTTGCGGCCGGAAAAGCATAACGGCAATCAAAACCAGCGGATAAAACAGCATCCGGTAATCCTGCAAAATACGCAGGAATTCCTGCAAATACGTCAGGACGAAAGCCGCCAGTACCGATCCGGTCATGGAACCCATGCCGCCCAGCACGACGAAAATCAGATAGTCGATGCTCCGGTTAAACGAAGCCATTTCCGGTTTGATAAATCCGATAAACGGCGCGTACAATGCGCCTCCGATGCCGGCGATCAGGGAAGCGGCGGCAAAGCCGAGCATTTTATAGCGGAAAACGCCCACGCCGCAGGAATTGGCGGCAATTTCGTCCTCGCGGACCGCCAGAACCGCCCGCCCGTAGGTGGAAGAGAGGAAATTCCGGATCAGCGCCAGCAGCACCACCAGAATGCCGAAAATCACCAGCCAGGCCAGCGCCGGATTGGTTACCAGCACCGAAGGAAACTGCCTGCCGTTTGCGCCGCCGGTCAACCCCCGGAAATTCACCAGCAGTACGCGGATGATTTCACCGAAGCCCAGCGTAACAATCGCCAGGTAGTCGCCCTGCAGTTTCAGCGTCGGGAAGCCGATGACCACGCCGGCCGCAACGGTGATCAGCGCCGCCAGTACAACCGAAAGCGGAAGCGGCACGCCCGCCTGCGTCAGAACCGCGCAGCTGTAAGCGCCGACCGCCATAAAACCGGCCTGCCCCAGCGAAAGCTGCCCGGTGATGCCGCAGACCATGTTTACGCTCAGCGCCAGAATGGCATTCACTGCGCCCAGCGTCAGAATTTGCGCCGTATAGGCGTCCAAAATCCAAAAATGAATCAGCACGGCGGGAAGACACACAAAAAAAAGGCTGACTACGGACAAAAGCAGGAAATTCCGGAATCCGGTATGTTTCATCTCAGACCTTCACTTTCACTTTTTCGCCCATAATACCCGTGGGTTTCACGAGCAGGATGAGGATCAGGATGGAAAACGAAATGGCGTCCGCAAACTGGGACGGCAAAAACCCTTTTGCCAGTGTTTCCGCAATTCCCAACAGATAACCGCCCAGCATAGCGCCGGGAACGGAACCGATACCGCCCAAAACCGCCGCTACAAAAGCTTTGAGGCCGGGCATGGTACCCATTGTCGGCGAAATTTGCGGATAGACGCTGGCGTATAATACGCCGCCCGCACCTGCCAGCACGGCGCCCAGCATAAACGTAAACACGATTGTCCGGTTGACCGATATGCCCATCAGGCTGGCCGCCCCCATATCATAGGAAACAGCGCGCATGGCCCGGCCCGTACGGGTACGCCCGATAATCCAGCTCAACACAGCCATAAATACCAGCGAAAGGAGAATCACCGTCAGCTGCAGATTGGAAACAGAAAAAAAGCCGAGCCGGACCGGGAATGTCTCCGGCGCCGGAAATTCCCGCGGATTGGGGCCGATAAACGGCAAAAGCCGCGCGCCGTTTTGCAGCACCAGGGAAACAGCGATAGCCGTAATCAGGGAATTAAGCCGCGGGGAGTCCCGCAGCGGCCGGTACGCAAAATGTTCGATGAGCGCCGCAAGCAGGGCGCAAACCGTACCGGCACACAAAAAGGCAAGCGCCATACCCGCGGCCGAGGATCCTGCCGCGCGCAGCACAAAATAGCCGGTGTAAGCGCCGACCATCAACAGATCCCCGTGGGCAAAATTGATGAGCTTTACGATTCCGTAAACCATGGTGTAACCCAGGGCAATCAGGGCGTAAATGCTGCCCAGGGAAAGCCCGTTCACCAATTGCTGGATAAAAATGTCCGCTGTGTTCAAACTGCCTCCGCCGGCTTTTTACCGGCGGAACAGATTTTACTATAAAATGGAACGGAAGTGAAGCCCTTCCCGCTTTGCAAAAAAAAACGCTTGCGTCCGGCGGCAGGATTCAGTCCGGTCCCTCAGGCATCCGGTTCAATCGAAGTCTTGTACACGGTTGTCAGCGCACCGGAATCATCCTTGACAATTTCCAGCATTGTAACGGTTTTAACCGGATTACGCTCTCCGTCAAAACGCAGATTGCCGGTCACATAACTGCCGTCCGTAGCCTGAAAGGCATCCCGCAGCGCCCGCGTATCCGAAGGATCTTCCGTTTTGGCCAGCGCATCCCGCAGCATGTATACGCAGTCGTAACCCAGCGCGCCGCCGAATGTGGGTTTGGCATTATATGCCGCTTCATAAGCCGCAACAAACGTCTGAACCTTGGGATCATCCGAATCGGATGCATAGTGGTTGGAGTAATAACTGTTGAGAACCTCGTCCCCGGCATTCGACGTCACGCCGTCCCATCCGTCACTGCCCACCAGCGGAACATTGACGCCGGAATTCCGCAGCTGCTTGGCAACCAACGCCACAGTGGAATAATAATCCGGAAGATAAACCACTTCCGGGGATACGCTCTTGATTTTCGTGATTTGCGCGTAAAAATCCTTATCCCCGGTGGAATAAGACTCTGCCGTTACCGTTCCGCCGGCAGCTTCCACCGCAGCCTTGAAATTCTCATACAGACCGGAAGAATAGTCGTTGGAAATATCATACAGCACCGCTGTATTCCGCAATCCGAGCGTTTCCGTCACAAACCGGCCGCATACCCGGCCCTGGAAAGGATCGGTAAAACATGCACGGAAAATATAGTCGCCGATGCGCGTGATGGCCGGACCGGTTGCCGCAGGGGCGATTTGCAGGATTCCCTGGTTCTGCGCCAGTGCAGCCACAGCCGCCGTACAGCCCGAAGTCAGCGAACCGATAATCACATTTACGCGGTCACGTGTCACCAGCTTTTTATATGCGTTGACGGATTTTTCCGGATTTCCCTCGTCGTCCTCCGCAATCAGTACAAGCTGCCGGCCGTTTACGCCTCCTGCCGCATTGATTTCAGACAAAGCCAGCTCCACGCCGTTCCGGCAGTCCACACCGTACACGGCGACTTCACCGGAAAGCGGAAAAATCCCGCCGATGCGGATGACGCTGTCATCCCGTGCGCCGCCGCATCCGGAAAACAGCAAAAAAGAACAGGCAGCGAGCGTCAAAATGCCCGCGCCGGAAAAACGTTTGTTCATATTAACCCCCTCTTTTCTGTTATCGTAGCGAAAACCGGACACTCTGTCCATGACCCGGATGGATATTGCGCAAAGCCTTTCCCTGTGCTAAAACTCATCCATGATAATTGTCCGAAAAACTACGGGAATAAAATACGGTTTCCGGTCTGCGGAAAAACAGCGCAGGCCGGGATTTTTTCCGCCCGCAATTCTGCTGCCTGTTCTTGTTGCGCTGGCGGTTTTTCCGGCTCCGGCGCAAAACGTTCAAACCCGGGCGGACCGCCGGGATTTTGTGGCGGCCAGCACCCTGTTCGGGACGGACAACGCACAGCGCGTTTCCCCGGAAGAAACCGGTACATGGCAGGAAGTCATCAACCGCGCCGTGTTCACGGTGTTCCGCGGCGCTGAAGTGTACCGCGGGGAAATTTCCATCCGGATTGTGGAACGGGAAGACGTTTTCCTGCGCATGTACCCCGACGGCGTCTTTGCGCTTTCCACCGGACTTCTGGATTTCCTTGACGATTCGCTGCTTTCTTCCGGGTTCCTTTCATCACGGCGTCTGCGGGAACTGGACGCCGAACGGGAAAGGCGGCTTCTGCCCTTTATTGCAGCGGAAGCCGGCCTGTTTGCCGCCGATGCAGAATTCCGCGCTTACCGGCGGCTGGCGGCGGAAACGGACAAAGCAACCGCAAATGAAGCTGCCGGGAAAAACGGCGGCACATTCCGCTTTTCGGCTGCGGAAACGCTGGCGGCGGACATTTGCGTGCTGGCAATGCTGCCGTCGGCCGGCGTCTTTCTTTCTTATCCGGACTGGCTGCAGGAAATTTTTTCCGCACAGGCGCAAAATCCCGTCCTGCAGCATTACGCCGCCCGTTTTCCTCCCTACGGACAGCGGATTGCAGCCCTGCAGCAGGAACTGTCCGATCCGGCCAATGCCGTTTCCTACCTGCGCGCCGTTCTGCAGGCGCTGCGGATTTCCATTGATCCGGCGGAGGAAGCGCCATTCAGCGCGCTGGACAGCCTGAAAGAAAAACTGCCGGATCTGCCTTACGTGTACCGGCTGGAAGCCCTTTTGGCCCACGAAGCCTGGGAAGCGTCATTGCTGGCGGATCCGCGTCTGACGCCGCAGGAAAAAGCCGGCATTCCGGCCATGCTGCCGTTCCGGCAAACCCTGCCGCTGAACCGGGACCGGCGCGTAGAGCTGCTGTACAGTCTCTCCCCGGAAGAAGAAAAAACGGCTTCCCTGCTTGGGGAACGCACAGGCAGTCCGGCGTCTGCCCGCCTGTACCGGCGCGCACAGGAAGCCTATGCCAAAGCGGCGGAAGCCTGCAATGATTTTACGCTGCACGCAGCCCGCGCTTTTCTGGAAGCACAAAAAGCCTCCGCAGACCGGATACCGTCCATAGTGGCTGCCGCAGCGGAAGCAGCGCTCAAGGAAGCCGGGACGTCATCCATTATTGCACGTGCAAACTACGCCCGTCTGCTTTGTCTTTCCGGTACCGACTTGCAGCTGGCCGTCAAAATGCTGGAAGCCCTGTTCCCGCAGGGGGACAGCGCCGGTCTGGATACCGGCAGCCTGCCGGGAAAAGAAAATCCGCTTTCGTTCGTTTCTCCCGGTTTTCCCGGAGACGCCCGGCTGGCCGCTATGTTTTATGCCGGTGCATTGGCACGGACCGGGGAAACGGAAAAAGCGCAGGCCGTTGCCGCAAAAGTTTCCGCTTTGCAGCCGCAGCCGGAATACAGGGCGGACGGCACAGCGAAAATTCCCGGAGAAGGAATGGCGCTGAAATCAGTCGAACTGGGGGACAGCACGGATCTGGTGGCTTCGTTTTGGGGACAACCGGCCGAAATCACCATCCATGCCGGATTTGAAATCTGGACATATCCGGATTTACGGGCGGCTGTTGTCTTTCATGCCCCTACGCCTGCTGCCGGAGAGGAGATGAATTCCCTCATGCTGGATTTTTTCCCCGGATCCCCGGTATCTTTCCCCGGCGAACTGCGTATTGGCGATGACTGGCGCCAATTTGAGCAAACGCTGGGGGCTCCCGCCTACCGGGCCGATGACGCGGCCGTGTACTTCTACAAAGGGCTGCGGTGGAAATTGTCCGCCGCACGCGACGGAACCGTGCGCTCGGTATACGTCGGCCTGTAACGCGGGGAACGGCAGGCGCGCCGGAATTTTTCAGCCGCCGAGCAATGAATCGAACACGTCGTCCATCGTAAAGACGCCGGTTCTGGACTTTCCGGATGCATCCGGCGCGGCAAGCCACTCCAGCGCACGCACAGCGCCGGCGGCAAAGCCTTCCCGCGTTCTTGCTGTATGGGTCAGCTGGATGGAATCCGCCGCAGAATCAAATACAACGGAATGCGTGCCGGGCACCGCGCCGACCCGCAGGCTGGCAAGATGCAGCTCATGCGGTTCCGGCTTGCGCGTAAAGGCGTCGGTTACCAGCGCCGTTTTGCGGGGAAAGTTTTCCATCACCCGCCGGGCAATATCAATTCCCGTCCCGGAAGGACTGTCCGCTTTCTGGTTGTGATGCGCTTCAAACACCGCTGCGTCATAAGCATCGTCAAAACCGGCCATCATAGCGGCGGCAGCGGAAACCATGCGGTAAAATAAATTCACACCGACGGAGAAATTGGACGCATACAGCAAACTGGTTTTATTCAGATCAACCAGCTCGCGGATTTCGCCGAGCTTATCCAGCCAGCCGGTGGTACCCACAACCAGCGGGCGGCGCAGCGGCAGCAACGCGCGGATATTCTGCACCGCAGAAGCCGGATGGGAAAACTCAATCACGCCTTCCGCACCGGAACGCCGCACCGCATCCGCCATGGCCACGTGATCCGAAGTCACACAGGTAGCGTCCCCGGCAAACAGATCGACGGTGCATACGCATGTGTGCCCCCTCGTTTGCAGGATTTTCTCTACCATGTGACCCATTTTTCCATACCCGACAACTGCAATTTTCATCGTTCAATATCCTCCGTTAAAACTTGGAAACCATACAAATTACCGGACGCGATTCAACCGCCGCAAAGGCCGCCCGGACCAAAATACCGTTCATGCAGGAGCCGGACTACCGTGTCCGCCTCCGAAGAACCGCAGATCATTGAAATATTCACTTTGGAAGCGCCCTGGCTGATCATCTGCACATTGATGCCGTTGGCAGCCAGTACTTCAAAAGAAGCCGCGAGAATCGAACTGGACTGCCGGACATCGCAAATGACGGTAACAATCGCCATGTCATTTTTGATTTCCACGTCCGCATATTCTTCCAGATCTTTTTGCAGCGCCGGAAAATTCACCCGCTTAAAATCCACCGTCAGCGAAACGGAAACTTCGCTTGTAGCCACCACGTCGATGCTCACGCAATGGCGGGCAAAAATATCGAACACTTTGGCCAAAAAACCGTACTGGCCGACCATCCGCGTAGAAACCAGATCCACCAGCACCACGCTTTTTTTGCTGGTAATAGCCCGGACAGCCGCCGGTGCGGTCACGTGGCTGGTTACAATGAGGGAACCGGGTGCGTCCGGGTTATAGGAATTTTTCACCCGCACCGGCGTACCCGTCTGGATGCACGGCTGCATGGAACGCGGATGGAGCACCTGGGAACCGAAATACGCCAGCTCGGCCACTTCGTCATACGTAGCGACCGGAACCGTCCGGGCAGAAGGCACAATCCGGGGATCGGTCGTGAGAATTCCGTCCACGTCTTTCCAGGTCTGCACCTCGTCCGCCAGCAACGCCGCGCCGATGACTGTGGCCGTCAAATCGCTGCCGCCCCGCCCCAGCGTGGTGATAAATCCGTTGGAGTCTTTTGCAATAAAACCGGTTACAATCGGCACAGGCAGCGCAGCGCCGTTTTCCCCGCAGTAATCCGCAAAAAACCGGCGCAGATTCACCCAGGTTTCCGGCAGCAAGTCAGCAGCCGTATAATTGGAATCGGAAACAAAACCCGTATCCCATGCATCGTAAAACTGCGCCGGAACACCCTGCGCGCACAAATACGACGACATCATGCGCACGGAAAGCCGCTCCCCGAACGAAACCAGATAATCCCGCGAACGCGGCGTCAGCTCCCGGAGCATGGAAATTCCGGTCAGCAGCGTGCGCAGTTCCGTCAGAAGGTCGTCCAGATCCGCAACGGCAACCCCCAATTCACGGGCGGTTTCGCGGTGCAGCCGCTCCACGGCATCCACGGAAACCGTCCCCTTCAGCGCCAGCTCGGCCGCTGCAAGCAGATCATCCGTTGTATCGCCCATCGCAGAAAGCACCACAACCGGGCGCCGGCTGAGCATTCCGCAAATGATGGACGCCACGCGGCGGATACGTTCTGCATTGGCAAGCGAAGAACCGCCGAATTTCATTACAATCATTCCCGCCTCCAAAAATAAAATGAAGCAAGAGAGAACAGGGAAAGACTATATCAGTTTTAGCCGTCTTAGTCGAGAGCAGAAAGCGGATCCAGACCGCTCCAGGCAATCAGAAAATCTTCCTCCGTTTCCGGGGGTTCAAAGAGGGAGTCAAAACGCCTGCGCATTTCCCCGTCAATGCGGTAACCTTTTTCTCCGCTTGCCGCCAGCCGGAGATTACGCCGGCGCAGATTTTCCGTAATGGTATCATACTGCGGACAAACATACACCAGCCGGATGGTATGTCCGCGGCTGCTGAAAAACTGCCTGGCATCATCCCGGGAATTCCGTGTCCAGAATCCGTAATCCAGCACGACATTCACCCCGCGGTCCAGCAGGCGCAGGGCAAGCCCGCGCAGGAATTCCATACAGCGGGCAACCATCCGGTTGTGCATTTCCTGACCGATGCATTCGTCAAACAGCGTAAGCATCAAATCATCACAGGAAAGCGGAAAAAAGCCTTTATCCGCAGCGAGCTGCCCGGCGTAATACGTTTTGCCGCTGCCGACTTTTCCGCAAAGAAAAACAATTTCTGCCATAATTCACTTTTTCTACATCAAACAGCATACAGGGAGCAAACCGGAAAAAAAGCCGCTCCCGCGGGGGAACGGCTTTTCCATGCTCATTCCGCAGCTTCTTCTGCCATCAGGGCACGCAGCGCCTCGTCCGCCTTGAACTCCGCAAAGGCGGCGCTCTCGTTGCGGACATAGCTGTCCACCTGCGACTGCAAATCCCGGGCCAGCCCGTTGATGTCGTAGGACATCAGGACAAATACGCCGCCGTCTTCATCCACATAAACGGATTCCACAACCGCGCCGGACAAAGAGGTTTCGGCTGTCTGCCGGGAAATTTCCTCCATGAACTCAATCAGCTCCGATTCCTCGCCGATAGCCGCGTCCTGCGTATACGTCACCAATGCAGTCTGCACATCGGTTTCCAGCCACATGGCGAGCTTGTTGCGTGCATCCGCCTCGGCCCGTTTCTGCGACGTAGCCCGGTTCGATCCCTTGCCGTACCCGACTTCGTAATGCGCGGTATCGGATTTCATGCTCATCGTAACCACCCAAGCCGGAACGCCGTCGATGGTCTCACCCATCGGGTCAGGCGTACTTCCGCATCCGGTAAAAGCAAAAACCGCAAGGATCCCGGCAACCAGGACAGTCAGTTTATTCATGTTTTCCTCCAAAGTGAAATTGAATAACAGAAGGATACAGTATCCTCCTGCGGTTTACAAGCTCTTTTTTTTTCCGCAAAAAATGCTACAATACCGCCATGTTCCGGGAAAAAGATTTGCTTTTGTACAAAAACCTGCCGGCAGTCGTGCTCCGCATAGAAAACGGAAAGGCGGTCATCACCCTTCCGCCCAAAGGGAAAGCGCCCGGGGAAACAAAAAGTATCCGGGAAAAGGACGCCGCCCTGCTTGCCCGGGGACCGGTTTCCGGTTTGGAAGAGGTACTGCGCGCAGAACTGCCGGAACCGGAAACCCCTCCGGAAGAAGCGGCGGAGCTGTTTGCCGGCGAACACCCGCCGTTTCCGGAGCTTGCATCCCTGATATGGGGCAACCTGCCTCCGGAAGCGGCTTGGGCACAGTGGCAGGCGCTTTCTTCGTCCCCCTGGTTCCGCTGTACAAGCCCGGAAGAGCCTGTGTGTATCCGCAGTCCGGAAGAAGCCGGGGAAGAACTGCGCGTACGGGAAGAACGGCAGCAAAAGGAAAAGGACCGGGAAGCGTTCTTTTCCCGCCTGCGCCGGGCGGTGCATGAACGGAACCGGGACTGCCTTTTACCCGGCGACGGCGTATTCCTGCAGGATGCCGAAGCGCTGGCGCTGGGGCAAAGCGGAAAATCCGCAGCCCTGCAAGGCGCTGGCTTCCGGGAAACGCCGGAAGCCGCCCACAGCGTTCTTTTGCAATGCGGTTGGTGGGACCGGAGAAAAAACCCCTGGCCCGCGCGCAAAGGACTGCGCCTCACCGGTGCAGCCGCTGCGGTGGAACCGCCGCCGGAAGAAGACGACCGGCAGCGCGAAGACTTTACGCACATGACGGCGCTGGCTATCGATAATGCATGGAGCGACGATCCGGACGATGCAGTCAGTTTCTATGGCGGCAAAC
>JADIMS010000142.1 GCA_017694555.1 Candidatus Avitreponema avistercoris
AGGTCGATGTCGCGGGTCCGACTCCCGTTTCCCGCTCTGATTTAAGCGATCCGGGCAGACCGGGTCGCTTTTTTTTTCCCGGCGGACAAATTCAGATTCCGCCGGAACCGGAATTTACACAAAACACGCCCGTTCGGAGGAAAAGAAATGAATGTGGAAAAGCAGTTTGCCCCGTTGGAAAAATCCAGAATGCGCCTGGAAATCAAAATCAGCCAGGCGGACGTTTCGGATTTTTATCAGAATGTTCTCCGGAAATATGCCGCATCCATCCAGATTCCGGGATTCCGGAAAGGCAAAGTACCGCTGAACATCCTGGAGCAAAAATACGGAGAGGCTATCCGCAAAGACGCCGAAGGGGATCTGATCAACGAAACCATTGAGGAAGCCGTAAAAGATGCGGACAAATACGAACGCCCGCTGGCATACACGCAGGCGGAACTGGAAGGCACGCCGGAATTCGATCCCGGCAAAGATTTTGTATTTGCCGTTACATATGATGTGTTTCCCAAGGCGGATCTGAAAACGCTGGAAGGCTTTACCATCGAAGTTCCGGATGTATCCGTGGAAGACGCAGACATCAACCGGGAACTGGAGGCAGTCCGTGAACGCAATGCCCTGGTGACCGACAAAGAAGAAGGCGCAGCCGCCGAAACCGGGGATATTGCCACGCTGCGGTACTGCGAACTGGATGCGGACGGTAAAGAAACGGAAAACACCGCACGGGAAGGCTTTGTCTTTACCATCGGCAAAGACAGCGATCCGTACGGACTGTCCGGAATCGTCACCGGTATGAAAAAAGGCGAAACCAAAGAAACCGAAAAAACGTATCCGGAAGATTACGAATATAAAATCATGGCCGGAAAAACCATCCGCCTGCGGGTGACGGTAGAAGCGCTGAAAAAGAATGAACTGCCGGCGTTGGACGATGAGCTGGCACAGGATGTAAGCGAAAAGTATAAAACGCTGGAAGACCTGAAAAACGACATCCGCAGGAATCTGGAGCTTTCGCTGGAAGACCGGATTACGGTCCAGCGCAACAATGCGCTTCTGGAAAGCATTGTCCAGGCCAATGACTTTGAACTGCCGGAATCCATGGTGAATGTGGAACTTGAAGCCAGATGGCGGACGCTTGCCGACCGCTTCCGCACCACGCCGGACAAGCTGGAAAAACTGATGGCAGCCACAGGCTCGGACAAAGCCGCCACGTTCGCTTCCTGGCGGCCCGACACGGAAAAGCTGCTGAAAAGCCGTGTGGTGGTGGAAATGCTGATTGAAGCGCGCAATATTACCGTAACGCCGGAGGACGCAGACGGCGAAATGGCAAAAATCGCAGAAAAAGCCGGTGTGGATCCGGAAGAAGTCAAAAAACACTATGCGGATCCGCGTGCCAAAGAGTATCTTATAGACGATATCAAAGAGCAGCGTCTGTATGACCAGCTTTTGGAAAAATGCACGGTCAAAAAAGGCAAGAAACAGACGTACGAGGAATTTTTCGGCGCGGAACATTAAAATCCGCGTGCGGAATCCCGCATTCGGAGAAAACGGACGGAGAAATGAGCAACTACGTACCTTATGTCATTGAGCAGACGGGAAACGGGGAACGGGCTTACGACATCTATTCCCGGCTTCTGAAAGACCGTATTATTTTTGTGGACGGGGAAATCACGGATTATTCCGCAGACGCCATTGTCGCGCAGCTTCTTTTTCTGGATTCCCAGGATCCGGAAAAAGACATCAGCCTGTACATCAATAGTCCGGGCGGGTCGGTAACCGCAGGACTTGCCGTGTACGACACCATGCAGCAGGTCCGTTCCGATATCCAGACATTCTGTCTCGGACAGGCTGCCAGCATGGCCGCCATCCTGCTGGCAGGCGGTACAAAAGGAAAACGCTCCGCCCTGCCCTCTTCACGGGTGCTCATCCATCAGCCGTGGGGCGGCGCACAGGGACAGGCTTCGGATATCGGCATCCAGGCCCGGGAAATTATCCGGCTGAAAAAGCTGACCATTGCCTATTTTGCGCAGCACACCGGAAAAGACGAAGAACAGATTGCCCGGGACATGGAGCGGGATTTTTTCATGTCCGCACAGGAAGCGGTGGAATACGGTATCGTGGATCAGGTAATGCAACGGAGGGAGCATGCCAAAGCATAGGAACGGGAACGTTGCGGTCTGCAGTTTTTGCGGCAAACCGGAAGACGATGAACGGAAAATGGTAATCGGCCCGGGCGCCAACATCTGTAACCAGTGTGTGGAAATCTGCCGGGACGTGCTGGATAAAACGGTGCGGGAAGAAACGCCGGAATTTTCCGGCAAAATCCCGACGCCGAAAGAAATGAAAGAATATCTGGACGGTTACGTAGTCGGGCAGGACCGGGCAAAAAAAGCGCTTTCGGTGGCGATTTACAACCATTACAAAAGAATTGTCAGCAAACCGGAAGAAAACGACGACGTACAGATTGAAAAGTCCAACGTCCTGCTCATCGGGCCGACCGGTTCCGGCAAAACCCTGCTGGCGCGCACAATCGCCAAGCGGATGAAAGTTCCGTTTGCCATTGCCGACGCCACGACGCTGACGGAAGCGGGCTATGTGGGCGAAGACGTGGAAAATATCCTGCTCAAGCTGATCCAAAATGCAAACGGAAACATTGCCGCCGCCGAACGCGGAATCATCTATATTGACGAAATTGATAAAATCGCGCGCAAAGGTGAAAACCGCTCCATCACGCGCGACGTGTCCGGAGAAGGCGTGCAGCAGGCGCTCCTCAAAATTATTGAAGGGACAGTCGCTTCCGTTCCGCCGCAGGGAGGCCGCAAGCATCCCAATCAGGAAATGCTGAAAATCGACACCACCAATATCCTCTTCATCTGCGGCGGCGCCTTTGTCGGCCTGGAAAAACAGGTGGAAAGCCGGATTGCCGTGCATCCGATGGGATTTGGCGCCGACATCAAAACAAACAAAGAACGGAAGCTTTCCGAATTATACGAGCAGATTATCCCGGATGACCTGACAAAATTCGGCATGATCCCGGAATTCATCGGACGCCTGCCCATTACGGTTGCGCTGGACGAACTGGACAAAGAAGACCCGAAACGGAT
>JADIMS010000143.1 GCA_017694555.1 Candidatus Avitreponema avistercoris
ATTCTACAAAGAATTGTTCCATGAAGAAAATATTACAGGGGGTAGTGATTATGAAAGACGCTACAAAAAATGTTTACTTAGCGATAAAGGGCGATGTAGTCATTCATCATACCGATTTGTCGGCTATGAAAACTATGGACGGTATCAGTGTACCTGATATGACAATTACCGAAGAAGAGTTTGAAGCAGCCGGCGGACTTGTTCGCTTGATTGACGGTAAAATCTTCTTGGGAAAAACCGACGTTGAAAAAGCGAGCGAAGAGGCGATAGAAAAAATCCGTGCGCTTAAAATGCAGCTTGCGGAGACTGATTATATCGCGTCAAAAATTGCCGAAGGAAGCGCAACAACAAAAGATTATGCTGAAAAAATCGCAGAGCGGCAGGAATGGAGAGCGGAAATCAATCGTCTTGAAAAACTTGTCATTTAGCGTTTTTTGACGCTACTTTATTGCAAAAAACGCGATGTATGGTGTATAATACAAAAGTACAACATGGTGTTTTCAGGGAAAACCCGAAGCCGCTATCTACTTTTTTGGTAGGTGGCGGCTTTTTTTTATTTTACGCGAGGAAATGGAAAATGCAGGATTTTATTACTAACTCTACGCAGGTAAATCTTATTATTATTGGTGCTTTTATCATCATCGCTTTAATTTTGATATTAAAAGCGGTAAAGGAACTTTCTTTTAAGTTCGGGAATAATACTTTTTCTTTTTCCAGTAAAAAAACGAAGTTAGAAGCTATTAAAGTCGTAACAGATTACGCAGATTTTAAGTACAAAATCAAAGAAAAACAGGCAGAAGGAATAACAGACCTTCACTCACAGGCAAAAAGAACGGTAACAGTTCAACTAAATCAATATGTAAAAAGAATTACCGTTGATTATATCGGCGCGCTGAATAAAAAAAGCGGCGACATTGATACAAACTTAACTATCAATATTTTCAATCTTTTAATGCGACTTCTTTATAATGAAATGTACAAGTTCTGTATGGAGATTTACGAACGCAATCACTTGAAGGATGAATCGGATTCAGAACTTAAAGAACTTGCAGAAACAAACTATCAGAGACTTGCGGATACTTTTAGAAGTTTTATGCAAGCAAACTGGCTTGATGTAATGGGAAAATACGACATCTTGCATGAGGTTTGCGTTTCAGGAATGGATTTTGTACGCGGCTTGATGTTTCAGACTCTTGTATCATTCCGGGATTTGAGCCAGCAAAAATACGAACTTATAAACACGATAAATGATATTGATTGTAAAGTGCGCTCGAAGGTTCATGAATCGGGCGCACTTCCCTCTAACGCGATTTCAATCCTTTCAGACCTTTATATTCACGGAACAGGGCTTAACAGAAATAGCGTAGAAAAATGGCTTAATCAGGATATTACAACACCTGCAAAATAAAATCAAATTACATAAAACAAAAACTTAAATCAAGGGGTAAATGAAAATGATTGATTCCCAGTTTTTGCTTAAAGTTTTTACCGCAGCTTTTGCGACGGTAGGTATTGAAGAGTTCATTAAGAACTTTTTGAAGACTAAAAAGACATGGGTATATGCGCTTCTTATGATTCCGCTTTCTATCGGCAGTTATTTTTCTGTTGAAGTGCTGCCTATGTGGGTAATCGGCGGACTTTTGACAATAGGGTGCGTTCAGATTTCATATCAGACTATTGTGCAGGGATTCAAGGCAATTATTGAAAACCTTGCGCGTAGAATTGGCAGCGGCGACAAGGGGGCTGAAAATGTTTAAGCAGCAGTTATGCTCGAAAATTGGTAAAAGCGGTTGTTATTTCCTTTCACTGGTATATATCGCTGAATCTATTACCAAAAAAGACATTGATATTTTTACGCTTTATGAAAAGGCGTTAAAAGAAAAGTGGATTGATTCAGATTGTTTCATGGAACGCCCGGCGGATATGATGTCATATCTTTTAGGCAAAAAGTGCGATGTACGGCACGACAAGGTAGGTTACAAGCCTTTAAGCAACGAGTACGAAATCACTCGTTATGAACTTAAAGAAACCGGCGTAACATACGGTCATTTTGTCGTAACACGCAACGGAAAGTTGATTCACGACCCATTCGGAGAGAGCCGTACACGGACAAAAGGAAAAGCGGTTAGCACACGAATTATAAAGGTGCTTTAATTATAATCTGCATTAAGATAACGGAGATTAAGACAATGAGGTGTAAGTATGAAAAGAAAATTGTTATGTATCTGTTTATCGGTGTTTGTCTTTTTTTGTTTGCCGGTTGCTGCACTTGCGGAAGAATCAACTCCGACACTAAAGACATTATCGCAGGAAATTCACGCGCAACTGGAAAACTTGAAGCAACAATCACGGCACTTGACGGAACAGTTACTAATAGCCGAGAACGAATTGCAAACATCATCGAAACGAGTAGAGGAATTACAGACGGAGTTGAGCGAGTTGAATATCTGTTTAACGAATACGAATCAGAAGTTGAGCGATTACTCGACGAAATTGACAGAATACGAAACGAAGCTGAAATTCAGGGCGAAGATAATAAAGATAGCGGCGATAATTCTACTGATTTTTATAATGGTTCGCATTATCTTATTGATTCTAAAAATAAAGTTCGGGATAAAGATTCCTTACTTGCTGAATCTTCTACTATAACCGATAAAGTAACCGATAAAGTAAATTAAAAGCGGACATAAACAGATAATAATTTGATTTCTTCTTTCAGTCAAAGACGGAGAGGGAATCTATAACCGCTTGTACTACATGGCGTTTTTTTTCAGGAAGTATTGAAACATCATAGGCGAGTTTATCAGTCTTATCTATTTCGGGAAGTTCGCCGGTTATCAGGTATTCAACGGTAACACCTAAAGCCGCGGCAAGTTTTACGGCAATATCGGCACGGGGGTAAGAGCCGGTTACTTTCCATGTAGATATACCGTTACTACTTATTCCGCAAATATCGGCAAGTTTTTTTTGCTGCATATTCTTATCTTTTAGCAGTCTTTCCAGTCTTTCATAAAATAATTCTGTACGCATATTGCCATTATCGGTAAAAATATTGATTTTTTCTACTACCTTGAATAAAGCATAGTGCAAATAAGAAGAAAGTTGAATTATTTGAATCTGAATAAATGACAGTGCAAATAAGAAGATAATTGTATGTTATTGAGATTCTTAAAAATGAATCGTTAATTGACAAAATCACATATAAGATTTAGAATGTTATAAATTCTCGTATGAGAACATACAGAGAGTTCTTTTGCCGTCCTAGCGAGCGGTCAGGCTTGCTAGGACATCTTTTTTTACAGGGTAAAAGCATGAGTAAAGTTTACATATCAGGCAAAATAACAGACAACGAAAACTATGTAAAAGATTTTGAGAATCGGGCAAGACAATTAAAATCTTTGGGCTATTATCCTGTAAACCCGGTGCGGATTTATGAGCGTCTTAAAGCGCAGCTAGGCAGAGAGCCTACACGCCGGGAAATAATGAACGAAGACATAAGAGAATTAAAAAAGTGCGATTATATAAACTTCCTCGATAACTGGGAAGAATCAGAAGGCGCAAGAGAAGAACACGAAACCGCCGTAAAAGAAAATATAACAATCCTTAGAATCACAATGCTTTCTAATCATTGGTAAACATATCTTTAATAGCGCATAGTTTAGTATTATATGCAAAATATTCTAAATTATGCACATATATTCTTACAATCGGTAAGCATATATTCATAAATAATATTCTTTAGCGATGTACTCATTGTTTCGCCTATACCGTCCTGTAAGTTATCGCGTAATGTTACAGGATAAAAAATACCGTCTACAAGTGCTTTCATGCCGTCTTTATAAATACATAATTCAATTTTCTTTTTTGCGATGTCCGGCGCGGATATGCTGAACTTATAGCCCTGAAATGATATAACGCCGGAATTGTCGGTAGTGCGCTCAAACTTGCTGCAAATAAAATCTTTATAGTTTGCCGGTGGTTTACGCCATACGGCGGCTTTTTTGGCGACTATTCCAAACTCATTATTAAAAATGTCGATGTATTTTGTTTTTAAGAAGTCGTTTGCTGCCTGAATTGTTTTTATTTTGTAATGCTTGAAATACCACGGCAAGCGACCTTGTAAAGTTCGCCACATTCTTTCTACGCGCCCTTTGGCTTGCGGCGACCATGCAAGAATCTGTTTAATACGCAGCTTGTCAAGAATCTGTTGCCATTGTGTACGCTTTTCATGCACTCCGGCGAGTTGTTCCTGAATCGTAAGTTTATCTTTATCTTTTTGACTTACGCAGAAAATTGCAGACCTATCAGAATAAATATCAAACATTAAACCGTGTCTATCAATCGTTTGTTCCAGTATGTCATAATATCCATAACTACATTCATTTTCAGTCATACATAAGCCGGTTAATTTTTCTTCCGCGTCGTCGATTGCTCCATGCAGGGTGTAATATGATGTATCGCCGCACCATAAAAACCATTGATATGGTGTCGCGTCAATCTGTATTAAATCACCGGCAGAATCACGGCGGTATCTAGGGCGGTGTACTTTATCTTTTTTCGGTTTATTGTGCTTTTCCGGGGAATCTATTCCGGCTTCTGTAAGGACTGTATAAATTGTTCGGTATGAATAATGAATGTCGTAATAATCGTTTAATGCTTTCCTGAAAAAGTGGAAATTAACGCCGTCAAAATCAGTTCTGTAGGTGTCGATAATTTTCTTTTTGACATCATCAGGAACGGTATTTTTAGGCTTCATTCCTTTATGTCCGTTGATTAAAACCTTCTCACCTTTCTTTTTGAACTTGCCTTTTAAGACGCATAAATGAGATTTAGTGTAGCCGGTTATCCGGGAAACTTGGTCGAGAGTATATTTATTATCAATCAATCCTTGCAGATAATAAGCAAGATTTTCTCTATCGTGAGGGTGTTTTACAGTACGCATATAATCACCTCGGCACTTTATTATTGGCAGAAACATTCTAAAACTTTAATTTTTTATGTCATAAATGGCGCGTTTTGGTTGTCATTTGGTTGTCAAAATTGTGTCAAGTTGTCATACATTAAGCGTGTCAAATTGTCGTCAAGTATAAAAACAAACTGACATTATCATGAATGACAAGAAAATGACAATTTTTTGTCAAAAGATTGTCAACATAATGACAAAGAGTGTGTCTTTTGGTTGTCATTTGGTTGCAAAATGTCCGCCTAGTATAGGATAGTATAGGCTAGGTAAGATTAGTATAGACAAGCACATGCAAGCACAATGTCGTCATGTTGTCAAAAAGTTGTCAAAGAGTTGCGCAAAAGTTGCAGTTTTGATTTTGTGTGTTTATGTGTGTGTTTTTTTGAATCCTGATTCTTAAACATTCTTAAAAAATCCAGTGCAAACATATTGCGCATTAAATCCGCTTTTGGTATAACTCACTTATTCCCGAAAAATACCGTTTCCAGTTGCCGCAAAAAAATTAAAAAAAAAGTGATTTAGATTAACAAAAAGTATTGACACTTGTCAATTCTGCGCGCTTGCATAAGGCGCAATCCTTCTGTATAGTCTGAAAAGAGGTTCGCCGCATGTATCGAATTTGCCGCAGCGCATACGGTTTCCGCTTGTTTTTCTGAGGGTCCGCCATGTTTACCGGAATTATCGAAGAAAAAGGCCGCGTGGAGTTTCTGGAAAAAAACGCTTCCGTAAACCGTATTGCCGTATTTTGCCCCGTTATTTTTTCCGGTATCCGGACCGGGGACAGCATCGCCGTCAACGGTGTATGCCTGACGGCTTCTTCCTTTCCGCGGCCGCAGGTATTTGCGGCGGATGTCATGCCGGAAACATTCCGCAGGAGCAATCTTGGCGGGCTGCGTCCCGGCGACGCAGTGAATCTGGAGCGCGCGCTGCCGGCGGACGGACGGTTCGGCGGACATATCGTTGCGGGCCACATTGACGGTACGGGAACCGTTTTGCGGGTGCGCCCGGAAGGAAACGCGCTGTTGCTTTCGGTTTCTGCTTCCCCGGCGCTTCTCCGGTATCTGGTGGAAAAAGGGTCTGTCGCGGTGGACGGTGCGAGTCTGACGGTGGTTGCTGTGGATGCTTCGTCATTCACCGTCAGTCTGATCCCGCATACCCGTTCGGAAACGACGCTGTCCGGTTTTCAGCCGGGGCGGAAAGTGAATCTGGAAACGGATATTCTCGCGAAGTATGTGGAAAAACTGGCGCAGCCTTCCGCTGGCGGCGTCACGCGGGATTTGTTGCAGCGCAGCGGCTTTTGCTGAAGGAGGCGGCATGGAATATCAGAGCATCGAACAGGCTTTGCAGGATTTACGGGACGGAAAATGCATCCTTGTGACGGATGACCCGGACCGGGAAAATGAAGGCGACCTGATTTGCGCCGGACAGTTCGCTTCTACCGGAAACGTGAATTTGATGGCCAGCGCCGCCAAAGGGCTGATTTGTATGCCGATGAGCCGGGAAAATGTGGTCCGGCTCGGATTGAGCCAGATGGTGGCGCACAACACCGACAACCACGAAACCGCCTTTACCGTCTCGATCGATTACCGGGATACCACAACCGGTATTTCCGCCGTGGAACGCGGGCTGACGGCGCGTATGGCGGCGGATCCGGCTTCGCAGCCGGGGGATTTCCGCCGTCCGGGGCATATGTTCCCTCTGGAGGCCAAATCCGGCGGCGTGCTGGAACGCGCCGGGCATACGGAAGCCACTGTGGATTTGCTGCGCCTGGCCGGATTGTCCCAGGTCGGGTTGTGCTGCGAAATTATGGAAGAAGACGGCACAATGATGAAGGGCAGCCGTCTGCAGGAATTCGCTGTCCGGCACGGGCTTTCCTTTATCACTATACGGGAATTGCAGCGCTACCGCCGCAGCAACGATAATTTTGTGGAAGAGGTGGCGCGCGCACGCCTGCCAACGGAACGGGGGGCGTTTGTGATGTACGGTTTCCGGAATACCATCAACGGCGATGAGCATGTTGCACTGGTGGCAGGCGATGTGGCCGACGGAAAACCCGTTCTGTGCCGGGTGCATTCCGAATGCCTGACCGGCGATGTCTTCGGTTCCCTGCGCTGCGATTGCGGCGACCAGCTGCACCGCGCAATGGACATGATCCGCGAAGAAGGGCGCGGCGTGCTGGTGTATTTGCGGCAGGAAGGCAGGGGAATCGGTCTGCTGAACAAAATCCGCGCTTACAAGCTGCAGGAAGACGGACTGGATACCGTGGAAGCCAATGTCCGGCTGGGCTTTGCGCCGGATCTCCGCGATTACAGCGTCGGCGCGCAGATTTTGAAACATCTCGGCGTTTTCTCCCTCCGGCTGATGACGAACAACCCGGAAAAAATTGCCGAATTGGATGAATACGGGCTGCAGGTTGTGGAGCGGGTTCCCATCGACATTCCGGAAAAACCGGAAAATGTCC
This sequence comes from Candidatus Avitreponema avistercoris, assembly GCA_017694555.1. Classification (GTDB taxonomy): domain Bacteria; phylum Spirochaetota; class Spirochaetia; order Treponematales; family Treponemataceae; genus Avitreponema; species Avitreponema avistercoris. Next base: position 7,425 of record JADIMS010000143.1, read on the forward strand.
GCTATTTGAAAACCAAGCAGTTTAAGATGGGGCATATTTTACATTTTTAACAAATCCGGACAGGAGGATACTATGCATGTTTTGGAAGGGATGTACGACGGAAAGGGACTGAAGGTTGCCATCGTGGCTTCCCGCTTCAACGAATTCATCACGGGCAAGCTCGTCAGCGGCGCAGAGGACGGTCTTCTCCGCCACGGAACGTCTGCAGAAGACATTACGCTGGTCTGGGTGCCCGGCGCTTTCGAGATTCCCGTTGCAGCCAAGCGGCTGGCGGAATCCCACGCTTTTGACGCCGTCATTTGCGTGGGCGCAGTAATCCGCGGATCTACGAGCCACTACGACTATGTGTGCAGCGAGGTATCCAAAGGCATCGCGCAGGTTTCGCTTTCTTCGGGCGTTCCGGTGATGTTCGGCGTACTCACGACCGAGAATCTGGAACAGGCGATTGAACGCGCCGGAAGCAAGGCCGGAAACAAAGGTTTTGAATGCGCGGAAGGGGCTATCGAAATGGCAAACCTGTTCCGCCGTCTGCCGGATGCCCGTTAGACGTTAGAAAGGAATACGCCCCCGGATGCTTCTGGCCAGTGTGAGCCGGTCGGCGTATTCCAGATCCCCGCCCACCGGAAGCCCGGACGCCAGCCGCGTAACGGTAACGCCGGTGGGTTTCAGCAACCGCTGCAAATAAAGCGCCGTCGTGTCCCCCTCTACGGTGGGATTCGTTGCCAAAATGATTTCGGTTACGCCTTCTTCGCGCACGCGGTTTGCAATTTTCTGCAAATGCAGCTGCTCCGGTCCGATGCCTTCCAGCGGGGCGATAACGCCGCCAAGAACATGGAACAACCCGTTGTATTCGTGGGTGGCTTCAATAGTCTGTACGTCCTGCGGCTGTTCCACAATGCACAGCGTATGGCGGTCGCGCATCGGATTCGCGCAGATGGCACAGATTTCGTCTTCTGTGTAGGCGCCGCAGATTTTGCACGGCCGGATTTTTTCGTGCAGGACGGCAATATCCCCGGCAATCCGCCTGCATACGGATTCGTCCTGCTGCAGCAGGAAATGGGCGATCCGGGAGGCGCTTTTTTTTCCGATTCCGGGCAGCCGGGAAAAGCTTTCGATTACATCGTCAAGGGCGTTCACCGCATTTCCCTCAGCTTTGCGGAAAACCGGGCATCATGCCGCCCAATCCGGGGATGCCCGCGAGACTGCCGGCCCTGCTTTTGATTTCTTCTTTGATTTTTTCCATTGCGTCCGCATGTGCTGCGGCAATCAAATCCTGCAGCATCGGAATATCGCGGGGATCCACCGCTACCGGGTCCAGCTCCACGGACAGGATTTCAAATTGGCCGTTGAGCGTGACGCGCACGATTCCGCCGCCGGCTGAACCCACCGCCGAAAGCCCATTCAGTTCTTCCTGAACCTTTGCCAGCTGTTCCTGGATGGCTTTTGCATTTTTTACCAAATCAAAAGGATTGAAGTTCATCTTCCTCTCCCGTTTTTTATTCCCTGTTTTCCCCGGAGTCTTCTGTTCCGGTTTGCTGCGCTTCACGCCGGGGCGCCTGTTTTTGCCGGGGCAGGACGGTTCCCCGGAAAACGTTGCATACGGCTTCTACCTGCGGCGGAATGGCGGACTGGCTTTCTTCTTCTGCGGCTTTTTCCAGGCGGATGGAAAGGTGCAGGTCTTCCCCGGAAAGCACGCGGATAGCTTCCTGAATGCAGGCTTTTTCCGTTTCCATTTGCTGGAATTGCAGCGGCTTGGAAACCGAAAAAGAAATTTCCCCGCCGTGTTTTTCCCAACGGGAAGTTTGGGAAAATACCGCAGACAGCATGGTTTTGGAATTCCGGAAATATTCCGCCAGCGCCTTGGGCAATTCTGCCGGCGGTACCGGCGCGGAATTGCCGGAACCCGCCGCAGTACGGTTCGTGCCTGCATTTCCGGGCGTTTCCGGGAATGCGCTTGCCGGAGCGTCCGCCGTCTGCCATGCAGGCTGTGCGCTTCCTTCCGCTTTTGCCGGGCTTTTTTCCCGGAAGGATTCCGGGATACCGGCAGCCGGAATTCCGGCGGTTCCGCCCGCGGCCAGAATATCCCGCGCCGCTGCAAAAGCCTGATACAGTTCTTCCGGTGAAACGGAATTGGCCAGCCAGCACAATTTTGCTACGGCCAGTTCAAGCTCGCAGCGGCTGTCCAGCGAATAGCGGATATCCCGGAACAGCCGGAGCATGGTTTCCAGTCCTTTCTCTGCCTCATGCCTGCCCCACGCCTGCCGTACCGTTTTCGGAAAGCGGGACGGGTTTTGCCCCAGCAAAGATTCCTTGGTGATGCCGGTTTGCAGAAAAAGCAGATTCCGGAAATATTCCGCACAGTCGGTGATGCACTGTTCGACGGAAACGCCGCTTTCCAGGATTTCGTCCAGAATGGAAAGTGCCTGCCCGGGATCTTTTCCGGCACAGGCTTCCGCCAGCCGGTTCATTTGGTCAAATCCGGTGAGCCCCAGCTTGTCTTTGATTTTATCAAACGTGATATGGCCGTCGGAAAAGGCCGCAACCTGATCGAAAAGCGTATAGGAATCCCGCACGCTGCCGTTGCCTTGCCGCGCAATCCAATACAGCGCCTCGCTGTCCGCCTGAATCCCGTTTTCTCCGGCTGCTGCCGCCAGCGCGTTTTTCAGCAGTTCGGCCGGAACCAGCCGGAAATTGAATTGCTGGCACCGGCTTTTGATGGTAGCCGGTACTTTGTGCAGCTCCGTCGTAGCGAAAATAAACACGACATAGGGCGGCGGTTCTTCAATGGTTTTCAGCAGCGCATTGAAGGCGCTCATGGAAAGCATGTGCACTTCGTCGATGATGTAGACTTTGTAGCGGCACGAATTCGGCGGGAAAAGCACTTCATCTTTGATTTGCCGGACGTCGTTTACCCCGGTATTGGAAGCGCCGTCGATTTCAATGACGTCCAGGCTGGAACCGCGGGCAATTTCCCTGCAATGCACACATTCCCCGCACGGCGTGGGGGCGGGCCCGTGTTCGCAATTCAGCGCTTTGGCCAGGATTCTGGCGGACGTTGTTTTTCCGCAGCCTCTCGGCCCGGAGAAAAGATAAGCGTGGGCGATTCTTCCCGATGCGATGGATTTCTGTAAGGTGGCAGAAACAAAGTCCTGCCCGATGAGGTCTTCAAACCGCTGCGGCCTGCGCCGGGATGCCGTCACTTCGTATGCCATGGCGCAAGCATACCACAAAATACAGGTTTTGTCCGCATACGCCCCGGAGAAAATCGCGGCGGAAATAAAACAGCCGCGCAGGCATTGCCCGGCGGCTGTCCGTTTGGCGGGGAATTTTATTTCCCGGAAAGATTACAGTCCGGTATCTTCGTCCGGGTTGATTTCCACCGGATCCCCGTCCGCAGGCTGATCCTCCGCAGGCAAATCCTCTCCGGCTTCCGCAGACAGGTCTTCCCCGTCCGCAGCCGGATCCGCGTCAGCATCCGCAGTCGCGTCTGCCTCCTGCACGGTTGCGTTCTGCTCGTTTTCCATAATGGAAGCTTCAGCTCCGTATTCCTGCAATACCTGCACGGCTTCTTCCTGCCCGTAGCGGGATGCATAGTCGGAAGCGGTGTATTCTTCGATGTTGTGCGCGCTTGCGTTTCCGCCTGCCGTCTGCAGGGCGTCGATAATATCGGTGTAGCCGCCGCGGGACGCTTTCATCATCGCGGTCGATCCGTCATATGCACGGGCATTGACTTTTGCGCCGGCATTGATCAGTTCCTGTGCAACTTCAAGATATCCGCCCCGGCCTGCGAGCATCAGGGAAGAGTTGCCGTTGCGCAGTTCTTTGGCGTTTACTTCCGCCCCGGCCTGCGTCAGTTCCTGGACAACCGGCAGATGGCCGTTTTCCGATGCACACATCAGCGCCGTATATCCGTAAGTGGCGGCAGCATTCACGTCCGCTCCGGCCTGCAGCAGCGCCTGCACCGCTTCCAGGTGACCGTTTTCCGCAGCCCGCATCAGCGCCGTATAACCGAGGTCATCCTGCGCCGCAATATCGGCGCCCTGTGCAATCAGTTCCGAAACCGCTTCCGGATATCCGTTGCAGGATGCCCAGATCAGCGGCGTAAAGCCTTCCCAGTCGGCTGTGTTGATGTCTGCCCCTTCGGCCAGAAGTTCCTGGATCCATTCGACATCACCGTCTTTTGCTGCGACAATCAGCGCTTTTTCTGCATCTTCCAGGGCAAAGCCGGTCAGTGCCATAAGCAGGCACAGCAAAACGGCGGTCAGGCGTTTCACGTTCTTCATACGTGTTCTCCTTCTTCTATAAGAATATAAGGTCGCGGTACGGATACCCGCAATATACTTTTTACAGTATCCCCATGCTTTTGCTTTTTCAAGCAGAAAAAAAAATTATTTTTGCAGCGCTTCCGCCGGGGCATTGTTACGGCGGACACGGAAAATTCTTCCGGCGGCCGCTTCCGGCGAAGTCCCGGGATAAGGCGCGGTATCCGGCGGATCCGGCCGCAAATCCGTATAACGGCCGGAATTGTTCCAGTATGTGTATCCCCGGTTGCACGAATCCCGGACGCCGAAAATTTGCTGCTGCACGTAGTTTTCGTTATAATACGTACGGTCGTAAGCCACATTCAGATAAAACGCCTGAGCCCAAGGCCGGACAAGCGCCTGGTTTTTGGCCAGAATTGTGTTGCGGAATGTGCCGTAGTAATAAATGCGGTACGGCCGTTCCACCGCCGGTTCCTGCGCAAGGAAACCGTTTTCAAAATGGCTGGGATAAAACATGGGGCAGATGACGTCCACGTATTTCGCGAGCAGGTTGATGTGCTGTCCGGTCCTTGCGCCTGTGCGGTACCAGCCGTTTGCGCCGTAAATATCGATGGAAACCGGCGCCTTGATTTCCTGCCGTGCATAGCGCAAAAACGAAAGCAGGGCGCTTTCTTTGTCCAGCCCGCCGCTTTGCCAGCGGTAAGAGGCGTCCGGAAGATTCCTGCCGTCTGTAGGAAAGCGGATATAGTCAAACTGGATTTCGTCAAACCCGCGTGCAATCAGCTCTTTTGCAATGGCGACATTGTATTCCCACACTTCTTCCGAATAGGGATCCACCCAGTACTCGTCGTAATAGCGGCGGACCGTTTCCGTCCGCGGTTCTTTTCCTTCTTCCTCAATGGTTTCTTCCCGCAGTTCGTAGCCGCGCCAGGGTTTGTTTTCCCGGCTGTCCCAGACGGCGTATTTGCCGCCGGCATATTCAGAAAGTTCGCGGTCCTTAAACACGACGATTCTGGCCACCAGATAGAGATCCAGCGCGTCCGTTTTGCGTACAAATTCTTCCAGCCGGATTCCGCGGCCGGTTTGCCCTTTTTCCGTCACCAGCGGATCCTGCGCGTCATAACGCAAAAATCCGTAATCGTCTTTCATGTCGATGACGAGCATATTGAGCGAATTGTCCTGGATGGTTTTCAGATGGGCGTCCAATCCCTCTTCGGTTGTTGCCTGCCACACCGGAATGTAAATGCCTTTCCTGCCGTCTGCCCGTGCAGCGTAAGGCGAGGAGACCTGCTCCGGATGCAGAAGCCACATTTGGGAAAACGAAAGTCCTGCGTTTGTTCCCGGGCCGAGCAGGGCGGCGGCTTCCGCCGGCGGAACATACAGGCAGGACGCCGGTTTCCGCAGCAGGGAAGACAGGCTGTCCCATTGCGGAATGTTTTGCAGTCCTGTTGAAGAAAACATTTTCAGGTTTTCCCGGGCTGTGAAGAACAGTTTTGCATTTTCCCCGCTTCCCCGGACGGAAAGGCCGTCAAAGCTGTCGGCAAAATCCTCCGTGCGCAGAATACGCACAAACCGGCGTCCTTCCCAGTCCAGCCGGTACAGCGCCGGCAGGAACGACTGGGAAGCATATACCTGGCTTCCGTCCGGAGAAACCGCAATAGCGGCCACTTCATCCGGGGATTCCATGGTCGGCATCCGTTCCAACCCGTCGTTGAGGTCCGTCCAGCGTGAACCGGCGTCATGCGGATGCAGGTAGGAAATACCGTAAATCGGATGCGACATCAATACCGTGAGTTTCCCCCTGCCGGTTTCATCCGGCAGCATTGCCGGGGCGGCCGTCTTGACGCCGTCGGTGATTGCGCTGGTACCGAGGGAACGCCAGCTGCGCCCTCCGTCCTCCGAGAGAAATACGCTTTTATTTGTCGCGGTAACCAGCACATCCGGGTTGCCGGGAAGGGGGCAAAGATCCGCCAGCTCCTGAATTTCCGAAACAAACGCAATTTCCCCGTTCCGGAATGTTTTTACCGTTCTGACCGGCAGCCCGTCATTCCGCAATTCAAAATTCTGCAAATCGCGGGAATACAGGACGCCTTTGTCCGTCAGGAAATACCAGCCTTCCGCGTCCGGGGCAAAATCCTGCACGCGCAGAATTTTGTGTACCGCGCCGCCCTGCCAGAGCAGGGAAACGCCGAGGGTGCCGGGGCGGATGCTGAACAGACCGCTTCCGTTTCCGGCGAGAAAAACCGTTCCCCCGGTATCCGTTACCGGCTGTCCGGCGGAAACGGCTCCGGGCGCGGGTTGTTGTTGCGCCGGGAGCACGGAAAATGCCGTAAGACCGGAAAACGCAAAAAGGGCAAGCAAAAAAGTTTTACGCATGGGCGGGAGTTTAGCATAAAAATATTCTTTGAAAAAGATGTACTTTTGCAGATTCTGCCCTTATACTGGTTTTAATAGAATGAAGGAGGTTTTCCCGTGCAGACAAAGGCAGTGAGAAGATTCGGAATCTTAACTTCGGGCGGAGACGCGCCCGGTTTGAACGCGGCCATCCGTGCAGTTGCCCGAACCGCCATCGATGTATACGGCATGGAGGCAATCGGATTTGAATACGGCTACCGGGGTCTGGTCGAAGGCCGTGCACGGCAGCTGTCTGCCCGGGATTTGTCCGGCATCCTGACGCTGGGCGGAACATTCCTCGGGACTTCCCGCGAAAAGCCGTTCAAAGACAAAAACTGGCAGGAAGGCGACGGCGCGCCCAGCGCGGTGGAAAGCATCAAACGCAATTACAAGAAATTCGGTCTGGAATGTCTGGTTGTGCTCGGCGGAAACGGTACGCATTCCACGGCCGCATTGCTGAGCGACGAAGGTTTGAATGTGATCGGCGTTCCCAAGACAATCGACAACGATATCGTCAAAACCGATATGACGTTTGGATTCCACACTGCGCTTGACGTTGCTACGGACGGGATTGACCGCCTGCATTCCACCGCGTCCAGCCATAACCGCGTTATGGTGATTGAAGTCATGGGGCACAAAGCCGGCTGGCTGGCTTTGTATGCCGGTGTAGCCGGAGGCGGCGATGTGGTGCTGATTCCGGAAATCCCGTACGACATCAACAGCGTGCTGAAAACGCTGGAAAACCGCGCCGCCAGCGGAAAAACGTTTTCCATCATTGTCGTGGCTGAAGGCGCATTGTCGGTGGAAGAAGCCAAGCTGGACAAGAAAACGTTTAAGCAGCAGCGCCGGGAAATGACTACATCGATGGGCTACCGCATTGCCGGCGAAATCGGGCAGGCAACCGGTTTGGAAGTGCGCGTAACGGTACTCGGTTATTTGCAGCGCGGCGGTACGCCTGTGGCTTATGACCGGATTCTGGCTTCCCAGTTCGGTACGGCGGCGGCGCATATGCTGGCGCGGGGAGAGTACGGCAAAATGGTGGCTTTGCAGAATGATACGCTTGTCGGCGTGCCGTTGGCCGAAATCGCCAAACAGGTTAAGCAGGTTCCCCTGGACCACCGGATGCTGACCACCGCGCGCGGTCTGGGTATTTGTATGGGCGACTAAATTCCCGCCGGCAGGTATCCTTCCGTCCGGAGTTTGCATAAAACGGCTTCTGCGGTTTGTTCCGGATCCGTTTCCTCCGTACTCCGGACGGTGATGTCTGCAATCTTCCGGTATTTTTCCCCGCGCGTTTCATATAATTCCCGGAAACGCGCTTCCGGGTTTTCTCCCCGGAGAAAGGCCGGCATTTCCCCTTCTTCTTCTGCGCTTTTGCAAATGCGGCGGTACAGCACGGCAAAATCCGCTGTCAGAAAGCAAAAGATTCCTTCCCCGCGGAGGGTCCCGACAGCCGCCGGGTTTTCACAAAATGCGCCGCCGGTTGCAATCACCAGTCCTGCCGCCCCGGTGTTTCCGCGCAGCGCCTCTGCGCATGCTTCCGCTTCCGCTTCCGCCATCCGTTCCGCCCCGCCGGCCAAAAACAATGCGCGGGCGGTTTGCCCTGTTTGTGTTTCGATCAGCGCATCCGTATCCACAAAAGAAAAGCCGAGCCGGCGTGCAAGAATTTTCCCGACTGCGCTTTTCCCGCAGTGTTTCAACCCGATTAAAACGATGACTTTTTCCGTGCGCATGGTTTTTCTCCCGTCCGAAAGAGTATATCCGGTTTTTATCTCTTTAGAAAACCCGCAGAATGTGGTATGCTCCCGTATGTTTTTTCTGTATCTGTTTTTTTGCTTTGTTTTTCCGGTGCTGTGGATTTTGTATATGCTTGTTTCCCGCCGGGATATGAGCCGGTATCTGCCGCTGTTTTTGGCCGCGGCCGTGCTGTCTGTGGTGTCCGTATCTGTTCTGCGGGCACTGACACAGCCTTTTTTCTCTGAATTTGTGATTTATTCCGGGGACACGGGCGCGTTTTTGCTGCATTCGTTCGTGCAGGCCGGTTTGCTGGAAGAAGCGTGCAAGGCGGTGTTTTTTTTCCTTGTCCTGCAGCGCGTGTTTTTTTCCAGCCGGGAACTGTACGGTATTGCCGAATCCGTCGCCTTTTTTTCCGCAGTGCTGGAAGGCGCGCTTTTTGCTTCCCTGGAAACACTTGCGGCTTTGTTTTATTTCCCCGGCGCGGTGTTTTCCCGGCTGTTCACGGCCAATTTGCTGCATATTCTTGCCCTGCTGGTCAGCGCTTCCGGCGTGTTTTTCGGCAAACGCTTCCCCGCCGGACAGGCGCTTGCGGTTTTGGCAGCCGTCGTTCTCCATGGCGGATACAATCTGGTTTTGGCGTATTTTGCCGTGCCCGGCGCCCTGATATACACGCTTTTCCTGTTGCTTGCGGTAACCGTTTTGTGGATGAAGATTTTCGGCCGCATTTACTTTTCCGCGCGGAAAAAAATGCAGGCGCCGGGAGACGCGCAGCAATAGGCGCCTGCGGCTGTTTACCGGCATCCGCTGTTCCGGTGTGTCAATACGAAACTGCGTCCAGCCCGGATTCCCCTCCCGCTTCCGCAGCGGTATGTTCTGCCCGTAAACGGATTAAGACGCCGCCGGGAATGCATGCCGTCCATTCCCCGTCTTTCTGCAAAGGCGGCGCATGGACGCACAGTTTGCCGCGGCACGGCGCTTCCGTCACGGAAATGCTTTCTTCCTTTATTTGAATCACCAGCGGGCCTTCCCGGCCTGCAACCTGGACCGTCCGGTTCCCGGCAAGCGGATATACCGCACATACGGTTCCGCCCTCCGGCGCCGGACTGAAAATCTCTGCCGTCAGCCGGCCGTCCTCTTTTTTCCGGAAAGCCGGAATAACGGCAAGCGCCGCCGCAGCAACCAGAACCGCTATATCCGCAGGTTTGAAAAAACGCAAGGCGGGAAACTCAGTTGTAAACGGTGCTTCCCGGCGGGACGGATTTCGTAATCCAGGTATTGCCGCCGATGACACTTCCCCTGCCGATGATGGTATTGCCGCCTAAAATCGTGGCGTTGGCATAAATGGTCACATCGTCTTCAATGGTCGGATGGCGTTTTTTGTCTGCCAGGTTTTTGCTCACGCTCAGTGCGCCGAGCGTTACGCCCTGGTAAACCTTCACGCGTGCGCCGATCACGCAGGTTTCTCCGATTACCACGCCCGTTCCGTGGTCAATGAAAAAGGATTCCCCGATTTCCGCGCCGGGATGAATGTCAATACCGGTTTTTCCGTGGATACATTCGCTCATAATCCGGGGAATAACCGGAATCCCTTTTTCGTGGAGAAAATGCGCAATGCGGTGCACGACAACCGCTTCCAGTCCGGGATACGAAAGGATGACTTCTTCCACGCTGCGCGCCGCCGGATCCCCTTCCAGCGCGGCTTTTGCATCCAGGCTGACTTTCCGCCGGATTTCCGGCAGCTCCGCAATCAGCGCCAGCGCCGTCTGTTCTGCAAGATGCACGCAGGCATTTTTTTCCAGATGATTCTTCCGGCAGAGATACGTCAGGGTTTTCCGTATTTCGCCGGTCAGTACGCCAAGGATACGGTGGATTTTCGCGCCGGTGATGTAACGCAGCCGCTCTTCTTCGATTTGCTCCGCAGTGCGGAATCCGGGAAAAATCAGGGAAAGCAGGTCATGCAGGACCGCGACAACATTTTCCCGGTTGGGGAAACTGTTTTCATCCGGCAGGTTGATTCCGCCGTAAGCGGCGTAAGAATCCAGAATGGCGTCCGTCATTTCCTGTATGTTCATGGCGTGAATATAGCGGGTTTTCCCCGGAAGCGCAAGCTTGGGCGCTGTACGCTGCCCGCCGCTCCTGCCATGCCGGTATTCATGCCGGTATAAAAGAAAACGGCTCCTTCCTTCTGTTTTTCTTGACAAAAATGAAATTGTTTGGTACGTTCTTCAAACGTATCGGCAAAATCTGCTCCTATAGCTCAGTCGGCAGAGCGCAACCATGGTAAGGTTGAGGTCAACAGTTCGATTCTGTTTGGGAGCTTTTTTCAGGCAAAGACAGGAGGAAGAAATGGCGTCAAAAAAACAGGCTGTGGAACTGATTGCGCTGCAATGCTCCGAATGCAAGCGCAAAAACTACACGACAAAGAAAAACCGCAAAAATATGCAGGGCAAACTGGAATTGAATAAATATTGTCCGTTTGACCGCAAGCATACGCTTCATAAAGAGGCGAAAATTAAGTAATCCCGGAAACCGCCGGGTGTGCGGTTTCCTGATTTTTTAGGTCAGTAGCTCTAATGGTAGAGCGGCGGTCTCCAAAACCGCATGTTGGGGGTTCGAGTCCCTCCTGACCTGCAATTTGCTTTATGGTGTGTTTGCCGGGGAGAAGAAATGAAGTTGGTTCAGTTTTGTAAAGAGTGCGTGGCGGAGCTGAAAAAGGTGGTTTGGCCGACCCGCGACGATGTGGTTTCTTCAGTAAAGGTAGTGATTGTCTCCACCATTATCATGGCTGTGCTTCTGGGCTTTGTTGACGCGCTTTTTATGGCAGGCGTGAATTTGGTGTTTTAGGCAATGGCAAAAGGCTGGTACATCCTTCATACTTATTCCGGGTATGAGAATAAAATCGAAAGGGAAATCCGCAAGCTGATAGAAGTCGGCGAACTTGATTCTTCCGTTGTGCTGGATGTTAAGGTTCCGCTGGAAGATGTGGTGGAAATTAAGGACGGCAAAAAGCACAATACGCGCAGAAAAATCCTTCCCAGCTATATTCTGGTTGAAATGGATTTGCCGGATCTGGGCTGGAAAAATGTTTGTTCCACCATCCGGCGGATTAACGGCGTAACCGGATTTGTGGGCGCTTCTTCCGGATCCCGGCCTTATCCGATCAGCAACGATGAAGCGCGGGATATCCTGCAAAAAACCGGGGAAATCAAGGGTGAAAAGCCTTCCCGGATTGTGCAGTCTTTCTCGAAAGGGGAGACGGTGAAGATTATTGACGGTCCGTTTGCTACGTTCAGCGGTACCATTGAGGAGATAAATCCGGAGCGCAACAAACTGCGCGTGGTGGTCGGTGTTTTCGGGCGCGCCACGCCGGTAGAGGTGGATTTGCTCCAAGTGGAAAAAATTATGTAATCCGCGCTCCGGCTGCATGCCGCGGCCGGTTGCATAGAGGGAGGGGCGGCGCTCCGGCGCCGGAATGCGCAGGCGCGCCGTCGGCGTTTCCTGCGGGGCGGTTTTTTCCGCTTCCCCGTCATGACCTAAAAGGAGTTTTTTATGGCAAAGAAAAAGGTCACGGCTGTTATCAAGCTGCAATGCCCTGCCGGCAAAGCGACCCCTGCGCCGCCGGTTGGTCCGGCTCTCGGACCGCATGGCGTGAGCGCCCCGCAGTTTGTGCAGCAGTTTAATGACCGCACAAAAACGATGGAACCGGGGCTGGTTATTCCGGTGGTCATCAGCGTTTATTCTGACAAGAGCTTTACGTTCATTCTGAAAACCCCGCCGGCTGCGGTTTTGATTAAGAAAGCCTGCGGTATTGAAAAGGGCGCGGCCAATTCCACCGGGCAGAAGGTTGCTTTCCTGTCGAAGGCCAAGCTGGAGGAAATTGCCAAAACCAAGATGCCGGACATCACCGCGAACGACTTGGAAGCGGCAAAGAAAATTATAGCCGGAACTGCACGCAGTATGGGTGTTGAGGTGGAGCGGTAATATGGCACATGGAAAAAAATACCGGGAAGCGTTGAAAAAATATGACCCGGAGCAGTCTTATGACCTGCAAAAAGCGGTGGATATTGTCAAAAATGTAAAATTTGCCGGTTTTGACGAGACCGTGGAAGTGCATGTCAGCCTCAAGCTGTCGAAAAGCCAGTCCGTGCGGGATACGGTGGTTTTGCCCCACCAGTTCCGGGGAGAAAAGCGGATTCTGGTGTTCTGCAAAGAAGACCGGGTTAAGGAAGCTCTGGATGCCGGCGCTGCATATGCCGGCGGCGATGAATATATCGAGAAGGTGAAGGGCGGCTGGCTGGACTTTGACGTTGCGGTTGCCACGCCGGATATGATGAAGGATGTCGGCCGTTTGGGTATGGTGCTCGGCCGCCGCGGGCTGATGCCGAATCCGAAGACCGGAACGGTTTCTGCGGATATCCGGGGCGCCGTCAATGAGCTGAAAAAAGGCCGCGTGGAATTCCGTGCGGACAAAACCGGCGTGATCCATCTTGCGGTAGGCAAGGTTTCGATGGATTCCGAAAAAATCGTGGAAAACATCAGTACCTTCCTGGGTGAGATGATGCGCAAAAAACCGCAGGATGCAAAAGCGGATTTTGTCCGCTCTGTATCCGTGAATTCTACAATGGGTCCCGGCGTATGGGTGTCCTACCGGGCAGGAGAATAACGATGGCGATTAAAGCGAAACAATTCCAGCCGGCAAAAACCGCGGCGATTGCCGATATGAAGGCTTGTTTTGAGTCTGCAAAGGATTTTATTTTCACCGAATACCGCGGTTTGACGGTGGAACAGATTACCGATTTGCGGGCAAAACTCCGGGAGAAAGACTGCACGTACAAAGTAGTCAAAAATACGTTTGCGCGTATTGCGTTTACCGAAATGGAAAAAGCGGATCTGGGTTCCTATTTTACCGGACCGACCGCCATTGCGCTTTATGCCGGAGAAGATGAAGCCAACGGCGTGGCAAAGGTGCTGTTCGATTTTGCGAAAGATGTGCCTGCGCTGGTGGTGAAAGGCGGACTGATTGGCGGTGAGCTGTATGACGCCGGAAAATTGGAAGAATTTTCCAAGCTGCCCGGCAAAAAAGAACTCATTGCCATGCTTATGTCTGCGATGCAGGCTACGACGTCCAAACTTGCCCGCACGCTGCAGGCTGTGGCGGACAAAAAGTCGGAAGAGGCTTCCGCCTGATTGCGGCGGATTTCGGATTGGTTGTACAGCGGATCAGGCTTCCGGGCAATGCCCTTGCTGTCGTCCTGTTCCGCTTAAATCAGGCTTTCGGGTCTGGCGCAGGCGTATGACTGCGTGATTTATTTTGAGGAGAAGTTAATATGGCAGCTTTGACAAACGAGCAGATTTTGGACGCGATTGCGGAAATGACGGTTCTTGAGGTTTCCGAGCTGGTAAAAGCCATGGAAGAGAAGTTCGGCGTTACGGCCGCTGCCCCGGTTGCGGTTGCAGTTGCGGGCGCCGGCGGAGCCGCTGCTGCTGCGGAAGAGCAGACGGAGTTCACGGTTACCTTGGAAAGCGTGGATGCCGCGAAAAAGATTGCGGTTATCAAGGAAGTGCGCGCGGTTACCGGTCTTGGCCTGAAAGAAGCCAAAGATCTGGTGGAGGGCGCGCCTAAGACCATCAAAGAAAATGTGTCCAAAGAAGACGCTGCAAAAATCAAGGAGTCGGTTGAAGCCGCAGGTGGGGTTGTCAAGATTTCCTGACCGGAACTGCGGGCCGCTTGACTGTGGGCGGTCCGCAGATTGCCGCGAACCGTTAAAAGTGTATTTTCCGTTTCTCATTTCCGCTTCCGGTAGAGGTTTGCTCTCCCGTTATTTGTTTTATCGCGCTTGCGAGGAGGTGTAGGGATGTCTGCTGGAGTTCCAGTTTTCAGCCGCCAATATGTGGGGAAGAATATTCCGAATTTTATGGAATTGCCTGACCTGATCGATATTCAGCTTTCGTCGTACAGAAAATTTCTGAACCGCGGCGGTGACGGGTCCCCGGATTCTGCGGAGGATGTGGGACTGGAAGAAGTGTTCCGCTCCGTTTTCCCGATTGAAAGCCCGAACGGCGATATGGTTTTGGAATATGAATTCTACGAGCTGGATGAGAGCGGCATCAAATTTTCCGAGTTGGAATGCAAACAGAAAAACCTGACTTACTCCGTGCCTTTGAAAGCGCGGATCAATCTGGTGTTCCAGCAAACCGGTGAAATCCGGCAAAAAGACATTTATATGGGCGACATTCCGCTGATGACCGACCGCGGCACATTTATCATCAACGGCGCGGAACGGGTTGTCGTGTCGCAGATTCACCGTTCTCCCGGCGTTATTTTCAGCCACGAGAAAGGGGTGTTTTCCAGCCGCATCATTCCCTACCGGGGAAGCTGGCTGGAATTTGAAATTGATCAGAAAAAAGAACTGATCTATGCAAAAATCGACCGCAAAAAGCGGATTCTGGGCACGCTGTTTTTGCGTGCGCTCGGATTCCAAACCCGGGAAGAAATTATCCGCTGTTTTTATGATACAAAAAAAGCCGAAGTTTCGGACGACCGTGCCAGACAGGAAGAAATTATCGGTTCCGTTCTGGCTTCTCCCGTATACGGCAAGGATGAAAACGGGGAGCCGGTGAAACTGTACCGGGCCGGAGAAAAGATTCATCCGCATAACATTGATGAAATGCTGCTTAACGGCGTACATGAAATCGAAATCATCGATTTTGATTCCGAAACCTCCCTCAGCTCGCCGATGATCATCAACTGCTTTGAACGCGAGGATATCCGTTATTCCGGAAAAGAGGCGGAACAGGATGAGCCGACAAAGGAGGACGCGCTGGCGGCGGTGTATTCGGTTTTGCTTCCCGGCGAACCGATTACCGTGGAAAATGCCGAAAAAGATTTGACGTCGATGTTCTTCTCTTCCCGCCGCTATGATTTGGGACGGGTCGGCCGGTATAAGCTGAACAAGAAATTCGATTATGCAGAGCCGGTTAGCGAATACACGCTGGTCAAACAGGATATTTTGTCTACGATGAAGTTCCTGATCAAAGTGTATACGCAGCCGGAGCTTGTGGATGATATCGATCATCTCGGTAACCGGCGCGTGCGTTCGGTGGGCGAGCTGATGACCAATACGCTCAAGACCGCATTTTCCCGTATGGAGCGGATCGCCAAAGAGCGGATGAATATCAAAGAGACGGAAACCGCCAAACCCCAGGATTTGATTTCGATTAAACCGGTGGTAGCTGCAATCAAGGAATTTTTCGGTTCCAGCCAGCTGTCGCAGTTCATGGATCAGGTCAATCCGCTGGCGGAGCTGACGCACAAACGCCGCCTGAACGCGCTGGGTCCCGGCGGTCTTTCGCGTGACCGGGCAGGTTTTGAAGTCCGCGATGTGCATTACACGCATTATGGCCGTATGTGCCCGATTGAAACGCCGGAAGGCCCGAATATCGGTCTGATTGTTTCGCTTGCCAATTATACGCGGGTGAATGACTATGGTTTTCTGGAAGCGCCGTACGTGAAGGTTGTGGACGGTGTGGCCACGAAGGAAGTGGAATATCTGTCCGCGATGGACGAGGATAAATACTACATTGCGCAGTCTTCGACCGCAGTGGATGAAGACGGCCGTATCCATGCCGACCAGATTTCCTGCCGCCACCGCGGGGATTACACCACGCGCGCGCCGCAGGAAGTGGAATACATGGATGTTTCGCCAAAGCAGATTATCTCCGTTTCGGCTTCCCTGATTCCGTTTTTGGAGCACGATGACGCCAACCGCGCCTTGATGGGATCGAACATGCAGCGTCAGGCGGTTCCGCTGGTTTTCCCGGAGCCTCCGCGCGTCGGTACGGGTATGGAAGGCAAATGCGCTTACGATTCCGGCGTCCTGATTAAGGCAAAGCGTGCCGGTACGGTGAATTACGTTTCCGCAGAGCGGATTGAAGTTACGCCGGATGAGGATCCTTCGGCGAAGGATGTCTATACCCTTCTGAAGTACCAGCGGACAAACCAGGATACCTGCTATCACCAGCGGCCGGTGGTACAGCTCGGCCAGAAAATTGCTAAAGGGGAATCCCTGGCGGACGGCCCGGCGACATACCACGGAGAACTGGCGCTCGGCCGGAATATCCTGGTGGGGTTCGTCCCGTGGAACGGATACAATTACGAAGATGCAATTTTGATTTCGCAGCGTGTCGTCAAAGAAGACATGTTTACGTCCATCCATATCAAGGAATTCGTGACGGAAGTCCGGGAGACCAAACTCGGGCCGGAAAAACTGACGCGGGATATTCCCAATATCAGTGAAAAATGCATCGACAATCTGGACAGCGAAGGGATTATCCGCATCGGGGCAAAAGTCCGTTCGGGTGATATTCTGATTGGAAAGGTTACGCCGAAAAGTGAAACGGAAACGACGCCGGAATTCAAACTGCTGAATTCGATTTTCGGTGAAAAAGCCCGCGAAGTCCGTGATTCTTCGCTGCGTGTTCCCCATGGTGTGGACGGCACGATTATTGATGTGCAGCGCCTGCGCCGTTCGGAAGGCGACGACCTCAATCCCGGTGTGGAAGAAGTGGTTAAGGTTCTGATTGCTACCAAACGCAAACTGCGCGAAGGAGACAAGATGGCCGGCCGCCACGGAAATAAAGGTATTGTGGCCCGCATTCTGCCGGAAGAAGATATGCCGTATATGGAAGACGGAACTCCGCTGGATATTTGTCTGAATCCGTTGGGCGTGCCTTCCCGGATGAATATCGGGCAGATTATGGAATCCGAACTCGGGTTGGCTGCCAAATATCTGGATAAGTGGTTTGAGTCTCCTGTGTTCCAGTCTCCGACGAATGACCAGATTGGTGAAAAGCTGCAGGAAGCCGGTTTCCCGGTGAACTCGAAGGTTGTCCTGCGCGACGGACGCACCGGGGTACCGTTTGACAATCCGGTTTTTGTGGGCGTGATTTACTTCATGAAACTTCACCATCTGGTGGACGATAAAATGCACGCACGCTCCACCGGCCCGTATTCTTTGGTCACGCAGCAGCCTTTGGGCGGAAAGGCCCAGTTCGGCGGCCAGCGCTTGGGTGAAATGGAAGTCTGGGCCCTGGAGGCTTACGGTGCGGCAAATACGCTGCAGGAGCTTTTGACCATCAAGTCTGACGATATGAACGGCCGTTCCAAAATTTACGAGTCCATCGTAAAAGGAGAGCCGTCAGCCGCCGCCGGAATTCCGGAGTCCTTCAATGTGCTGGTACAGGAATTGCGTGGGCTGGCCTTGGATTTCACAATCCGGGATGCGAAAGGCAAGCAAATTCCGCTTACCGAGCGTGATGAAGAATTAATCGCGAAGGCCGAATCCAATTTCTGATCCGGCGCGGTTCGGGATGTGTTTGTTGTAAAGGAAGAGGACGGAAATGAGAGATATTCAGGATTTTGACAGTTTGATGATAAAACTTGCCTCGCCGGAAACCATTCGTTCCTGGTCATACGGAGAGGTAAAAAAACCGGAAACCATCAATTACCGGACACTCCGGCCGGAGAAGGACGGTCTCTTCTGTGAGCGGATTTTCGGTACCACAAAAGAATGGGAATGCTTTTGCGGGAAATTTAAATCCATCCGCTATAAAGGCGTGATTTGTGACCGCTGCGGAGTGGAAGTAACCCACTTCAAAGTCCGCCGCGAGCGCATGGGGCACGTTGATCTGGCTGCGCCGGTTTCCCATATCTGGTATTACCGTTCCGTTCCCAGCCGCATGGGTCTTTTGCTGGATTTGCAAATCACGGCGCTCCGTTCGGTTCTGTATTATGAAAAATATATCGTGATTGATCCGGGCGATACGGATTTGAAGAAAAACCAGCTGTTGACGGAAGATGAATACCGGGAAGCGCAGGAACGCTACGGTTCGTCCTTTACGGCCGGCATGGGCGCAGAAGCCATCAAAATCCTGCTGGAGAATATCAATCTGGACGATCTTGCCGCGGAATTGCGGGCTAAAATGATTGAGAAGGGCGCCAAGACGGATAAACGGCTGTTGCGCCGGATTGAGATTGTGGAAAATTTCCGCGCTTCAACCAACAAGCCGTCGTGGATGATTCTGGAGGCTATCCCCGTGATCCCGCCGGAACTGCGCCCGATGGTACAGTTGGACGGCGGCCGGTTTGCTACGTCCGATTTGAATGACCTGTACCGCCGGGTGATTAACCGGAATAACCGCCTGAAACGCCTGATGAGCCTGAATGCGCCGGACATCATTATCCGCAACGAAAAACGTATGCTGCAGGAAGCGGTAGACGCGCTTTTTGATAACTCCAAACGCAAACGCGTCATCAAGGGGGCTTCCAACCGTCCGCTGAAATCCATTTCCGATATGCTGAAAGGAAAGCAGGGCCGGTTCCGCCAGAATCTGCTGGGTAAACGCGTGGACTATTCCGGGCGTTCGGTCATTGTTGTCGGGCCGGAACTGAAAATGTGGCAGTGCGGCCTTCCGACCAAGATGGCGCTGGAGCTGTTCAAGCCTTTCATTATGAAAAAACTTGTGGACAAGGACGTTGTCTACAATATCAAAAAAGCGAAATTGTTGGTGGAACAGGAATCACCGGAAGTCTTCGCCATCCTGGACGAGGTGGTGAAAGAACATCCGGTTATGCTGAACCGTGCGCCGACGCTGCACCGCCTCGGTATCCAGGCGTTTGAACCGGTTTTGGTGGAAGGAAAAGCCATAAAACTGCATCCGCTGGTTTGTAAGGCGTTTAACGCCGACTTTGACGGCGACCAGATGGCTGTGCATGTGCCGCTGACGCAGGCTGCGCAAATGGAGTGCTGGACGCTCATGCTTTCCAGCCGCAACCTGCTGGATCCGGCAAGCGGAAAATCCATCGTGTATCCGTCCCAGGATATGGTTCTCGGATTGTATTACCTGACAAAAGAACGCCCGTCGGGGAAAGGCGCAGGACACCGCTTCATCGATGTGGATGAAGTGATGATGGCGGCTGAAGCCGGCGCTGTCGGCTGGCAGTCTCCCATTACGGTGAAATACCGCGGGGAAGTGATTCAGACTACGCCGGGCCGTCTGGTGTTCAACGAAGAAATGCCGGAAGGCGTGCCTTTTGTCAACGAATGTCTGAATGACAAATCCATCCGCCGCCTGATTGAGCGCGTACACAAAGAAAAAGGACCGTGGCTTACGGTGCAGATGCTGGATAAGCTGAAATCCACCGGCTACAAGTACGCCACGTTCTTCGGCGCTACGCTCAGTATGGATGATATCATTATTCCCGAAGAAAAGACGGAAATGATTGCCCGGGCGGACGAAACCATCCGTAAAATCCAGAACCAGTATGACAAAGGTACGCTGACTGCCGTGGAGCGTTACAGCCAGGTTTGCGACGAATGGTCGAAAGTGACAAAAGAGCTGACCGATGTCATGATGCGGCATTTGGAAGAAGATAAAGAAGGCTTCAATACGATCTACATGATGGCGCATTCCGGCGCCCGCGGAAGCCGCGGACAAATCAGCCAGCTGGCCGGTATGCGCGGTCTGATGGCTAAGCCGAACGGAGACATCATCGAGCTTCCGATCCGTTCAAACTTTAAAGAAGGGCTTTCGGTTATCGAATTCTTTATTTCGACAAACGGCGCACGGAAAGGTTTGGCGGATACCGCGCTGAAAACCGCAGACGCCGGATACCTGACGCGGCGCCTGGTAGACATTGCGCAGGATGTTGTAGTCAATGAAGAGGATTGCGGTACCATTAACGGAATTGAATACCGCGCGGTGAAAAACGGCGATGAAATCGTAGAACGCCTGAGCACCCGGATTGCGGGAAGATACACGCTGGAACGCGTGCTGCATCCGATTACGAAAAAGGTCATCATCGATGTCAACGAGTATATTACCGATGAAATTGCCGAAGAAATCGAAGCGGCCGGCGTGGAATCCGTAAAACTGCGGACAGTGCTGACCTGTGAATCTTCGCACGGTGTCTGCGTGAAATGCTACGGCCGGAATCTGGCGCGGAATAAAGTGGTGGAAATCGGCGAGGCGGTGGGGATTATCGCCGCGCAGTCCATCGGCCAGCCCGGTACGCAGCTGACGATGCGTACATTCCATGTCGGCGGTACGGCATCCACGGATGTTGAGGAAAACCGTATTTCGCTGAAGTATTCCGCGCTTATCAAGGATATCTCGGGAACCCATGTTGTGCTGGACAACGGAAACTGGCTGTTTACGCGCAAAGGCTTCCTGCTCGTGGACAAAGTGCTGCATGACTATAAGCTGGAATCCGGCGATCAGGTTCTGGTTGAAGAAGGGCAGCAGGTGATGAAAGACGAGCCGCTGATCCTCCGCGGCGGGCAAACCATTCCCGCCGGGGATACGGCCCGCGTTGTCCGCCGGGAAGACGCGGTGTATTTGGCCGGTGCGGAGAATAAAATCGAAATCCGCAACGGTTCCAATGTGTCGGTGAAAACCGGCGATTTTGTCCCCGCGGGTTCGGAGATTGCTACCTTCGATACGCATGCAGAGCCGATTATTGCCGAATATGACGGATATGTGCGCTACGAAGACATTATCCCCGGTTCTACGCTGCTGGAAGAAGTGGATACGGAATCCGGAAAAATTGAGAAAAAAATCAGCGATTTCCAGTTTGAAACCAAGCAGCCCCGTATCCTGATTACGGACGAGCAGGGGAATACCGTCGGTTCGTATTATCTGCCCGGCGGTTCTACGCTGCAGGTGGAAGACAATTCTCCGGTCCGGGCCGGCGATACCATCGCCAAGATGGTTAAGGCTTCTGCCAAAACGCACGACATCACGGGCGGTTTGCCCCGCGTTTCCGAGCTCTTTGAGGCGCGTAAACCGAAAGATCCGTCTGTTTTGGCGCAGATTTCCGGAACAGTGTCCTTTAAAGGTATTTTCAAAAATAAACGCGTACTGATTGTGCGGGATCAGTATGGCAAGGAATTCAAGCATCTGGTTCCGATGGCCAAGCTCCTGCTGGTGCGTGACGGCGACGAAGTGGAAGCCGGTGAAAAGCTGTGCGAAGGTGCGCTGAATCCGCACGATATTCTCGCGATTCTCGGTGAAAATGCCCTTCAGAATTATCTGATGGACGAGATCCAGCAGGTGTACCGGGCGCAGGGCGTTGTGATTAACGACAAGCACATCGGCGTAATTGTGCGGCAAATGCTGCGCAAAGTGGAGATTGTGGCCGTGGGCGATACACGCTTTATTTACGGTCAGCAGGTGGATAAGTACAAATTTAACGTGGAGAACGAGAAGGTGATGAAAGAGGGCGGTCAGCCTGCAATTGCCCGGCCGATGTTCCAGGGAATCACCAAGGCGTCCCTCAATGTGGATTCGTTTATTTCTGCCGCCTCTTTCCAGGAAACCACACGCGTTCTGACCAATGCGGCAATTTCCGGAGCCAGGGACGACCTGCGCGGAATCAAAGAAAACGTGATTATCGGGCATTTGGTGCCCGCGGGAACCGGCATCCGCCATTACCGCAACGTGAAACTCTTTGACCAGAACAAGAGCGACCTTGATGAGCAGATGGAAGAAATCCTTGAGCGCCGGCGTCTGGAGAAGGAAAGTGAAGTGATTCCGGAAGACACCGATTATGACCAGGAGGATTTGGATTAATATTGACATCCGTTCTCTGCCTCTACTATACTTGTCGGGCTTGGAAGGATTGGATTTTGGTGTCCGGGGTGCTGACCGGATCAGAATAAAAGGAGAAAAGGCAAATGCCTACAATTAACCAGTTGATAAAGAAAGGCCGCAAGACCGTCGCCAACCGGACCAAGAGCCCGGCGTTGCAGTCTTGCCCGCAGCGCCGCGGGGTTTGCACCCGTGTGATGACGGTAACGCCCAAAAAGCCGAATTCGGCTTTGCGGAAGGTTGCCCGTGTCCGTCTGAGCAACGGCATTGAAGTGACCGCTTATATTCCGGGGATTGGGCATAATCTGCAGGAGCATTCTGTTGTGTTGATCCGCGGCGGCCGTGTGAAGGATCTTCCGGGTGTCCGGTACCACATCATCCGCGGAACAAAAGACACGCTCGGCGTGGAAGACAGAAAGCGCAGCCGCTCTAAATATGGCGCCAAGCGCCCGAAAGCCTGAGGTCTTGAAAAATGGGTAGAAAAAACAAATCGATTGACCGCCCGGTTCTTCCGGACAGCAAGTACCATAGTGTGGTGGTTTCCAAATTTGTGTCCAGAATGATGCTGCACGGAAAAAAGGCAGTGTGTATGCGCGTAATGTATGACGCGATGGATGTCATTAAGGCTAAAACCAACCAGGAACCGCTTGAAGTGTTTTTGAAGGCGCTGGATAACGTAAAGCCGGTCGTGGAAGTGAAGTCCCGCCGGGTCGGCGGCGCGACGTACCAGGTTCCGGTGGAAATCCGCGAATCCCGCCGGGAAGCCCTGTGCATGCGCTGGATTATCGCAGCTGCCAGAGCCAGAAGCGGGCACGAAATGTCCGAGCGGCTGGCCGCCGAGCTGATTGACGCTTTCAACAGTACGGGATCTGCGTATAAAAAGAAAGAAGATACGCATAAAATGGCGGAGGCGAATAAAGCCTTCTCCCATTACCGCTGGTAACCGCGGTTCCGGTTTTTCTGCGGATGTGCGTCCGGTGTTGACACATCCGCAGAAAATTGTATAATAGGCAACACTGTACGGGGTTCTGCTGTCGGCGGTTCCCCGGTGAGAATCCACCGGTACGCTGTAAAGCCTTCGGGCAAGCGTGCCGCTTCCGGCTTGTTTGCCTGAAGGCCGTTGGCTTTTCAGGGTCGCAGCGGAAGGTTTGGATAGGGGTTTGTCCCCGTCGGCTTCTCAGGAAACCAGACCGGTTGTCAATGTCAGGTTGATGATGATTCAGGTGGTTCCGGCCGTGACAGTCCGAAATCCTATGGGCTGTCTCTGTCTGATGCGCGTCTGTTTGTCTTTTCTGCGCACACCTTCCTGTTTTTGTCTTCTTCCTGCAATTGTTTGGGTTTTTTGCCGCTATTGTGGTGTTGCGGATTGTCTTGCCTAAAATCCGCGGATTTCCTATAATGCGGTGTTATTTTAACTTGGATTGCCTACAAATCTTTTAGGAGGATCTCATGGCAAAGGAAAAGTTCGAACGAACAAAACCTCACATGAATGTTGGTACCATCGGGCATGTTGACCATGGTAAGACAACTCTTTCGGCTGCCATCACCATGTATTGCGCGAAAAAGTACGGCGACAAAGCGCTGAAGTATGATGAAATTGACAATGCTCCGGAAGAGAAAGAGCGCGGAATTACCATTAACACCCGCCATCTTGAGTATCAGTCGGACAAGCGGCATTATGCGCATATTGACTGCCCCGGACATGCGGACTACATCAAGAACATGATTACCGGTGCCGCGCAG
>JADIMS010000144.1 GCA_017694555.1 Candidatus Avitreponema avistercoris
GGCGGCAGGTGTTCGTCCAATACATGACACAGCCGGTTCCGCCGCGCCGCAGAATACTCGTTGGCGACCAGCTCCCAGTTCCCTTTCATTCCGGAAGCAAGCACAAGGGTTTTTCCGCCGGGAGCGGCGCATAAATCCAAAATCCGCACCGGATTATCCTGCGGAATTTCCGCGGTATCCGCAAGAAGCGCAGATGCCGCCGCCACACTGGCGGCACTGAGATAATATGGTTTTTCCAAGCCTTCCGTGAACGGGATTTTCGGCTCGTCCCGGCGCATGGCGGACACCAGCTGCGGCCAGCGTTCCCCGAAAATTCCGGTGTAAAAGGCGGAAAAAGCGGCGGGGAGCACGGCGGAATCCGGACAGTCAGCGCACATGGGTTTCCGCTCCGTATGACAGCAGGGCTGCCCGCTGTTTGAAAAACAGAACATTCGCAGCGGCTTCTTCCAGCCGTATCCGGAAAACCGGATCTTCCGCGGCACGGGCGCAAAGGGCGCCGGTAATCGCACGGATATCGGTAGAAGAAGTCAGAATCATATCACAGCCTGCGGCAATGGCGGCTACAGCGGCCTTGGTTTCCGGCCATCCGGCAGCAGCCAGCGCTTCCATCGAAATGTCGTCCGTCAGCACAAGACCGGAAAACCCCATCTCCCCTTTCAAAATGCCGGTCACCCCTTTTGCTGAAAGGCAGAACGGCACATTGTCCACGGCAGAAAATACCGTATGCGAAACAAGGACCGCGGCGGGCTGCCCGCGTAAAACCGCATAAAACGGCGCAAAATACCGTTCCCGGCATTCAGCCGGCGGTACGTCCACCACGGCGACGGAAGCATGCGGGTCATTTCCGGCATTTCCCGGGAAATGCTTCACCGCGCACAGCACGCCGGCCGACTGGAATCCCCGGACAGCAGCGGCCGCGTACGCCGCCGTTTTTCCGGGATCCGGCGAAAACACACGGCTTCCCAGGAAAGAAGCATCTTCCGGCGGACATTCTGCCACAGGGGCCAAATTCAGGCGGATGCCCAGCGAAAAAAGTTCTTTACCGGCCTGCGCATACAAGTCTTCCGCTTCCCGGACAGTCATCGTGGAAGCAACGGTCCGGGCCGAAGGAAGCCGGGTCGTCAGGCGGCCGGTGCGGTACACGTCCCCGCCTTCGTGGTCAATGGCAAAAACCACCGGCGCAGGCGTACCAATGTTCCGGAAAGCGGAAGCGCAGTCCGCCAGAAATGCACGGACCTGCTCCGCAGTGTCTCCGATATTGTATCCGAACAGCAAAACCGCACCGGGTACCACGCCGTCAAAATGGCGGTATAAATACGGGGAGAAGGATGTATTTCCGTCAATACCGGTCATCAAAACCTGCGAAGCTTTTTGCCAGTCAGGCATGACGGCGGCCGCCCGCGCGGCATGCAGGCGCAGCAGCCATTCCTGTGCGGCTCCCGGAGCAGCCGGGAAAAGCAGCACGGACAACAGCAAAGATGCTGCGCGTATTTTGCGTAAAACCTGTCTCCCGGAAAACCGGGAGGCAAAACATACGGCAGACAGCTTACCGGAGGATTTCACCTGCGCCGTCCCCTGCGCAAAGCGCTGCAATCTCTGCCGCCGTGGAAAGATTGAAATCCCCTTCAACCGAATGTTTCAGGCAGGAAGCCGCGGCGGCAAAATCCAGAGCCCGCTTTTCATCGCCCTGAAATTGCGTCAATCCGTAAATGAGCGCAGCGGCGAAAGCGTCGCCCGCCCCTACCCGGTCCACAATATCCGCGATTTCGTAACAGCGGGAAACCCAGCTGCCGCTTTTGCCGCATAAAACCGCAGACCACCGGTTCCGGTCCGCGGACAAACTTTCCCGTACTGTCACCGCAACCACGGAAACCTGCGGGAAACGTGCCTTCACCCGGGAAGCCAAATCCAGATAGCCTTCCGGGGTTTGTACGGCTTTCCCGTCTCCTGTCCCGATGCCCAGACTGTTCTGGATGTCCGTTTCGTTGGCAATCACCACATCGGCAAGTTCCGCCAACGAAGGCATCACCTCCTGCGCTTTTTTCCCGTAGTTCCAAAGTTTTTTCCGGAAATTCAAATCGAGGGAAACCGACGCACCGGCTTTCCTGGCTTCCCGTGCTGCTGTCCGTGCGCAATCCGCAAGGTTTCCGCTCACGGCGGGCGTAATCCCGCTCAGATGCAGCCAGCAGGCATCCTGCATTTGCGCAGGAAAACCGAAATCCTCCGGGGAAGCCTGCGACACAGCGCTGCCTTCGCGGTCATAAATCACAACGGACGGACGCTGGTCCGCACCCGGTTCCAGAAAATAAATGCCCAGCCGTGAATTTCTTACCCGCCGCACGGCGGACGTATCCACGCCGTATTTCCGCAATTCGCGGACACATGCCTCGCCCACGGTATTCTCCGGAACGGCTGTTATAAATCTGGACTTCAGGCCGAGCAGGGCCAGCGAAACGGCCACATTGGCTTCCGCACCGCCGAACGAAGAAACAAGCAGCGGATGCTGGAACAGCCTCTGCCGTTCCGGACTTTTCAGCCGGAGCATGATTTCCCCGAACGTGATGAATGTTGATTTTCCGGACACCTGCACCTCCAAAAGCGAAACATCGCAGCGGGAACGGGGCGATTCTAAAGCATAAAAATTCATCCGTCAACAATTCCGCTTTTCTTCCGGCCCGACTTATGATAAAATTCCTTCCGGATAAAACCGAAAATCCCGGGATCCGCACAAGCGGTCTTTCCGGAAAAAAAAAGGACGAACCATGACCAAATCCGGGCTGTTCCAATTTCTCCATGACACCGGCGTAATTCCCGTTGCCTGCGTGGAAGACGCCGCCAACGCCGTTCCGCTGGCTGAAGCCGTTTTGGCAGGCGGCATCGGCGTTCTGGAAATCACGTTCCGGACGGAAGCCGCCGGAGAAGCAATCCGGCAAATCCGTGCAGAATGCCCGCAAATGCTGGTCGGCGCCGGTACCGTTTTGCATCCGCAGACAGCTGAAAAAGCCGTGCAGGCCGGCGCAGCCTTTATTGTATCCGCCGGCTTGAATCCGGAAACCGTTTCCTGGTGTACGGCGCGGGATATTCCGGTTCTGCCCGGCGTATGCACGCCGTCCGAAATCGAACAGGGACTGGCGCTCGGGCTGGACACATTCAAATTCTTTCCCGCTGAGGCGGCCGGCGGCGCCGCCATGCTGAAAAGCCTGTCCGGGCCTTTCCCCGGCGTCCGCTTTCTGGCAACCGGCGGCATCCGGGCAGAAAACATTGCGCAATACGCACGTTGCAGGAACGTACTTGCCGCAGCCGGCAGCTGGATGGTCAGCGGAGAACTGCAGGCAAAAGGCAGATGGGATGAAATCACGCGCCTGTGCGCCGAAGCCCTGCTTGCCGTCCAGGGACTGGAGTTTGCCCACCTCGGCATCAACAACGGAACCCCCGGGGAAGCGGAACAGCTTGCCCGCATATTTGAAGCATTCGGAATGCGCGCAAACCCCGGCCCTCTTTCTATTTTCATGAACCGGGAAATTGAACTGATGAACCGGCCGTTTTATGGAAGCAAGGGGCATATCGGATTCCGCTGCACCGATCCCGCGCGCACTGCCAAATACCTGGAAAAATACGGATTCACGGTAAACCCGGAAAGCATACAATATGATGCGGACGGAAGCGTGCGGCTCTGCTATTTCCAGGAAGAAACCGCCGGTTTCGCCATTCATCTGGTCAAATAAACGGGAGGAAGTCGGGCAGGCGGGATTTGAACCCGCGGCCTCTTGGTCCCGAACCAAGCGCGCTACCCCTGCGCTACTGCCCGATAGAAAAAAAGGAGCTTGCGCGGGCAAACTCCTTGATGCGGGAGCGACGGGGCTTGAACCCGCGATCTCCGGCTTGACAGGCCGGCGCGATAACCAGCTTCGCTACGCCCCCAGCAATTCCAGAGCATAGCGGACAAAGAAAAAAATGTCAACAGCCTGCGGAAAATTCTTTCCCTTCCCCGCCGCACGCAGCAGGGGAAGGATACGCCGCGTTGACAGGAATTTTCCTCCGTGGTATTCTGGAGCGGATTTGCAAGAAAACGGATACGCCTACAAGAAGGAATTTTATGGCTGCAATCAAAAAAAAGCTTACGTTTGCCGGCGCAGTGATTATCCTCCTGCTCGCCGTGGTGATTTTTGTGTTCATTCCGACTGCGGGCGGCGCGTCCGCTTCCCCGCTCGTATTCGGGGAATGGGACGGAACGCCGGTGGAATATGTGCAGGATTCGTTCATGATCCGCCAGGCGCAGAATATTTCGGCGCAGTATCAGGCGGCGGGCATTCAGGTAAACGACCGGATGTTCTACGCCATCCTCCGGCAGGCGTATGAATCGGCGGTCCTCCGGCTGGCTATTCTGGATGACATGCGGAACGCCCGCTATGAACCGACGGACCGCGAAATCAACCGCACGCTGATCCGCCAGTATTACACGGACGAAAACGGACGCTATTCCGACACCCTGTACAACAACACGGACGAATATACCAAAATGTCCCGCCGCAAGCTTGTACAGGAAGAACTGACGGCCGCACGTTATTTTTACGACTGTCTCGGCGATCCGGAGGGCTTTTTCGGCCTGAAAACTTCCGTAAACGAAGAGGCGTTCCTGCGGGAGATGATAACGCCGCAGCGCAGTTTCTCCTACGTCACCTTTGATTCTTCGGATTATCCGGACAGCGAAGTCGTGCGGTTCGGGGAAGAAAACGCGGAGCTGTTTGCTGCGCTGGACTTATCGCTGATCAGTTTTGACGATGAAAGCGAAGCTGCCCGCGTGCACGGTCAGATTGCTGCCGGGGAAACCACGTTCGCGGAAGCAGAAGCGGCTTATTCCACCCGGCGCGGGACAGACGGTACAGGCAAACTGCTGAACCGTATGCGGAAAGACGTCAATACGCTTTTCCCGGACGCCGCGGATTTGGAAGCCGTGCTTTCGCTGGGCGAAGGGGAAATCAGCGCGCCGCTTGCTTCCGGCGCATCGTTCCTGGTGGTCCGTTGTGACGGCCCGCAGCAGCCGGCGGATTTTTCGGATGCAGAAACCGTGCGGACCGTGCGGGATTATATGGAGCGTAATGAACGCGGAACCATTGAAGATTATGTGATGCTGCTGGCGGAAAATTTTTCGGATGACGCCGCAGCGCAGGGATTCGATGCCGCGCTTGCAGAATATTCGCGGACAAAATCCGAAACGTCGGCATTTGGCATCAATTACGGAAATTCGCAGGCGCTTCCGCCTGTAGACGCCGGAAATGAGATTCTTGTCGCAGCAGCGGACAGCGAAGAATTTTTCCGGACAGCCTTTTCCATTCAGGAAGGGGATGTTTCCCGCCCGGTTATGCTGAATAACGGCGCGATTATCCTGACGCTCAGCAACACTTCGCAGCTGGATCCGGGAACAGCGGATCTGTATTTGCAGCAATTTGCCGGCGGCGTCAGGCAATGGGATTTGCAGGCTATCGCGGAAATGTATTTCTCCAGCAGCAAATTCAAGGATAATTTTGACCTGACTTACCTCCGTTCCTTCATGGGGAACCTGTCCTAAACCGGCATGGGGGAACCGGCGGACAAAATTTCACCCCCTGTCCTTGCTGATACAGGAAACGGATTTTCCGTGTTTTACCGGAACCGTTTCCTGTATTCCCGCCGTTTTCCGGCAAAACATCCGGAAGAAACCGCCGCCGCCGCGGATATCCTGCCCGGAACCCTTGTCCTGTTGTTTTCCCCGCTGCTTGGATATGGCGTGCGTACACTTTTGCAGCATGTGCCGGACGGCGTCTTTGTCCTTGCCGTAGAACATGATGCGGCGTTGTTTCATCTGAGCCGGGATTTTTTTTCCCGGACAGGTCTGGACGCCGGGGAAAACAAATGCTTCCGGCTGATTTTTGCCCCTGAACCGGAAACCGTGACGCATTTTCTGGATGAAGGCTTATCCGGGCATCCGCCGTTCCGGCGCTGCATCCGGCTGGATCTTTCCGGCGGCGCCGCCTTGTACGCCGGGTTTTACCGGCAAGCGGAATTTCTTGCGGCCGAATACGTATCTGTATTCTGGAAAAACCGGGCGACTCTGATCCGGCTGGGCAGAAAATACGCAGAAAATATTTTCAAAAACTGCGGCGAACTTGCTGCGGGAATTCCGGACGCTATCCTGCTGCAAGCCGGCGCTGTACGCAAACCGCTTGTTGTAGCCGGAGCAGGCCCTTCCCTCGGCATGGCAACCGGCTTTCTGCGGGAAAACCGTAAAGGACTGTTTCTTCTGGCCGTGGAAGCCGCTGTTCCTGCCCTGCAGGCGGCAGGGATACGTCCCGATTTAATCATCACCGTGGAAGCGCAGATTTGGATCAACCGCGCATTCTGCGGCAACTATCCGGACTGCCGGTTTCCGGCAGACATCCCGGTACTGGCAGACTTCACTTCCCGTCCGCAAAAACGGGGGAAAAAAAAACATACATCGTTTTTTCTGACGCCGTATACACGCGCGGAATTCCTGCGGCGGCTCGCATCCAAAAAAACCGCCTGCATGGAAATTCCGCCGCTGGGTTCCGTAGGTCTGGCGGCGCTTGAGGCCGCCGGAAAACTGCGGGCAAATATTACACTA
The DNA here is from genome assembly GCA_017694555.1 of Candidatus Avitreponema avistercoris. Taxonomy (GTDB): domain Bacteria; phylum Spirochaetota; class Spirochaetia; order Treponematales; family Treponemataceae; genus Avitreponema; species Avitreponema avistercoris. The sequence goes on from JADIMS010000144.1 coordinate 6,623, forward strand.
CCCGTTTTTTTTACCGGGCTGGATTTTTCCTGGGGAAGCGGTTTCTCACACGCGGAGGGAACTCCGCAGGTCCGGGAATGCAGGATCCGGGCAGACCGTTTGTCCCCGCTGGAAGAAAAACGCGCCGAAGCAGCATTTGCGGGCGTGCGGACCGGTACGCAGAACGGAGGAATATTTTCCAACGAAGCAATGCGCGGCTACGCGAAACTCTGCGCAGCCCGTTTCGCAGGCAAAGGTTTTTTCCGTTTGGGAGAAGGCGGGCTTCCGGACGGATTCCCTTCCGCCGCCTTTTCTGCCGCTGCGCAGGAAATCCGGAAACACCCGCCGGCAGGGAATCCGGAATCCGGACCGGCGCCGGAATCCGGAGCGGAAAACGGAATCCGGCGCAGGGCGGCGGATTTTTTGCAGGAAGAAGAACAGCGTCTTCTGAACCTGCGGGCCATACTGACCGGCGCAGACAAAACGGCAGACAATGCAGGACTTTCCCGGCTTTTGCAGGAAGCCGATTACCTGTACCTGCATTTTCCGGATTATACCGGGGCGGAAAGCGTTTCCCTGCGCCGGGATTTTCTGAACCGTGTCCGCGTGGAACTGGAGTTTTTCCTCAAAATCATCCGCACAGCGCGCGGACGGTGAGCCCGTCTCCCGCTGCGCTTATTCTTCTTTGGAGCGGAGGACTGCAAGAAAGGCAGACTGGGGAAGTTCCACATCGCCGATCATCTTCATCCGTTTTTTGCCTTCTTTTTGTTTTTCCAGCAGCTTCCGCTTGCGCGTGATGTCCCCGCCGTAGCACTTTGCCAAAACATCTTTCCGCACAGGATTTACGGTTTCGCGGGCAATAATCTGGCTGCCGATAGCCCCCTGGATCGCAATTTTGAATTGCTGCCGGCTGATTTCCTCTTTCAGCTGCCCGCACACATGGCGGGCTTTTGCGTACGCATTTCCCTTGTAGGCAAGCTGCGAAAGCGCATCCACCGGTTTCCCGTTCAGCAGGATGTCAATTTTCACCAGTTCGGTCGGGCGGAAACCGATAACATCGTAGTCAAACGACGCATATCCCCGGCTGATGCTTTTCAGTTTATCATAAAAGTCAAACAAAACTTCCGCCAGCGGCATTTCGTATACAACTTCCACGCGCTTTTCATCCAGATATTGCAAATTGGTCTGCAAACCCCTCTTTTCGATACAAAGCGACATAATATTTCCAAGATACGGAGAGGGGGTAATAATGGACGCCCGGATATATGGTTCTTCGCTGGACGCGATGGAACCTTCGTCCGGATAATCTGCCGGATTATCGCAAAACACTTCGGTTCCGTTCCGCAGCAGGATTTTGTACTGCACGGACGGCGCCGTGAAAATCACCGACTGGTTGAACTCCCGCTCCAGCCGTTCCTGCACCACTTCCAGATGCAGAAGCCCGAGAAATCCGCACCGGAATCCGTGGCCGAGCGCAGCCGAGGAATCTTTCTCCCAGGTCAAACTGGCATCATTCAATTTGAGCTTCTCAATGGATTCCTTCAGCTCTTCGTAATCATTTGTGTCCATCGGATAGACGGAGGAAAATACAACAGGCTTCACCTGCTTGAAACCGGGAAGCGGCGCGTCACAGGGAGCGGCTGCCGATGTTACGGTGTCGCCGACGGCAACATCTTCAATTGTTTTGATACCGGCAATAATATACCCGACATCACCGGCGCACAGGCATTCCGAAGGCACCAGCTTCAAAATAAAAATGCCGGTTTCTTCCACTTTGTAATCGGCCTGCGAATTCCAAAACCGGACGGTGTCGCCCGGGCGGATGACGCCCGAAAATACGCGGATATGGACGATAACACCGCGGTACGGATCGTAGTGGGAATCGAAAATCAGCGCGCGCAGGCTTTCGTCCGGAGAACCGGACGGCGGCGGGAAAACCCGGACAATGGCTTCAAAAAGCGCATCAATGCCTTCACCGGTTTTTGCAGACACACAGACGGCGGTTTCCGGATCCAGCCCAAGGTCTTTTTCAATCTGCCGCAGCGTTCCGGGAACATCCGCCGCCGGAAGATCGATTTTATTCAGCACCGGCAGGATTTCCAAATTATGTTCCAGCGCCAGGTATAAATTGGAAAGCGTCTGTGATTCCACGCCCTGGGAAGCGTCCACAATTAAAATTGCCCCTTCACATGAAGCAATGGCACGCGAAACTTCATACGTAAAATCCACGTGTCCGGGCGTATCGACAAAATTCAGCAGGTATTTGTTTCCGTCTTTCGCCGTGTACGGAATGGTGACAGCCTGGCTCTTGATGGTGATTCCACGCTCCCGTTCAATATCCATATCATCCGTCATTTGGGCACGGATATTCCGCGCGTCCACCACTTCCGCTTTTTCAATCAGGCGGTCCGCGAGAGTAGATTTTCCGTGGTCAATATGCGCCACGATACAAAAATTACGGATAAATTTGGAGTCCGTCATGCGGTAAACACTATATTAGAAATACGACGGGCTGTCCAGAGAGGAAGCCATTGCGATAAACGATTCCATGTAACCGCTTTTTCGGCGCTTGGCCTGTACCTGAACCAACAGCACGCCGTTCTGAACATCCGGCAAAAACTCGCGGATTTCCACAACATCGTTTTGGGAAAAACCGGATTCATCCCCGATGCTGCCGCGGATTACGGCATTTACCGTATACTGCCGGCGGGAACCAATCCGCTGCAAATTCAAACCGAACATCGGAAGAAACGCACGGCTTTGCATATCCCGCTCCAGAATGACGGCGCCGGGTTTTTCCGGGCGCGCAAACAGAGCGGCGTACCATTCCTGCGGCGAACGGCTGCCATTCTCTTCCGTGTAACCGGAAAGACGGACAACCGTGCCGGGATATTCCATAAGCAGGCATTGCTGGAAATCTTCCAGTGTCTGTACGCGGATTCCGTTGACCGCAGTAATCACCGCATCTTCCGGCACGCCGGCTTGGGAAAGCGAAAGTCCGGGTACGCAATACACGACGGAAACCCCGGCAGATTCCGGATCAGCCGGCGGCGCAAATGTTTTTCCGTAAGCGCCCAGCCAGGGATGCGATACCAAACCGCCGGCGTACAGCTGCGGCAGAATCAGCTTCAGCAACTCGACCGGAATTGCAAAATTCAAACCTTCAAAAGACTCGATACCGGCAAAAACCACTGCCTGTACCCGTCCGGCTTCATCAATAATCGGCCCGCCGGAATTGCCGTGATTGATCGGCGCATCAATCTGCAAAACGCCGCCGAGAGATAAAAGCCTTCTGTCCTGCGCCGAAACAATACCGGATGTAATCGTCTGATCCAGCCCGGCAGGGGAACCGATGGCATAAATCCGCGTACCTACCCGCAGGTCTGCGGAAGAACCGAGCTGGAAAATTTCCGGCGGCGTAATTTCGGTTTTCAGCAGTGCAAGATCAAACACCGGATCCCACCCTACCACACGCGCCGGAATCCGTGCATCAGGATTTTCGGCAAGCCGGATGTAAAGCCGCGAATATCCTTCGTAATCCGGATCCACCTCACTGGAAATCACATGGTAATTCGTCACCAGGTAACCGCGGCGGTCAATAAAAAAGCCCGAACCAATTACGTGGTTTGCATAGCCGATGCCGCGCTGTATCGAAAGGCCGCGGTCTACCCAAACCGTAACGGTTGCGGAAATCAGGCTGGAAATCACATCCTGGGCGGGCGCTTCGTCTTCCGGCGTAGACGGACGGACAGACGAAAGTTCCGCAAGCGTTGTGTTTCCTTCGGTGCGCCACTGCGCAATCCGGTTTTCTGCAATGCGCCGTTCATTCCAATCCGGCGGCGCACGTTGGAAAACCGCCAGAGACCGGTAAAACCGGGAAGCGTCCGTCCAGTCGCCGTCGGAAACCGCAGTGTAAAAATTTTCTTCCACAAGCCGCAGGGTATCTGCATACAACTCTTCGGTTTCTTCTGCCAGTTCCCGGGAATATTGCGGCTTGTCCTCTGAACCGGCGGCGGAAACATAGTCATGCAAATTTCTGGCGCGTACCAAAGCCTGTACGGAATCGGTCAGCGTCAGTGAAGCGATTTGTTCCATTTCATAGCGGAGGCTCCGTTCATTGGAGTAATCGATGAACATTTCCGGCGGTGCATCGGAAGAAGCGCAGGAAAGAAAAAAAACGGAACACGCGGCCAAAAATCCCGCAGTACAAAAAACCGTCCGCAAATTCCGTTTCCTGTATCTGTACATTTTATTCCCGTTCTGCAAAAATCATTCCCCCTATTTTGACGGCATGAATCCGGCTGCCGCCGAACGGTACGTCCAGCGAAACGGCGGCAGCAGACTGTGCCTGAAACGCCGCGCGTACAGCCTGCGAAGCTTCGGCGCCGTTTTCCGGAATTGAACTGAACCACCACACACCGCTTCCCGGATCCTGTACCATCCGCTGTTCCGCCCCGCGGTACGAAACGGAAAAAGAAGGCTCTTCTTCCGCACTCCCGGCAACGGAAAATACAACATTTACCGGCAGTCCGCTCTCCGGATGCATCCAGACTGCGCGCGAACCGCCGTCCGCGTTTTTTGTCCATTGCACAACCGGCTCCTCCGTTCCTTCCGCAAACCAGCACGCCGTAAACGATCCGTCCGGAAAAAACGTTTCCGAATAATCAAAAACCTGATCGCCGTCTGTATCCACAAAAACCGATGTCTCCCCTTCGGTTTCCCCTCTTCCGTAAACAATCTGCTTTTCAAAGCAACCGTCTCCGTCGCTGTCGCATTCGCGGACATCCGGCGTGCCGTCCTTATACACGGTCCGGGCTGTCAGCATACCGCCGCAGATTTCCCGGGCGGAAGCCGGCAAACCGGTTTCCGTATAGGAAATTTCCGTGCGGATTTCCGAAACGCTTCCGTCCTCCCGGGTGACAGACTCTGTCTGTACCGAAGAAACGGAACAAGAAGCAAGAAGGTTTTCCGGCGGAAAAACAAAACGGGAATCCGGAAGCAAAAAGAAAAACTCCGGTGACAAAAAACCGAAATCAAAACCCTGCACGGTTACGGGGGCGAGGGCAAGACTTTCCGGCCGCAGAAAAAAGAACGCGCTGCCGCTTTTGACGGAAACC
>JADIMS010000145.1 GCA_017694555.1 Candidatus Avitreponema avistercoris
GGCAAAGCGCAGCCGTTCCCGCCGCCATGCCGGGCAATGTTTTCAAAACACTCGCCGGCCACCAACAGCGCACGGTTTTCCGCATCTTCTGCAAAATGCAGGCGGCTGCACGCGCCGCGGACCAATGCAGCCAGACCGGAAAACCCTTCCCCGCCGGCGGGAAGCCGTGCCGAAACCAAAACGCGTTTCATACCGGAAAAGCGCGCCCGCTTACAGCACCTCGGTCAGCGAGTGGATAATCGTAAACATTTCCCGGAAGCCGGTGGCTTCAACCGCAGTACGGACAATCTCCGCCGGATTCATGATAAACAGCCGGTATCCTGCATCCGCAGCGTCTTCATTGGCGGCAATCAAAACGCCGACGCCGGCAGACGAAATATTCACCACGCGGGAAAGATCCAGCACAAGGTTTGTTTCTTTCACCAGCGCATACGCCCGCTTTTGGAATTCGGTATACGTATAGGAATTGATGGTTCCCGCGATTTCCAGCATCACATAGTTGGCGCCGGTACGCTCAGAAATCGAAATGCTGTCCATTATTTTGACTCCTGACTGCCGAGATATTTCAACACCATAACGGTGATGTCGTCTTCCACTTCCGCCGAAACAAAGGACTCCACATCCTCACAGAGGAAGCGCACAATACGGTCCGCGGAATATGTGCGGTTATCCAGCAGCTGCTTTTGCACGCGCGACTTTCCGTACTGTTCACCGCGCAGGTTGATCGAATTGACCAGCCCGTCCGTGGTAATCAGCAACACATCCTGCGGATTCAAGTCCGTTTTCCGCACACGGAGATACGGCGCCACATCGCGCACGAATCCCAGCACATGCCCTTCTCCCTGGATTTCGATGGCGTTATTGTAACGCGGGGTATACAGGAACATCACCGGCACGCCGCAGTTGATGTAATACAGCCGGTTCTGCCGGAAATCGAAAATCCCGAAAATACCGGCAAAGAACGTTCCCTTGGGCAGATTGTTGCGGACAAAGCCATTCATCTTTACCACAAGGTCTTTAAAATCCGAAGTCTCTTTCAGGAACGTCCGCAATACGGATTTCATGATGACCATCGACATACTGGCCGTCAGTCCTTTTCCGGAAACGTCGCCCAAAACAAAGAGCCAGCGGTCGCCGTCCAGCCTGATAAAGTCGATAAAGTCGCCGCCGAGTTTGCGGGCAGACTTTGTCACAAAACTGCAGTCCGCCTTCGGATTGATGATGCGGTCCACATTCTCCTGGATGCCTTCAATCACCTGCCCGGAGAATTCCAGCTCGCGGGCGACGGTAAGCATGACGCCTTCGTTCGCGATGTTTTTCAGATAATACATCATCAGGAAGAAGTTGGAGTACAAATGCCCGAAAGCACGCACATCGTAATCCGAATAATCGGCGGCACGGATTTTGGGGCCGAGCATCATGATACCGACAATACGCGGCCCTTCGCGGAGGATGATCAGCGCGTCTGCGCCGGTTAAATCAAACAGCGCCAGCAATTCCGGCTTGATGTCGGCAAACAAATGGCGGGACACTGCCTGTGTGCGCAGCACCACGGATTCGTTTTCTGCCAGCAAAAAGTTCAGCGCCTTATTGCCTTCCGGTGAAAACGACACGTCCTTGCCGGAAGAAGAATAGACGGAACGCAGATCGCCTTTATCATCCGTCATCAGCACATCGAGGGAAGAACATTCCACATAGCGGGTCAGGATGCCGTGCAGTTTTTCCAGGATTCCTTCCCGCTCGCCGGTAAATTCGATGCTGTCCAATTCACGTTCCATTTCCTTTTCGTAATCGGAACCGGTGCGGAACAGCCGCGAAAAAAACAAGCCGGCGGATTCCCGGAAATACACCAGCAGCAGAAAAACCGCTGCGAACAGGAAAAACAGCAGGATCCCGTGCGGCAGAAGCCGGTACAGGATACCGGTGGCTGCGGCAGCCAGTACGGAAAACAACAGCCACACACACAGGAAACTGAGGGCGTTGACCACAAAAACGGAAGCGTCCACAATGGTCGTAACTTCACGGATGCGGTTGAACAGCAGCAGAATCACCACGAAGCCCAGCGGAACGAACGGGAACGCCCAGCCGTAGCGGACCGAGAGCCATCCGAGCGCCGCCGAGATTCCCAGCCCCAGCAGCATGGAAAGCGACATCAGGACGAGGCGCTGCCGGAAAATCCGCGAGCGCAGCGCAAGGCCGCGGAAAAACAGCAGCAGCATACTCAGCGCCGGCAGCAGGATAAAATAAACGCCGCCGAACGCCGCAAAACGCGTGATTCCGGTTCCGGGCACAAGTTCCGGGGAAACCAATTTCACGGCTGCCCGCACGGAACCGCCCGAACCTGCATCCGCAAACTCCATCGCCTCCACCGACAGGAAAGCGGCGGCACAGCCGATGAGGCACAGCACAACGCCCAGCCCGTTCAGGGAGCCGTTTTTCCCGTAATACGGCGTCAGCAGGGATTCTTTCAGCAGCGAGACCGAGATATACACAAAACAGCACAGGCAAAGCCGGAAAAACACCGCGCCCAGCAGGAAGTTGTCATAGTAACATACATGCACGGAAAGTCCGGTCAGCAGCACGCCGATGGCTACAGTCACGACCATGTTTGTCACGATGTTGCCGGATTTTTCGCTCTCGTTGGAAGCGTCCAGATAGTACGAATACACAAAAAAGAAAAGCGCGACGATATAATTAAAAACAAGAAGCGTCATGCCCGTTCCTCCACTTTCGCCACAAGCATGGTGACGTCATCCCGGAGTTTTCCGGTGCCGTTCGCCGCGCCGCAATATTCCAGAACAAGGTCCGAAATGTCGTTCACAAAGTGCCGCGCGCTTTTGTGCGCGCTGTTTTTCAGGGTATTCAGATACAGCTCCGTATCCCCCAGCTCCACGCCGGCGGCGTCCTTGGCTTCCGAAACCCCGTCCGAAGCCATAAACAGCAAATCGCCGGGATGAATCGGCTCTTCTTTTTCTTCCACTTCATCCAAATCGATAATCCCGACCAAACTGCACGTGGATTCCAGCGAGCGGATTTCATACGTTCCGGAACGGCCCCTGGACAAAATGAGCGGATCGGCCATGGAAGCGTTGACATACCGCACGGTTTGTTTCTGCGTATCCAGGATGCCGATGAAAATAACCGCGTATTTGTCCTGCAAATGCATGGCTTTGATGGCTGCGTGAATGCTGCGGATAACGCCGGGCAGGTCTTCTTTGTTGCCGGTGATTTTTACGGTATTCATGACCACGCCCATCACCAGGGCGGAAGCCAGTCCCTTCCCGGAAACGTCGCCGAGCAGGAAAAACGTCCGGTGCTCGTCCAGCGGAATAATGTCGTAAAAGTCGCCGGAAACATTGACCAGCGGCCGGAAATACGCCGCCGTATCCACGCCCGGCAGCTCCTGCCCTTCGCGGGGAAGAAAGGAAACCTGCGTTTCGGCAAGCATGGACCACTCTTTGGACAGCTCTGCAATCGACGTCAGGTCGCTGATCGTATGGGAACGCTTCAGGAATGCGTTGAACTCCTCCAGAATCCGGCCGAAGATTTCTTCTTCAAACACAACCATGTAGCGGCAGAACACATAAAAGCGCAGGTTTCCGCTCACCAGAAAAAACCCGCGGCCTTTGGCGAATTCGGAAGAAAGCCCGAGCTGTTCGTCCATCAAAAACCAGCCGTCGGACCAGTTTTTGTCAAACCGCTGCGCCAGCGTGCGGAGCGTTTCCGGGCTGGCGGCGATTTCCATCGGCGAGTTATAAATCACATAATTGTTTTCGGAATTCACGTACAAAACCGAACAGTCGGCCCGGTTTTCCAGAACGTCGTGAATGGCTTCGATTAAATCATCCAGCGTATAACAAAACCGCAGCCGCGTGACAAAATCCACCAGCAGCCGCGTATGTTTTACCCGGAATGTACGGATTTCCAGACGCCGCCAGACTTCGCGCACCAACAGCATGGCAACGATTGAAGAAACGAAGAAAACAATGGCGGCTGAAACAAACACGCCCGGGCCCGAAAATTCCGGCAGGAGAATGACCAGAAAAAACGAAAAACACAACCCAATCAGCGCGTCAATCAGCAGACGCGTCAAACGTTTTTGAAAGCGAATCATTTTTCAACCTCTGAAAACAGCATGAACTCCGATGAAGAAAACCTCCGGCAAGCCGGTACATTTTTATTGCGGCACTTTTTCGGATTTAGTTTAACACAGAAAGCAAAATTTGGGAAGAAAAATGTTGATTTTCTGCCGGCCGTTTCCGGCAGGCGGTTTTGCCGGACGGAAACAGAAAGAAAGACGGCGGAACCCTGCTCCGGTACGCCGCCCGCAGCAGGCGGTTTTACCGCCCGGAACAGACGGAAGCGGTTACACGGCCGGAGGCCTCCGGTTACTGCAATTCTTCCAGCGGAATCGGTTCCGGGAACGTGTTTTCGCCCTCCAGTTTGGCCACTTCGGACAACAGGTTTTTTGCACGCGCGGAAAGCTTCGTGGGGATGCGGACCATGATTTTCAGGTACAAATCGCCCTTCCGGCCGCCGGAAACCGGCACGCCTTCATCTTTGACGCGCAGAAGCTTTCCGTTCTGGATGCCGGCGGGAATCTTGATTTTGATCTGCCGCTTATCCAGCGCGGTGATGGTGATTTCCGCCCCGAGCGCCGCCTGGGTCATCGAAACAGGAATGGCGCAGTATAAGTCCGAACCGGAACGCTCATACAGCGGATGTTTGCGCACCCGGATAAACACAATCAAATCGCCCGGCGCGCCGCCATTCGGACCGGCGTCACCCTGGCGGGGGATCGTAATGCGTTTGCCGTCCTCCACACCGGCGGGGATGGTAACCAGAATTTTCTGCTTTTTACGCTGGAGTCCCGTACCGCCGCAGTCCCGGCAAGGATTTTCGATAATGGCGCCTTCGCCGTGGCAAACCGGACAGGGCGAGGCAATCGAAAAAAAGCCGGAACTTTTGCGGATCTGCCCGGTTCCCTGGCAGGAAGCACAGGTTTTCCGCCCGCCGCCGGCTGAACCGGATCCTTTGCATGTAGGGCAGGCCACATTGTTCTGGTACTGAATTTCAGCCTTGGTACCGAATACAGCTTCCTCAAATGAAATCGACAAGTCATAGCGCAAGCTTGCCCCGCCGGCCGGACCGCCGCGCGAAGAAGAACGCCGCCCGCCGCCGAACAGGTTTTCAAAAATGCCGCCGAAGTCGCCGAAAATGTCTTCAAAACCCTGGAAATGGCTGGGATCAAAACCGCCGCCGCCGGCAGCGCCGCCCATGCCTTCCAGACCGGCGTGCCCGTACTGGTCGTAAATTGAACGTTTTTGATCGTCGGAAAGCACTTCGTATGCTTCGGAGGCTTCTTTAAACTTCTCCTCCGCGTTTTTGTCTCCGGGGTTTTTATCCGGATGATACTGGATGGCCAGTTTCCGGTATGCTTTTTTTATTTCTTCTTTTGACGCTGTTTTTGCAACGCCAAGAACTTCATAGTAATCACGCTTTGCCACAAAAACACTCCTGCCGTTATGAAATCAGGACGGGCGAATTATACCGCAAAAGCGGAAATCCATTCAACGGATTTCCGCTTTTACAGAGAAGACCGTCGCGGATTACGCGCCGCGGCAGAAGTTACTTTTCGTCGTCCACAATCTCGTAGTCCACGTCATCGGCGGAACCTTTCTTCGGGCCGTTTCCGGCGGATGCGGAATCCGTGTTGTCCGCAGCGCCTGCATTGCCCGCCGTTCCGTTTCCGGCGGCAGACGCGGCGCCGGAGGCCGCCTGGGCTTTATACATCTCTTCCGCAACTTTATACGACGCCTGTTTCAGCTCTTCGGTTTTCGCTTTGATGCTTTCCACCGAACCGCTTTCTTTTTCCCGCTTCAGGGCAGCCAGGGCGTCTTCAATCGCCTGTTTATCGGCAGCGGAAATCTTATCGCCCATTTCTTTCAGCGTTTTTTCCGTCTGATAGATCATGGAATCCGCTTCGTTCTGCACTTCGACCTTTTCCCGTTCGGCCTTATCCGCAGCGGCGTTGGCCTCCGCTTCTTTCACCATGCGCTCAATTTCGCTGTCGCTGAGCCCGCTGGAGCTTTCGATGCGGATATGCTGTTCCTTGCCGGTTCCCAAATCCTTGGCGGAAACATGGACGATACCGTTGGCGTCGATGTCGAACGTGACTTCAATCTGCGGCACGCCGCGCGGGGCGGCAGGGATTCCCACCAAGTCGAATTTGCCGAGCGTCCGGTTCTGCGCAGCCATTTCACGCTCACCCTGCAGCACGTGGATCGACACCGCCGTCTGTCCGTCCGCCGCCGTGGAGAACACCTGGCTTTTGCGAGCCGGAATCGTCGTATTGCGGTTAATCAGCCGGGTAAATACGCCGCCCATGGTTTCAATACCCAGGGAAAGCGGCGTCACGTCCAGCAGCAGCACGTCTTTCACGTCGCCGCCCAGAATTCCGCCCTGGATAGCCGCACCGACAGCCACCGCTTCATCCGGGTTGACGGCTTTGGATCCCTCTTTGCCGAACAGCTCCTTCACAATTTGCAGCACCTTCGGCATACGCGTGGAACCGCCGACCAGCAGGACTTCGTCAATCTGATCCACCGAAACCCCCGCGTCGGCAATTGCCTTGCGGCACGGTTCTTTTGTGCGCTCAAACAAATCGTCGGTCATCTGCTCAAATTTGGCGCGGGTAAGCGTCTTTTGCAGATGCTTGGGACCGGAAGCGTCCGCCGTGATAAACGGCAGGTTGATTTCGGCGCTGGTCACCGCGGAAAGCTCGATTTTGGCTTTTTCCGCCGCCTCGCGCAGACGCTGCAGCGCCATGCGGTCCTGGGACAAATCGATGCCCGTATCCGCCTTGAATTCTTCCACCAGCCAGTTGATGATGCGGCGGTCAAAGTCATCGCCGCCCAAATGCGTATCGCCGTTTGTAGACTTCACCTCAAAGACGCCGTCGCCCAGTTCCAGGATGGAAATATCGAACGTACCGCCGCCAAGGTCATAAACCGCAATGGTTTTTTCCTTTTTGGAGTCCTTATTGAAGCCGAATGCAAGCGAAGCTGCCGTCGGTTCGTTGATGATACGTTTGACGTCCAGACCGGCGATTTTTCCGGCGTCTTTTGTCGCCTGCCGCTGGGCGTCGTTGAAGTACGCAGGAACGGTGATAACCGCTTCGGTCACTTCTTCGCCCAGATAATCCTCGGCCGTTTTTTTCATTTTCTGCAAAATGAAGGCGCTGATTTCCTGCGGCGAATACAGTTTGCCGTCAATGTCCACGCGCACATCGTCGCCCTGCGGAACGACCTTGTACGGCACCAGCTTCGCCTCACCGGTCAGCTCGTTGAAGCGGTGGCCGATAAAACGCTTGATGGAGTACACGGTTTTTTCCGGGTTGGTAATCATCTGGTTTTTTGCAGGCTGTCCGACGATGCGCTCGCCTTTGGACGTAAAGCCTACAATGGACGGCGTGGTTCTTCCGCCTTCCGAATTCTGGATAACGACCGGCTCGCCGCCTTCCATTACTGCAACGCAAGAGTTTGTCGTTCCCAAGTCAATACCGATAATCTTTCCCATTTTCTGAATCTCCTTCTATAAAGTTCACTTCAAAATATTCCGGCAACAGCCGCATCATCCGCTAATTTTCCGGCGGTGTTTTTACAATCACCTGTGCAAGCCGGATCACGCGGTCTTTCAGCTTATAGCCTTTGCGGCATTCTTCCTGCACAACCGGCTCGGTGACGTCTGCGGAAGGGACGCGCCCGATTGCCTCATGGATATTCGGATCAAACGGTTCGCCCGCCGACGGATAATACGTCAGGCCGTATTTGTTTTCCAGCATGGAAGCCATCTGGCGGCGGATCATGACGACCCCTTCCGCGAAAGCCGCGGCCGGCGTCCCTTTTTCCTGTTCGCCGGAAGCCGAAATTGCGCGGTCAAAATCATCCAGCACCTGGATTAAATCCACCAGCAGGTTGGAATTGGCAAAGTCGATGGCCTCCTGCTTTTCCCGGATCATGCGCTTGCGGTAATTGTCAAAATCCGCAGCTTTACGCAGATAGAGATCCTTGTATTCGGCGCATTGTTTTTC
>JADIMS010000146.1 GCA_017694555.1 Candidatus Avitreponema avistercoris
CAGGGCGTCCACCCGTCGCCGTCCGCAAAAAGCAAATCCGCGCCTGCTTCCAGCAACAAACGCATTTTTTCGGTTTCATCCCTAATGATGGCAAAAGAAACCGGAGGCGCGCCAGGCATACGGGTTTCGACTCCGTCGCGGAAATGAATCGCGCTGCTGTAAATGCCCCCCGGTCCGTTCACCATGCCGCCGCAGGCCGCAATGGCTTTCTCCGTGTCTTCCACCGTTCCGGAAATCACGGCTTCAATTAACACATCTATCGGATCCGGCCCTTCCGCCGCTTCCGCCGCTTCCGCCGCTTCCGCCGCTTCCGGCGCGGAAGAACAGCCGGTAAAAACCAACAGACCGGCAAAAAAGAGAAAAAGAGCGGGAAAAACCCATGATGCAAAGCAGATACGCTTTCTTGAATTCTGCATAAAAACCTCGTTCTACCTTATTCAGACATCTGTCCTGCGCCGAATTCTCTCATGAATTCCGGGGTTTGTCACGCCGAAAAAAAAGAACGCACCGCGCGCCATGTGCCGTCAGCGGCGGGAAGAAGACCCCTTCCGGATTGCGAAGGTTTTCTGCAAAAAGCGGACCAAATCCGCCAGCGTTTCCGAAGTGAATGAAGAAATCCCCCACTCAGCCAGAACGTCGCTGCGTTCTTCCTGCAGCCACGCAAAACACCGCCGGCGCACTTCCACAGCCGAATCCCTGGCTTTGGCGAGACGCACCAGATCCAGCATTTCCGTTTCGGTGAACAATTTGCTGTCGCCGCCAAAAGTCAGATGATAGCACCCGGCGGATACGGAATGCCGGATGGAAAATTCCCGGCGCGCGGAATCCCCGGCGGTTTTCTTTCCTGCTGCCGGCATTTTTTCCGCCTGCCTGCGGGCGTACTCTTCCGCCTCCCTGTTCAGCCGGTCCACTTCCATATTATGCAGATGGACTTTTGCCTGCTCAAGCAAAAACGCCAGTCCTTCTTCATCCAACTGCGGAAGGAGGGCAGCCAGCTCCGCTTCCAATTTCTTTACAGCAGCATTTCTTCTTGCCATAACGTTATTATATCCGTCCGCCTGCGGAATGTCTTGCACGAAAAGAAAAAGTTCAGCAAAATAGAAGCAGAAAGGATTTATTATATGGAAGAAACCGGAACATTCCCGCAGCTTACCGGCACCAGCAAAAGCCAATACCAGACAATGACGCAAACGCCCGTTCCGCGGCTGATTACCCGCCTTGCGGTTCCTACCGTTGTCAGTATGCTGGTTTCTTCGCTGTACAACATGGCGGATACCTTTTTTGTCGCCCGGATCGGAACCAGCGCCGGAGCCGCCGTAGGCGTGGTGTTTTCCGCGATGGCGGTAATCCAGGCCGTAGGATTCACGGTCGGGATGGGCTCCGGCAGCATCCTTTCCCGCCTGCTGGGACAGCAAAACACGGAAGCCGGAAACCGCGTCGTGTCCGTCGGATTTTTCATGGCGGTATTCCTCGGACTGTGCATCGCCGTGCCGGGACTTCTCTTCCTCGATCCTTTCATGCTTTTTCTCGGCTCAACGGAAACCATTTTGCCGTTCGCCAAAAGTTACGCTGTCTGGATTCTGACCGGCGCGCCGCTTATGTGCGGATCGTTTTTTCTGAATAACATTCTCCGCGCCGAAGGCCGTGCCGCTTTTTCCATGATCGGACTTACCGCCGGCGGATTCCTCAATATCCTTCTGGATCCCCTGCTGATTTTCGGATTCGGTATGGGAACGGCAGGGGCAGGAGCCGCAACCCTTGTCAGCCAGGCGGTGAGCTTTTGCATTCTTTTACAGTTTTTCCTGCGTAAGAAATCCGCCTCGCGTATTTCGGTGCGCTGTTTCCCGCCGGCACGGGACGTGCTTCCGCAGGCGGGCAGGATTATCGCCAACGGGTTCCCCTCGCTTTGCCGGCAGGGGTTGTCCAGCATTTCCGTCGTGATGCTCAACCGCCGGGCTGCGCTGTACGGGGACGCAGTGGTAGCCGGATTCGCCGTTGTCCTGCGCATCACGATGTTTGTCGCCTCCGTCATGATCGGTATCGGACAGGGTTTTACGCCCGTCGCCGGCTTCAATTACGGCGCAGGAAAATACAGCCGGGTACGCGCCGCATACCGTTTTACGCTGAAAAGCGGCTTTTTGCTGCTTGCGGCGGCTTCCGCCGTGCTGTTTCTGTTTGCCCCGCAGGTTATTGCCGTTTTCAGCGGACAGCGGGAAGTCGTTGCGGCAGGAACCGCGATTCTGCGCTGGCAGTGCGCCGCGCTTCCCTTTCATGCGGGAATCGTAACCACAAACATGCTGATGCAGGCCACCGGGAAAACCGTAACCGCCGCTTTTCTTTCATCCAACCGGCAGGGTTCGTTCTTCCTTCCGCTTGTGCTGGTTTTGCCTGCGGTTTTCGGTCTGCGCGGATTGGAAGCGGTGCAGGGCGTTTCCGATTTCCTCAGCTTTTTGGCAGCCATCCCGTTTGCCGTATCCTTCCTCCGGAAACTCAAACAAAAAGAAGACAGGAATTAGCGTTTCTTGCGGGAACGGTACCAGCGCTCCACAATTTTATGGATTGATTCCAAATTGTAGCCAAGCGTCACAAGGGATTTTTTTTCGACGCTGGACGGCCAGTCCTGGTACGGATCGTCATAATGGGACAATAAATAATTGAAGAGAATTTCTTCCGCTTCATTCTGATGTTTGGAAGCAAACAGCCGGATTCCTTTTTTCCCGTAACAGGCGGCAAGTTCTTCCCGGATTGCCGGACGGACTTCCTGGAAAAAGAGTTCCCGGTAAACCGTGTAGGTTTCCCCGGATACGCGCTTAATAATATCTGCCACGGAATTGGGCACAAATTTTTCCGCTCCGTTTTCCAAAGACAGCGCAGCCGCACGGCGCCGCCGGACAGGTTTCGCCGCCTTTTTTGCAGCGGCCTCCGGCTGCACAGGACGGGCGCCGGTCTGTTTCCGGATACCTTCTTTTTTTGTTTTTTCCCCCGCAAGCGCCGTGCTGCGTCCGGGCGCAGAAACAGCAGCCGTGCTTTTCCGCGCGGGCGCCGCCGTTTTTGCCATGCGTGCAGGACGCCCGGGATTCCGTGCTTCTGCGGGCTTTGCGGTTTCTGCGGGCTTTGCAGGTTTTCCGTCCTGTTCAGGTTTTCCGGCGCCTTTGCGGGAAGCAGCCGCTTTGCGCGCGTTTTCCGCCCTGCGCGCCGGACTGGCGGATTTCCTGCGTGCGCGGGAAGAAGCGGCAGGTTTTGCGGCGGGCGGATTTTCTTCCGCTTCCGGAGCGGCAGGTTCCAGCCCGACGGAAGATTTATAATACCGCCAGGCGCGCTGTAAATACAAATCGCCGGAAATATTATAATAGTAGCCGGAAACCACCGTACTTAAAACCGCATTCAAAATTTCTTCATCTTTCCAGCCGTGCAGCCTTCCGTTTTTCACCGCAAAAAAAATGTCGCTGTGCTTTGTCCGGTACTTCTTGCTGTACAAAACCACAATGCGTTCAAACGCCGGATCAGACACACGGTTCCAATATTTCAGACAATAGGCAATGACGGAATCTTCCACCCGCTGGATATTCTGCGGAATGAGGATTTTCGATACGTCTTCCGCCGAAAACGTAATTTGGGAGAAATCCACCGCAGCCGGTACCGCCGCTTTCTGCCGGGCCGGGATACGGCGCGCACGGCGCTGGCGGCGCAAATCCAAAACGCTTTCGATGCTGTCCGTCACGTACATCCGGATCAGGTCGGCCGTGCGCCGCATATCTCCGGCGCGGTAATCCATAAACGCAGCGTACCGCGCATATTTCTCCGTAAACGGAATGGCCTTCATCCGGTCAGAAGAAATCATCGAAAGCAGATTTTCCGCATACCGGATAACCGAATATGCGTCGGCAACATCCACTTCGCCGATCCGGTCCGTAAGAACGGAAATCACATAGCGCACGCGCTTTTCCAGTTTTTCTGCAAGCGTGGCGATGCTTTCATACAGCAGGCGTTTAAACCGCGGGTCGCGGGAACGGTAGCACCGCAACAATTCCGCGCGGGCTGCATCGTCCGGGAATTTGCGGCGGATTTTTGCATTGTACAGGGCTAAGGCTTCTTTATGCTGTCCGGATTTCCAAAGCTCAAAATAGCGTTCGATATCCGGATCCGTATCAAAACTCAGTTGCGGAAATTCTTCCCGGAGAACCCGCATCTGCAACTCGGAAATATTCCGCATACCTCCGCCATCCTATCAAAAAAAAAGGTTCATTTCAACACGGGGGAACCCGTGCGAAATGAACCTTCCGCCTGCGACGGGAATCTTCAACTACTGAAGAAGGCTCAGCACGCTCTGCGTGGTCTGGTTGGCCTGCGCCAGCATCGCGGTACCGGACTGCGTAAGGATCTGGTTTTTCGTAAAGTCCACCATTTCCTTGGCCATGTCCGTATCCCGGATACGGGATTCTGCAGCCTGAAGATTTTCCGCACCAACCTGCAACCCGCGCATGGTAAATTCGAGGCGGTTTTGATACGCACCCAAATCTGCCCGCTGCTTGTTGATGATTTTGATTGCCTGGTCAAGAGTACCGATGGCGCGGTTCGCGCTGTCAGGGGAAGAAAGCGACATAATGCTCTCGTCTCCCAAATTGCGGAGTCCGAGCGCGGCGGCCGTCATCGTACCGATATACGCTCTTGTCCGCTGATCCATATTGGCGCCGATGTGGAACCACATGGATCCGGTTACTGTATTTTCTCCGGTTTCCCGAGCAAATCTTCCGGTGAGCAGGTTCATACCGTTAAACTGCGCATGACTGGCAACCCGGTCAATCTCCGCAATCAGCTGGGAGACTTCGACCTGGATCTGCATGCGGTCTTCGGCGGTATAAATTCCGTTGGAAGACTGGACGCTGAGCTCGCGGAGCCGCTGGATAATATCCTGCGTTTCCTGAAGGTACCCTTCCGTCGTCTGAATAAAGGAAATACCGTTTTGTGCGTTGATATTCGCCTGATTCAGTCCGCGGATCTGGCTGCGCATCTTTTCAGATACGGCAAGACCGGAAGCGTCATCTCCCGCGCGGTTTATCCGCATACCGGAAGAAAGTTTTTCTATGTTCTTGGTGTTGGAAAGATTCGTTTCACCCAAAACACGCTGTGAGAACATAGCGCTGAGATTGTGATTGATGATCATAATGCTACTCCTTTGGCGATTTTCGGCGGCATATGCTGCCGCGGCATCCCTGCCGATCTGTCAATTTAACCGGACTCCTGACCGTTCCTGTCACGGAAGGCGGATGCCGTTCGGCCAGCTGCCACCGGACGGCACAAGGGTTTGCACCCGTATTTTTCTTATCGGCGCGGGTTCCGGCGGCTTGAGAAAAAAAACGCCGGCAGGAAAAAGAAAATTCCGGAAAGGAAAGGCAGGACGCCGGCAAAACCCGGCCGCCGGAAATTCAGGGGGAAGCGTGCGCCCCGTTCCGGCAATTTACACAGCCCAGAATATGCACGTGGCTTTTTTTGCCCGGCCGGTCGAACACCCGCGCAATCAGGTATTCGTCCGCGCCGAGGCTTTTCCCGCATACGGGGCACCGCCGCTGCACGCCGCCGCCGGCAAAAGGCAGGCAGGCGGGACAGCCGAAAATGTGGCAGATACGGTTGTCTTTTCCCGGAAAAACTGCGGAACGGATTTGCTGTCCCGGTTCCAGGATTACGCCGCAAACCGGACAAGCGCCCGGATCGCCGGGTTTCCCGGTTTTCAGGATTTTTTTCCCGGTCGGCTGGCGGGCGGCGGAAGAAAACAGCCGGAACCCGAAAGCGAACAATGCCAGCGCAATCACAACCAGCACGGCGGTAAAAACAGGAGAAAACATCGCCGCCATTGTGCCACAGATTTCCGCTTTTGGGAAGAAAAACCGTTTTTTACCTTGCAGACTGTATGTTTTTCGGATATACTGGCTGTGTGTCTGTACTTTATATTGTGGCGACACCCATCGGCAATTTGGGCGATATTACCTTCCGTGCCGTGGAAACGCTGAAATCGGCGGATGTTGTTGCCTGCGAAGACACAAGAAGGACGCTCGGTCTTTTGACGCATTTCGGCATCAAAAAACCGCTGCTTTCCTGCCGGGCTGCAAACGAACGCGCGGCCGCCGCACGCATTGTGGATCTTTTAAACAAAGGGCGCACGGTGGCTTATGCCAGCGATGCCGGAACGCCCTCTGTGAGCGATCCCGGCGGCATTACGGTTCAGGCAGCGCGGGAAGCCGGGCACACGGTTGTGCCGGTTCCCGGCGCATCGGCATTTGCGTCGCTGGTCAGCGTATCCGGCGGCATGGACAAAACCGTCGTCTTTGAGGGGTTTTTGCCCCAGAAACCGGGGCGGCGGAAAACGCGGATCGGGCAGCTGATGGCTTCCGGCTATGCGTTCGTTGTATACGAATCGCCTTTCCGGATTCTCAAGCTTTTGACCGATATCGCCGAAACTGACAGTACACGCGCGGTCGTTGTGGGGCGGGAAATGACGAAGCTCCACGAGGAAATCCTTTCCGGCAGCGCGGCGGAGATTCTCGGCATTTTCGCGGAGAGGGAGAAAATCGCAGGGGAATTTTCCGTGTACGTTTCCGGCAAAAGCGCAGAAAAAAACCCTTAACCGGGGAGCGCTGGCGTCCGATATTATGGAATGAGGCAGGATGAGTATGATTATTGACCGTCTTGGAGGAATCAATCCTCTCGAAAATCTCCAGAACACGGGCAGGGTCCAGCGGGCGAAGCATCCCGAAAAAACCGATTCTGTTAATGTGTCGTCCGAGGCGAAGAATCTTTCCGAAATGTATTTTGCAATGGACGCCGTCAATTCTGCGCCGGACGTGCGTGCAGACCGGGTTGCCGAAGTTGCGGAAAAAATTAAAGATCCGGGATACATAACCGGTGCGGTTATCGACACCGTGGCGGACCGCTTTCTGGACGAGCTGGGAATCTGAAGCCGGTCTCCGAACCGGCAGACGGAGCCGCGCACAGGCGGTTTCCGGTGAAAGGGCGGAACCCGGAGCAACAACATTGTTTCCGGACTTCCGCCTTTTTTATTGCAGAATTTCCTGCGGAATTTGCAGGATTTTGCGGAATCTGAGGAGAATATGGCCGATTTTTTCCTGAAAATCTCGCCGAACATTGCCGTCGGCTCCCACATCATCGCCCGGCTCGGGCACATTGTGGAAAAACATCTGGACAAAACAGAAAAACGCTGGCTGCTGGTGCTGGATCCGGGAATGCGCGAAACCGGGATTGCAGAACAGGCCGAAAAAGCGCTGGCGGAACGGGAAATTGAAATCATCGGGTTTGACGATATTCCGACGGCAAACACCACGGTACTGGAAAACGTGCTTTCGTTAGCCA
>JADIMS010000147.1 GCA_017694555.1 Candidatus Avitreponema avistercoris
CATCTGCATATTGCTGACGGCGGCCGGCGTTGCCTGATAATGCAGGTCTTCCGGACGGATACCGAAGTACACTTCTTTCCCCAGATACTCTTTGAGCGTTTTCTGCTGATCCGGAGTGGGAACAACCTCGAACGAACCCTCATCGGCCACAATCTGACCGCCTTTTTCCGTGATTTTCACCGTCAGGAAGTTCATGGGCGGGGAACCGATGAATCCGGCAACGAATTTATTGACCGGATGATTGTACAAATACAGCGGGGAACCAATCTGCTGCACTTTTCCGTCTTTCATAACCACGATTTTATCGCCCATCGTCATTGCTTCCACCTGATCGTGGGTAACGTAAATCATCGTGGCTTTCAGCCGGTTATGCAATTCGGAAATCTCGGCCCGCATCTGTACGCGGAGCTTGGCGTCCAGGTTGGACAGCGGCTCGTCGAACAAGAAAACTTTCGGATTGCGGACAATGGCACGTCCGACGGCAACCCGCTGGCGCTGTCCGCCGGAAAGCGCTTTCGGCTTGCGGTCCAGCAACTTCTCAATATCCAGAATGCGCGCGGCTTCGCGGACGCGGCGGTCAATTTCCGCCTTGTCGGTTTTGCGGATACGCAGACCGAACGCCATGTTGTCGTACACCGTCATGTGGGGATACAATGCATAGTTCTGGAAGACCATCGCAATGTTCCGGTCTTTGGGCGCCACATCGTTCATGCGCTCGCCGTCAATGAAAAGATCGCCTTCGCTGATTTCTTCCAGGCCGGCGACCATACGCAGCGTCGTGGATTTTCCGCATCCGGAAGGACCGACGAAAACCACGAATTCCTGATCCTCGATCGTGATATTGGCATTGTCTACCGCGCGGACACCGCCGTCATAGACTTTGCCGATACCTTTCAATTCGACTTTTGCCATAAAAGGCCTCCTGTTTATCTTATGGAATCATTCTACTACCGGTACCGCCGCTTGTCAAACGGAATTTCGGCAAAACCGCCGCAGTTCTTCCAACTGCGCGGCAACGGCCTGCGGAGCCGGACCTCCGGGCAGGGAACGCGCCGACACACAGGCTTCCGGCGTCAAAAAGCTGTACACGTCCTGCCCAATTTCTTCCGCATGCGCCGCCAGACGGACAAAAGGAAGCTCCGTCATATCCTGCACGCCGGATTCGATGCATTCGCGGACAACAGAAGCCGCCACCGTATGCGCCGTGCGGAACGGCATACCTTTGCGCACCAGATAATCAGCCAAATCGGTGGCGTTGGCGTGACCGCCCGTACAGGCGGCGCGCATACGTCCGGTGTCCCATTCCGCCGCCGATACCATGCTGCGGAAAACGCGCAGGCAGGACAGCGCCGTGTCGTAAGCCGAAAACAGGCTGTTTTTGTCTTCCTGCAAATCGCGGTTATAGGAAAGCGGAAGTCCCTTCATCATGGTCAGCAGGGCAACCAAATCCCCGGTAACGCGGCCGCAGCGTCCGCGGATCAATTCGGCAAAATCCGGATTTTTTTTCTGGGGCATGATGCTGGAACCGGTGGACCATTTTTCCGGCAAACGGATAAACCCGAATTCTTCCGTTGACCAGAGAACGATTTCCTCGCAAAAGCGGGAAAGATGCGTCATCAGGATTGCGAAAGCGGCAGCGGATTCCAGCACGTAATCCCGGTCGGAAACAGCGTCCAGGGAATTCGGCGTAATACGGGAAAATCCGAGAGCCCCGGCCACCTGCTGCCGGTCCAGCGGCAGTCCGCTGCCGGCCAATGCGCCGGATCCCAGCGGCATAGCGTCCATACGCGCCAGCGCATCCCCGATACGCCCGTAGTCCCGTGTCAGCGGCCAGCACCAGGCACACAGGTGGTGCGCCAGTGTAACCGGCTGCGCGCGCTGCATATGGGTATAGCCGGGCAAAAGCGTTCCGGTGTGCTGTTCCGCCACGGAAACAAGCGCCTCCACGGTAGAAACCAGTTCCTTCTGCAAATCCCGCAGCGCCCGGCGCAAATACAGGCGTTCATCCAGCGCAATCTGATCGTTGCGGCTGCGCCCGGTGTGAAGCCGGCGGCCGGCATCCCCGATCCGGTCGGTCAGCACCGCTTCCACAAAGGAATGGATATCTTCCGCAGCCGGGTCAATTTGCAGCGCGCCGGAACGGAGATCGGCCGCGATAGCTTCCAGCGCCTGCACAATCCGCGAAGCGTCCTCCGCCGGGATAATCCCCTGTTTGCCGAGCATACCGGCATGCGCCATACTTCCTGCAATATCGTCCTGCGCCATCCGGGCATCGGCGCCGATCGAAGTCTCAAATGCCACCGCGTCGGCGTCCGGAGACTCACAGAAACGTCCGCTCCAAAGCGGCGCGTGATTGTCCCGCTCCCCGCCTTCCGGGAACCGGTTTGTTTTCTTTTCTGATGCAGACATAAACTCTCCGCCGCCAGTTTATCCTTTTCCGGCGTTTTTTGCAAACGGGCATACAGGCTGCAGCCGGACGCACAGGCAAAAAAAAACAGCGCTTCCCCGGAAAACGGGAAAGCGCCGCCTGTATTTTGCCCGGATGCGGAAAAACTTCAGCCTTTAACCGCGCCGGCCAGAACGCCTTTGATGATGTGCTTCTGGCAAATCAGGTAAAACACAATCACCGGAATCATCGCCAAAACCAGCATCGCCATCATCGCGCCCATATCCACGGAGCCGTAGCCGCCGCGCAGATACTGGATGGCAATCGGGATTGTGCGGTATTCCGTTCCGATTGTCAGATACGGAAGCAGATAGTCGTTCCACACCCACATAATTTCCAGGATTCCGATTGTGATGGCCGAACTTTTCAGCATCGGCAAAATCACATACCAGAAAGTCTGGGGCGGCGTGGCGCCGTCAATCATCGCCGCCTCTTCCAATGAAAGCGGAATGGACTTGATAAAACCTGCATACATAAAGGTTGACATTCCTGCGCCGAAACCGACATACACAAAAATGATGCCTATCGGATTATCCAGATGCAGCATGTTCGCCATTTTACTCATCGTGAACATCACCATCTGGAAGGGCACAATCATCGAAAAAATCAGCGTATAATAAATCACGGACGTAACTTTGCCCTTCACCCGGGTGATATACCACGCCATCATGCTGGACAGCAGCAGGATACCGGCTACGGACACAACCGTAATCCACAGCGAATAGCCGAAGGCGGAGAAAAAGCCTGTTTTTTCCACGCCGGAAAGATAATTCTCCGAACCCACGAACGTCAGATTCTCCGGATCCATGGAAGGAAAGGCGAAAGGCGCAGTGGAAATGAAAAAGCGGCTTTTGAACGAATTCATCAGCACCACAAAAATCGGATACAGAACCACAAAGGCCATTCCGATCAGAAAAATCAAAATCAAAATGTTCGCGGCAGAACTCTGCGCCGGTTTTTTGCTCATTGCTCCACCTCCTTGCTGCGGGTCAGCCGGAGCTGCAGCAGGGCAATCGCGGCCACGATAACCGTAAAGACCACAGCCTTTGCCTGCCCGACCCCTTCAAAGCCGGTACGCCCGTAGAACGTATTGTAGATATTAAGGGCCAGAAGTTCCGTCTGCTTGGCCGGCTCACCTGCGGTCAGCGCCAGGTTCTGGTCAAACAGCTTGAAGCCGTTGGTCATCGTCATAAACAGACAAATCGTAATGGACGGCATGATGGAAGGAATCGTGATTTTGAACAGCGTCTGCCAATATCCCGCGCCGTCGATGGACGCTGCTTCCAGCATATCCGAAGAAATGTTCTGGATAGCCGCAACGTAAATGACCATCATATAACCGGCATTCTGCCAATTCATCAGCACCACCAAACCCCAGAAACCGTATTTGGGATCCGAAACAATGGTAGCCTGATAATTCACCAGGACGCCGTTGATAATTACCTGCCAAATCCAGCCGAGGACAATACCGCCGATCAGGTTCGGCATAAAGAAGATTGTCCGGAAAACGTTTGTGCCTTTTAAACCGCGGGTAAGCATAACCGCAAGTGCAAAAGCCAGAACGTTGATGCTGATGACTGAAATCACCGTAAAAGCTGCCGTCGTACCGAGAGACGAAATAAAATATCCGTCGATTGTGAATGCCTTGATATAATTGCTGAGCCCAACCCATTTTCCGTTCGTTACGTTGGTGAATTCACAAAAGGAAAGGAAAATGCCCATCAGCATGGGGATCAGGAAAGCCACGATAAAGCACAGCAATCCCGGAACCACGAACAGCGGGAAATATTTCCGCAATGTTTTTTCCATGGAAACGCCCTTTGAAGTTTAAGGAAATACCGAAAACAAGAAAGACCGGCCTATGCAGGCCGGTCTTCACCCTGCGCAAAAACCGCGCTTACTGACCGTTTTTAATGTTCCACTCAGAAGTCCACTCAGTCTTCACCGTGTTTTCTACGGATGCCCAGTCGGCGTTTCCTTCAAAGTAGTTCAGAATGGCGGAACCGACGCGGTTCTTCCACTCTTCAGAAGGAATGGCGCTGAACGTCCAGGCAACAGACGTCAGACCGGGTTTATTCATCCACAGGCTGACCTGCTGGGAAAGCGGGTCGGCGGGCAGTTCGTCAGCCGAGAAGCTGTTGAACGGCGTGATGAACATCAGTTTTTCAGAGACCAGCTTCTTGCCGGTTTCCGAGCTGAACAGCCAGGTCAGGAACACATCGGCGCCTTTCTGGGCTTCCGGGGAAGCAGCCTTGTTGATGCAGAGGTAGTTCTCGGTTCCTACGCAGATACCGTAGTCCTCTTCACCGGGGATTCCCATGTAAATCGGCAGGAATTTGATGTCCTCGCTGGCAACCTTGTTTCCGGTCGTTCCGAGAATCTGCGCAGCGGCCCAGTTTCCGTTCTGCACCATCGCGCACTGACCCAGGGCAAACTCAGCCATGGCGTCGTCTACGCTCTTGGCGCCGAGCAGCGTTTTGGCCGTCGTGCTGTTGTTGGTGTACAGATCCAGGATATTCTTGAAGTTGGCGCCGTACTTGAAGCTGATGGAAGAAGCAGCCAGACCGGTCACAACCGTGTTCGCAGACGGATCGGCGTCTTTGAATTCATAGAACAGCGGCACGTTGACCGTGTGGGTCTGCCATCTCCACTGGTTTCCGGCAGACATGGAGGTGGAAGCGAACACACCCTGGATTCCGAGGGCGGAAGCGTTGGCCTGCATATCCTCGACAACGGCTTTCAGCGTGGCATAATCCGTGATTTCCTCTGCGGAAGAAATCGCCACAGCCTTGTTGGGCAGCGCGAAATACGCACGCATAATCGCGTCGTTGTAAATGATACCGTAGCCTTCCACTGCATAGGGGACAGCGGCAACCATATCTCCGAGCGTAAGAGCCATGGACTTATCGGCAAGAAGTCCGTAGAAGCTGGTGCCGGAGAGATCCGCGGCATAGTCTTTCTGGCCTTCCAGACCGACCGGACCATTCACCTGGAAGATGACGGGCGGATTGGACTTGGCCATCTCGCTGCGGAGCGTCTGTTCGTAGTTTCCGGAAGCGGCGGTGACCACTTTCAGATGATAACCGGGATTTTCGGCGGCAAACGCAGGAGCAACTTCCTTGGTGTAAACATCCGCGATTTCCGGTTTGAAATTCAGGAAGTAAACTTCCTGACCCTGCTCAGCAGAGCCGCCGGCAAAAACCATACCGCATGCAAGCAGAACGGCGGCAAAAAGTGCAATACCTTTTTTCATCAGATCCTCCTCTCAAATCTTTTGGTATTGGTATTGATTTAAAGATATTCCTACCGGGTTTTCCTGTCAAGATGAATTTTCAGCCCGTTATAAAACAACAGGTATGATCAACGCGGTTGATTCAAACGGCACGGATCTCCGCTTCCGGCTGCGGCAGCAAAACCGTCACCAGGACAAACGTCCCGCCGTTTTCCCCTGCATTTTCCGCCGCGTCATCCGGCAGCCGGAGTTCCGGCGGAAGGTTTCCGGCGGAAACGTTTTCCGCCTGCACGGAACCGCCGTGCAGGGCAACCACGGCTTTGGCGATGGAAAGGCCGAGTCCGGACCCGGCTGTACTGCGGGAACGGTCGCCGCGGTACAGGCGGTTGAAAATCCGGGGAAGGTCCTCTTCGGGAATAAAACCGCTGTTCAATACGCGGATCCGGGCTGCCCCGCTTTCCGGTTCTTCATCCAGCAGAAACCGGACGCATCCGCCGTCCCGGACGTATTGCAGGGCATTCTGCACGATATTGGACAAACAGCGCTGGAGCAGCAGCGGATCGCAGAACAGCGGCCGGCCGGCCGGCCAGACGGCGGCGCAGGAAAAACGGATCCCCTTGCTTTCTGCCGGCAGTGAAAACCGCTCCCGGATGCCGGCTGCAATTTCCCCGGGATCCGCCGGCTGCGGCGAAATGCGCATTTCCGGCGACTCAAAGCGGCTTAAATCCTGCAGGTTATTCACCAGCCGTTCGATATGCGTCAGTTCGGAATACAGGGCGGAAAAGCGTTCGCGGTTTGCCGGCAGCACGCCGTCCTCCATTCCTTCAATCTGCATTTTGACCGCCGTGACCGGCGTGCGCAGGTCATGGGAAATATCCTGCATCCACTGGCGGCGCAGTTCTTCCTCGTTTTTCAGCCGCTGCTGGAGCCCGCGGACGGAAACGGCGATGCGGTCAAATTCCTGCACGCCGGTTTCCCGGACATCCATGTCCAGCAGGGACGGGCTGGCGATTGTATCGGCGAGCTCGGAAGACTTGCGGGAAATATTCAGCGAAGTCAGCATGGAAAACCCGAGGGAAAGCAGAACCGCAGCCACAGCTCCGACCGCGACCGCTTTCTGCATCGTGGAAATAAAAACCTGGTTCGCCTTATAAGCAAAAAAGTCCACGCTGTCCACCAGCATCCAGGCGACAACCGTTCCGGAATCTTCCACCGGAACCGGCTTATTGAGGGAAAGGAACGAAGAAAACGGACCTGTGCTCTGTTCGATTTCTTTCAGCGTACGGTTCCTGCCCTGCTGCAAAAGAAGGACCGGCCGGCGCTCGGAATCCAAAAGAAAAACATAGAGCGAATCGGTGATGTACGGCAGCAGGGATTTTTCCAAATCCGAAGGCGAAAGCCGCCCGGAAAGCCGGTAGGATTTCAGCACGACCGGAATCAGGAGACGCTCCAAATCGCCTTTTTTTCCGGTATTCCAGTTGGAAACGGAAACGCGGATGGCAAATGAAAAAATTCCCGCCATCAGCACCATGACGAAACACGTTGCGGCAAGCTGGGAGATATAAATTTTCCCGAATACGGTTTTCATGTGCCGGAACCGGAATCCCCGGCTTCCCGGAATCCGTTGAAACGGTAGCCGTACCCCCGGACCGTGGCAATCCAGCCGCTGCCAAGCTTGGCGCGCACGTTGGCAATGTGCGTATCCACCGTGCGTTCCGAGCCCTCAAAAAAATAATTGAAGCATTCGGAAAGAATCTGCTCCCGCGAAACCACCTGATCGCAATTGGCGGCCAAAAACGTGAGGATTTTCCATTCCGCGCTGGTCAAAACCACGGGCGCGCCGTTGACGGTCAATTCATGTTTCAGCGTATCGATCCGCGCGGTACGCAGGACTCCGCTGCCGTCTTCCTTCAGCTGCCACAGCCCGGAAGGATCCGCGGGCCCCTGCCGGCCGCCGGCGCCGCTGCGGCGCAAAAGAGCCTGAATCCGGAGCACAAGTTCCTTGGCGGAAAACGGCTTGCAGATATAGTCATCTGCGCCCAGTTCAAAACCCAGAATGCGGTCTGACTCGCTGTCTTTTGCGGTAAGGAATACCAGCGGGATGGATGACTCCGCACGGATGGCTTTGGCGAGTGCAAAACCGCTGCCGTCGGGAAGCATGACGTCCAGTACAATCAGCGAAGCGATATTCCGGCGCACGGACTCCATCACGCCGCTGATACCGGAAAATTCCACAACGGAATGCCCTTCCAGTTTCAGGTAACCGGAGACGGCTTCCCGGATCAAATTGTTGTCTTCTACAAGAATAATGCAGGCCATTGCGTTTCCGTTTTACCCGGGATATGCAAACTCCCATACCGTAATTCCCGCGGAATCCCGTTCCAGCACCGGATTGCCCATCCAGTCATACAGGCAAAAGCTTCCGGAAGCCACGTTCCCGTCCGCGTTAACCGTCAGCATACGCAGCGGTTTTCCTTCCGCATACACACGCGTTTCCCGGTCTTTCAGGACACCGTCCGCGCCGTACCGGAAAACCGAAGAAACACGCCCGTCCTGGTATTCCAGCGCCACGGTTTCATACAGCCCGTTGGAATCATAGTGCCGGATCCGGTATACGGCGCCTGACGGCGCAGAAGAAGCGCGGGCCGTTTCCTCTTCCGGAACGGCGTACTCATATACGGTACGCTTCAGCAGGGTTTCATCCCCGTAATACGAGTTCTTTTCTGCAAGTTTTCCGTTTTCATTATAAATGAACGTTTCCCGCAGCGTCACGGCGCCTTCGGCGGAAAACGTTTCCCGTTTGACGAGCCGGCTGCTGCTGTCATAAAAAGAGAGAATGGAGCTCTCCACGGATTCCTGTCCGTCTGCAACGGAAACGGAAATCTCCTGCTCCAACCGGCTCTGTTCGTCATAGACAAAGCGGTATGCCCATTTCAGCACGCCCGCCGCATCGGCGCCCCGGATTTCGGCAAGAAGTCCGGCGTCATTATACACATATTGCAGCGCCGAAACCACAGCGCCGTCCGCACCGAACACCTGTTCCGCTTCAGGCTTTCCTTCACGGTATGTCCGCGTTTTGACCGGCACCAGGCTGTCAAACGACGGCCCTTTATATTCTGTTACCCGCAGCGGCGTTCCGGAGTGTCCGTGTGAATCCGGCATTTTCCGGCAGCTCGGATTACCGGAATCGTCAACAAAAGCGGCGTCTTCTTCCGCAACAGAAAAAAAACTGCCTAAAGACTGGGCGGAAAAAAAAGAGGGGAACAGGCAAAGCCACAGGAAAAAGAAAGCTGGTTTTTGCAACATCGTATGCTCCGGCATCATTATATCGGAAAATTATCCGCGGTACAACCGGAACGGAATCCGCCGGCAAGACGGCGGCGCAAAAAACCCGGAACGCGGGTTCCGGGTTTTGCAAATTGCAAACAGATCAGCCAATCTGCGCGAGGGAAGCATCCTCAGGCAGCACGCCGTCTTCCTCCTCTTCTTCGGCAGCCTGGGCTACGAGGGAAGCGCCTTCAGGCAGAACGCCGTCTTCCTTTTCCTCTTCGGCAGCCTGGGCCACGAGGGAAGCGTCCTCAGGCAGAACGCCGTC
Source organism: Candidatus Avitreponema avistercoris (assembly GCA_017694555.1). Taxonomy (GTDB): domain Bacteria; phylum Spirochaetota; class Spirochaetia; order Treponematales; family Treponemataceae; genus Avitreponema; species Avitreponema avistercoris. The sequence goes on from JADIMS010000147.1 coordinate 9,274, forward strand.
TTCCTTCTCCTCTTCGGCAGCCTGGGCTACGAGGGACGCGCCTTCAGGCAGCACGCCGTCTTCCTTCTCCTCTTCGGCAGCCTGGGCTACGAGGGAAGCGC
>JADIMS010000148.1 GCA_017694555.1 Candidatus Avitreponema avistercoris
GGGGAACGCGCAATAGCAGGGCGGGACTACAGGTCCCGTACCCCGTATTCGTCCAATTTCCGGTGCAGGGTTTTTCTGCCGATTTTCAGCATATCCGCGGTCTTGGACTTGTTCCCGTTATTCGCGGCGAGCGTCTGCAAAATCATTTCCTTTTCCCCTTCCGCAATGGTTGTGCCGACGGGAATTTGAATAAACTGCCCGCCATGATTCGGAAGAATACCGGGCGGAAGGTCGTCCGCCGTAATCACATGATTTTCCGCCATTACCACTGCGCTTTCGATGCAGTTCCGGAGCTGGCGCACGTTTCCCGGCCAGTCATACGCGTACAGAATATTGCGCGCCTTCGGATCAATACCCTCGATCGGCTTTTGGTTTTCTTTAGCAAATTCTTTGATGAATGACGCAACCAGCATCGGAATATCGTCTTTGCGTTCGCGCAGCGGCGGAACGTGGATGCTGACGACATTCAGCCGGTAAAACAAATCTTCCCGGAACCTTCCCTCTTCGACTTCTTTAACCAGGTCCCGGTTTGTAGCTGTAATGATGCGGACGTCCACGTCAATCGTTTCTTCACCGCCGACCCGTTCGAATTTTTTTTCCTGAATTACGCGCAGAATCTTAATCTGCACCTGCGGGTTAATTTCCCCGATTTCATCCAAAAAAATCGAACCGCCGTCCGCCAATTCAAAACGGCCGCGCTTCCGGCTGACTGCGCCGGTAAAGGCGCCTTTTTCATGGCCGAACAGTTCGCTTTCCAGCAGGGATTCCGCAAGAGACGCGCAGTGCACTTTGATAAACGGCGCGTCTTTCCGCGGCGAAAGGTTATGCAGCGCGTTTGCAATCAACTCCTTGCCTACGCCGCTTTCCCCGGTAATCAGCACGGAAGCCTTGGTCGGCGCAACTTTCCGCAAAATCTCAAAATTTTTCAGCATGGCCGGAGACTTGCCGATGATGTGTTCAAACGTTTTCCGGCTGGACAGTTCTTCTTCCAATTCCCTCTGCTGCAAAACCATTTCACGGTTCCGCAGCGCCCGCTTTACCAAAAGCGAAAGACGGTCGAGATTCAGCGGTTTGGTCAGAAAGTCATAGGCGCCTGCACGCATGGCATCCACGGCGGTTTCCACGGAACCGTGTCCGGTAAGCACAATTACCGGAACGCCGGGAAAATCCGATACGGCTTTGGCCAGCACTTCTTCCCCGCTCATCACAGGCATACGTAAATCCGTGATAATCAAATCCACGTCATGCGTAGCGGCATACTCCAAGCCTTTCTTTCCGTCTTCCGCAACCGCCACATCGTAACCGTCCATTTTCAGCGCATCAGCCAGTCCTTCGCGGATATTGGGTTCATCGTCAATAACCAGAATATTGAATTTCACGGCTGTCCTCCGGAATCCTGTTTTTTATTTTCCGCGGCGGGAGCAGAATCATAACCGATCATCCGTTTCGCTTCGCGGATTACCGGGAAAATCAGGGAAAAGCAGGAACCTTCCCCCTGAAAAGAACAAACCTGAATATCCCCGCCATGCTCTTTGATAATTTTATAAGCCACCGGAAGACCGAGCCCGGTCCCGTCCGCCTTTGTCGTATAGTACGGTTCAAAAATGCGCGCCAAATCTTCCTGCGCAATGCCGGGCCCGTCATCCTGAATCTGCACAATGACCGCCGTGTCTTTCGCTTTTGTACGGATGGCAATCGTTCCTTCCCTGCCGTTTCCGATTGCTTCCTGCGCATTTTTGATGAAATTCAGAAACACCTGGCGCAGGCGCTCTTCATCGCCGGAAATAGCCGGCACGGTGTCATCCAATTCCAGAACCAGCCGGATTTTCTTTCCGCGCAGCTCTTCGCAGACAAAATCGGCCACATTCCGGATTACCGCATTTATCGACAGCGGCTCCGCAGTCAGTTTAATGGGACGGACTGCCATCAGGAAGTTGACAATTGTTTTATTCAGCCGCTCAATTTCCGAAGAAATTACCGTGAGTGATTTTTGAATACTTTCATCCTCTGCGATTTCCGTACCGTAAGAACGGATTTTTTTTTGCAGCAGCTGTACGTAAATACTGATTGATGCAAGCGGATTTTTAATTTCATGGGCAACGGAAGCTGCAAGATTGGTCAGGCTGGCGAGATTTTCCAGACGCCGGTTTTGGATTTCCGCTTCCTTGGCATCCGTTACATTTTTCACGATAATGATGCTTCCGCGGATCCGCTTTTCCAATACCAGCGGCATCACGGAAAACGACAGGTAAAGCGGAACATTGCCCGAAGAAAGATGAAACACCCGGTCAAATGCGTTCTCTTCATTGGTAATCGTTTTACGGATAAACCCGGCAATTTCTTCATTCCTGATACACTCCCACACCGGTTTATCCGTTGCGCCGTCCGAAAAATAACCGGCAAAACAGGGAATGGCGGCTTTGTTATACAGAATCACGGTTCCCGGTACATCGCAAATCACGATGCCGACAGAAAGGGAATCCAGGGCGCCCGCAAGAATTTCGTACTCCTCTTCAAAAGCGGCAAGAAATTCCTTCAGCTGCATAACCGTCATTTTATCTGTTTTTTTCAGCGCGCGTTTGATGAAATCCCGCATTTTTCCTCCTGACTTCCGGCTTTTGCCTGTCACCCTTGTATGGCGGCACGGAATTCGGCGTCCAGCCTTTCCAGAGAGGCTGCCGGGGAAAGATTGAAAACTGTAGTTCCGGTAAATGCTGTTTTGAGCGCCTGCATCCACCGCCGGAAAACCTCCGTCTCTTCCGGACTCAGGGCAGGCTGCCGCATGGCCAGCCGGATTTCCCCTGCCACGGAAGAAAGAAAAAGCCGCCAGACCGGCAGGGGTTTTCCTTTATTCAACGCCGCGGCAATTTCCGGCGGAGAAATCTTTTCCCGTGCAGCCGGCTCATATGCAGACAAAACCCCGCCCATGGCCTGCATGGCAGACAGGCGTTTGCCCCGTCCCGCCGCACACAAAACCGAAAACAAAAAGCGGCGCGCACAGATTGCGATGGAATCCGGTTTCACCGGCAAAAACTGATTCAAAAAACCGGCAATTGTTTGTCCGGGCGCCGGAGCAGCACGGAAAATCCGCCGGATCACTTCTTCCTGGGATGCGGCGCTCCGTGCAGAAAAAGAATAATTGCGTACACGGGAAAGGATTGTCGGCATCACGGCGGATTTTTGTACGGTAGTCAGCACAAACTGCACGCTTTCCGGCGGCTCTTCCAGGATTTTCAAAAACGCATTGCGCGCTGCGTCCTGCATGGTCTCGGTGTTTTCTACAATCAGCACTTTTACCTTTCCGGCAGGTTTAATCCGGAGCCAGGAAGAAACGCTGCGCACAAACCCGACCGGCACGGACGAATACAGGAAATTTTCCTCCAGCCTGACGGAAGCGTCAACCGCAGCCTCCGTAAGTTTGGCGAGCCGGTCAGAATCCGGCGCAGGATAGGCAGGAGAAAGTTCTTCCAGATATTCGTTGAGCGAAGCCAGCACGGAAGCCGGTTTTGCCGCCCGTTCCGGAGAATCCGCGAACACAGGATGGAACCGCAGCGTCAATTTTCGCACCGCGCGGAGAAAAAGATACCGGAGCGCCGGAGAAGGCGGATCAGCAGAAAGCAGGGAAGCGGCGGCCGCGCGGATTTCCTGCACGCAACTGCGTGCGCCCAGAATCAGCGTGTCCGGTGACGCCAGTTCCTTATGCCGGAGACAGGAAGGACACGTACAACTCCATCCGCCGCTTCCGGCTTCACAGGAAAGCACACGGGCCAGTTCCAGTGCGGCCGTCAGTTTACCGGAATATGCCGGGCCGGAAAACAATACGGAAGGCGGGAGCCGCCCTGCCCGCAAATCCGCAGTCAGGACAGCAACAGACGGCTGGTCAATCACATTCTCAAACATCGGATGCAGCGCCTCTCCTGTACATGTCCGCCCGGCGCGTCATAAGATCCCATTCAGCATTTCCGGCGCGGCAGTCCGCAAATCAAAATCCATAAACGGCGCAAACAGACGCACAAACAGACTGCCGGAAAACAATGCGGAGGGATCAAAAAACGGCTGCTGGTCAATCACAATCACAACCACCAGCGACACCAAAATCCCTTCCCCGATTCCAAGAAAAAAACCGAGCGCACGGTCCAAATTGCGCATGGAAACATTGTGGAACGCACCGTTAATCACCCGCTGGATAATTTTGATGACAAAGTATACCACAAGGAAAATCATCAAAAACGCAAGAATTCCCGACAACGAATCCTTGCCGGTAAGTTCCGCCACTGCAGGGGAAAGCCGGCGGAAAAATAAAATGGCGGCGGCAATTCCTCCAAGAACAGCGGTTTTGGAAAAAAATTCATCGACAAAACCTTTGATCGAACAGCGGACGATAAAAAACAGGATCACCACAAACAAAATAAGGTCGAAAGTAGAAAACGACAGGGTCCTCATTTGCATTCCCTTCCGGCGGCAGTCAAAAGAATTTCCGCAATTTTCCCTGCGCAGCCGGCCGCCGGACCGGCTGTTTCCCCACCGGATCCCAATGCGGCCGAGGCAGCGGCCATTTTATCCAGCGGCCGGGAACCGGCTGCGCCGTCAAACAAGCCGCAGACTGTACGGATCAGGTTTTCCGGATTTGCATTGGGGCCGGAAAGTACGGCGGCCGCGCCGCGGCGTGCAAACCACTCCGCATTCTCCACCTGGTCGCCCCGTGACGAACCTTTTTCCAGCGGCAGCAATACCATGGGTTTCCCGGCAGCGGCGCTTTCCCACACGGCGCCGGCGCCGGACCGGGAAAGAACAAGATCCGCAGCGGCCAGAACATCCGGCATTTCCCCGGCAATAAATGAAAAAGGAAAATACCTTTTCTTTGCCTGCCACTCCTGCACGGCACTTTGCAGCTGCGGTTCCAGACCGTTTGTTTTTCCCCCGGTCTGATGGATCACGGTAAATTTACTGCACAACGCCGGAAGACAGGAAAACACCAGGCGGTTCACGCTTTCCGCGCCCGAACTTCCGCCCAGCACCAAAATTACCGGATCCGGGGAATCCACGCCCGCGAACCGTCTGCCGCGTTCTGCCGATGCATGAAAAAACTCCGGACGCACGGGATTTCCGGTTACCGTACAGCGTTCCTGCAGCGCCGGGGAAAAAAAATCCCGGGTTTCGGTATACGAAAGCAAAATCCTTGCGGCGATGCGGGCATTGAGTTTTGTGGCTAATCCGGGGGAAAAATCGCATTCGTGCGTCACCACCGGGATGCCGAGAAACCGCGCGGCATAACAGGGCGGCACACTGACAAAACCGCCTTTGGAAAACAGCACGTCCGGACGGCGCTTCCGCAGAATCCGCAGCGAGGCAAAAAAACCGGCAAGAATCCGGAATACATCCAGCACATTCCGCAAACTGAAGTAACGGCGCAACTTGCCTGAAGGAACGCCGGAAAATTCCATTCCGGCAGCAGTTACCAAATCCCGGTCCCGTCCGGAAGAAGAACCGATCCAGAACATTTCCACATCCGGCCGGTCTGCAAGTGCGCGCGCCACGGCAATCCCGGGAAAAATATGACCGCCGGTTCCCCCACCGGTAAAGGCTATGCGTATCATCGTGGCTCAGTTTAGCATGTTGCGGAAAACTTGAAAAGGCGGCGCAGAAAAAACCTTACACGCCGAACAATGCACAAAGATCCGGATTATGAAACAGCTTGGCGTATCCCGCGGCAGACATTCCCAGTCCGTCCGGAACCGTCGGATCGGCATGATACTGCACCAGCAGGCGGCAGGCTTCCACATCGCCGCGCCCGGCAGCGATACACAGAGCAGTCTGCGAATCCCGGCCTTTGCGGTTCGGATCGGCGCCGCGTTCCAGCAAAAACGCCGCAATTTCCGTTTTTTTCGTGTGCACTGCGTCCATCACCGGGGAATACCCGCGGTCGCCGGATTCGGCGTTGATGTCGGCGCCGGCATCCAGAAGCAACCGTACAATCTGCAAATTCCCGCCGCGGACCGCCACCGTCAGCAGCGGATTCCCGCGGATATCCTTCAGATTGGCGTCGAAACCGGCCTGCAAAAACAAAGCCGATTCTTCTTCCTGCCCTGCTTCCACACATTTGAAAAAATTTTCCGCAAAAAAAGAAATTCCC
>JADIMS010000149.1 GCA_017694555.1 Candidatus Avitreponema avistercoris
CCCTTCTGCCGCCAGAAAAATCTGCGCCGGGCGTTCCGTCCAGTCTTTGCCGGTCAGAACCGTCACGGAATGCGCCGGCAGGGGCGTTTCCGCCGTCAGCCGGCCGCCCCGGACCTGAAAGCGCGCGCCGGTAACCCGGTCGGTGTATTCCCCGTTCCGCAGCGGAAGCGCAAAATCCACCGGCACTTCGCCGCCGCCGTTTACCAGCACCGCTCCTTTTTTCCCGCGCCGGATAACCAGAACCGAACCGCCGGCTTCTTCCGAAAGCGCTTCGTCTTCCCCGGCCATTTCAATACGGAAAAAGTTCACGGCGCGCACCCGCGGATCCTTGTAACCGTCGCTTCCGGCGCAGCCGATGCGGTTCATGCTGCCCCAGCGGTTCTGCCTGTCCGAGCCGTAAGGACGGCTGAAAAACAGCGGGGTTCCGCCTTTCCGGGCGGCGGCCACAGCATAGCCGAGCACCACGTCGTTTTCATCCATGACCGCCCAGTTTCCGTCATTGATATAATTGTCGTGCGATTCCACCCAGGTAACCAGCCGTTCCGTTTCGCCCCCGGCAAAGAAATTGCCCAGCGTGGCGGCAGAAAAACGGCCGCTGGTCACGGCGGAACGCAGCTTGATGCCATAGGCGCTGGCAGTCACGGCGCCAATCGCTTCGATATAATCAGCAAGCCGGTCGTTCGGCCCGTGCAGCAGCTCGCCGTACAGGAACAGCGGGCCTTCGTCCTTCAGGCTGGCGCGCAGGTTCGGCCAAAAATCGTTTTCCAGCCCGTCGTCCTCTTTCGGGTCGTCGGGAAGCCCGATATGCTTCGCAGTGTCAAAACGGAAACCGTCCGCCCCGCAGTCAATCAGGTCATGCAGGTAAGCGAAAAAATAAGCCTGAAAACCCGGGTTTTCCGTATTGACGTCCGGAAGCCCGCCCATGCTGTACGTGGTGCATTGCAGGCGGTCGCCGTAATTCGTCAGGCGTTTTGCAGCCCCTTTATGGTACAGCCGGTCCATACCGCCGGCGGCCTGCACCAATCCGGGAGAAACGGCGGAAATTTCCGGCGTGGTATGGTTCGGCGCCACGTCAACCAGTACCCGGATACCGCAGCGTTCCGCTTCGGCGCACAGCAGCCGGAATTCTTCCCGGCTGCCCAGCTGGTAATTGCCGGTTTTCCAGTCTACAGGCTGGTAATGGTAATACCACTTTCCGTGGCCGTACAAATCCATACCGCCGTCCTCCCCGGCAAGGCAGGCATTGGCCGGAGAAGTCTGCACCGCCGAAAACCCGGCGGCGGCGATGTCGGGCAGGGAAAGGCGGATGGTGCGGAAATCCCAGCTGAAACAGTGCAGGATGCTGCCGTCCGCCAAATCCCCGGCAAGGGCAAAATCCGGACCGGCTCCGGCGTTCTCCGTGCGGCATGCAGGCAACGCCAGGACTGCGCAGACACAGATGACAACAGAAAGAAAAATTGTCTTTCCCGGAAATTTTCCCCTTGTCTTTTTCATAAGTGTAATTATATAACTCTAGGGAAGAGACCGTCAACGAAAAAACAGCGCGCCGTTCCCGGCCCTGAAAAAGACGAAAGGAGAACCCATATGCCCGGACCATCCGATTTTATCCCGCCGTACCGCCGGAAACCCGTTTCCCTGTACGCAGCGTTCCTTCTTGCCGTCATTTTCCTGCTCTGCGGCGCTTCTGCGGCGGCGGAAACCCGGAACCTGCCGTTCCGGCGCGGCGTCAATCTTTCACAATGGTTTGAACGCCGCAGCGCCGGGGCCGTCCAGCCGGACCTCTTTACGCTGGAAACGTTTCAGAATCTGCGCGGAATGGGGGCGGACACGGTCCGGCTTCCCATTCATTTCGAGAATCTCGCGGAGGAAAAAGAAAACTGGACAATCGGGGAAGACGTTTTCCGGATGATTGACCGCGCCGTGGATTTTGCAGAGGAAACGGGCATGTACATCATCCTGGACAACCATTCGTTCGATCCGCATGCCGCGACGCCCCGCGACATCCAAAAACGGCTGGAAAAAATCTGGACGCAGGTTGCCTCGCGCTACAAAACCCGGAGCAGCCTGGTGCTGTATGAAATCCTCAATGAACCGCACGGCATTTCCCTTTCCCGCTGGGCGGACATTCAGGGGGAAATCATCCGGACAATCCGCGCCGTCGATCCGGACCGGATGCTGGTTGTCGGCGGGGCAGACTGGAACAGCATCAGCGCCATGGAAAAGCTGCCGGATTACGGGGATGAAAACCTGGTGTACACGTTCCATTTTTATGATCCGTATCTGTTCACGCATCAGGGCGGAAGCTGGACGGACATCCCGGACATTGCGGGCATTCCGTTCCCCTACGTGCGGGAAAACATGCCGGATCTTTCCCGGCGGCAGCGGCAGCAGGCCGGCGCCATGCTGCAAAATTACCCGCGGGACGGTACGCCGGAAGCAATGGCCCGCACGCTGGACCGGGTAAAAGTTTTTGCAGAAAAACGGAATGCAAGGGTTTTCTGCGGCGAATTCGGTGTATATATGCTGCATGCAGACCCGGATGACCGGGCATACTGGTACAAAACCGCGCGCACACTGCTGGAAGAACGCGGCATTTCCTGGACAATGTGGGATTATTTCGGCGGATTCGGGTTATTCCGGAGCGAAGAAGGCGGCGTCTATCCCGGCGGGATCAACCGGGAGATTGCCCTCGCAGCCGGTTTTACGCCGGCGGATGCCCCCTACAGCGGGCCGCCGCCCGTACAACTGCCGTTCATTTTGCAGAGCGGGGATTCCGGCATTCAGGCAGGCATCCGGCTGGAAGACAACTGGACGGGCGGCGAATTGCTGGCAAATGCGGACGACGGCTCCGGCGGCAAAGCGGTAGTTTTGCGGAACTGCGCACGGTATGGCAGTATTTCATTCCGGTTTCCCGGAGGACTGGATTTATCCGCTGCGGCGGAAAGCGGCGTGCTGGAATTCCGTGTACGGACAGAAGGCCGCCCGGGGAAAATCCAAATCCGCTTTGAAAACCCGCAGGACATATCCGCAGAACCGCCGCAAATTCCCTGGCGGATGGGCGCGGACTGGAACGCGGATGCGGATGCAGCTGCGGGCAGCGGCGGTATTACGGTTTCCGCCCCGGATGCAGCCGGATTCCGTACCGTGCGCGTCCCGCTGTCCGCCATGCAGGAAACCGGCGCGTGGGTAAGCGGAGAAGAACGCTGGATGGAACCGGAAGCGGGCGCTTTTGACTGGAAACACGTTGCCGGACTGAAATTTACTGCTGAGTACGGCCCGCTGGAAAACAGCGCACTGTTCATCCGGGACGCCGTTATCCGGTAACCGGCGCCGGAAACGGAACGGCGCGCCCGTACCGCCGGAACAGGCATACGCATGGCATACGCATAAAAAAACCGCCCCGCAGGGCGGTTTGCAAAACCGGAACGCATCCGCCGGTTTGCAGGCGGATCAGCCGGTTTTTGCGCCGTCCGCTTTCCCGGTAAACGACAAACCGGATGCGTTTTTGTTTTTTGTCACCACAATCGTGGAATTCTCCGGATACTTTCCGGCGATGATCTCTTTTGCCAGCGGATTCTCCAGCCAGGTTTGAATCGCCCGCTTCACCGGCCGCGCGCCGAACAGCGGATCGTAGCCGACGTCCGCCAGGAAATTCACAGCGCTGTCTGCCACCGAAAGCTTCAGATGGCGGCTCTCCAAACGTTTCGCGGCGCGCTCCAGCTGCTTGCGCACAATTTCCGCGATACTGTCCTTCCCCAGCCGGCTGAACGTAATCACCTCATCAATCCGGTTGATGAATTCCGGACGGAACGAACGTTTCAGCAAATCCTGAATCTCCGGCTCCAAAGC
>JADIMS010000150.1 GCA_017694555.1 Candidatus Avitreponema avistercoris
GCGCAGTCAGGCGTTCTGTTTTTCCGGGATCGTCCGCAGGAAGCAGCAACGCAAGCAAAAAGCAGAGGCGTTCGCGGATTTCCGCCGGCGCATTATCCGGAAGGGCAGCTTCCAGCCGGAACAAGGAATCCCGGTCCCGCTCTCCGGCTAACGCCGTGATCAGACCGGTCAGAATATCCGCAAAAACTGCCGGCCCGCGCCATTCCCGCAGGCGTTCTTCCAGCAAAGCAAGCAAATATCCGTCGCCGCGCGCACGGGCCATGTCGAACAAGTACCACAACGAAAAATCCCGGTCAGCATCTGACGGTGCATCGGCCAACGCCCGTTCCATCCAACGGAACGCTTCCCCCTGCCCGCCCGGAATCAGCCAGGAAATGCGGGCCAGATAAAAGGCAAGCATATAGCGGATTTCCGGCAGACGCGCCGCATCTGCCTGCTCCGCTGCCGGAATCAGCATATGCCCCATCCGCTCCAAAACATCCGCCCCGGCAGACGCATTTCCGCCGGAATACAACAGCGCGCGGCCAAAAGCCGAAAGTACTTCCCGGGAACCGAAGCTGCCGGTCAAAAAATCCGGGGAAGGACTTTGATTTCCGGGAAACTGTCCGTTTTCCGGAAACCAGACATCTGCAAGCAAAAAAACAAGATCCGCAGCGGCGTCATAATGGCGGTCTGAAAGCAGCTTCCGGATTTCCAGAATCTCTTTCTCCGGGGAAACCGGCGCGGGCGGCGCAAGCCGGAGAAGTGCATTTTCCACCGCATCTTTTGCCTCCGGGAATCCCCGGAACCGGGAAAAATCCGTATCTGCGCCGCCTTCCAGCGTATGCAAAAGCAAGGAACAGGCGGTACGCAATCCGGCAGTATCCGGCGCAGAAAGCGTTCCGCTGTCCGCCGCAAATTCCCCGGCCATCCGGCAAAGCAAAAACAAAGCCGCCGTCCGCGGCAAAACAGGAATTTTCTGCACCAGACGCGTATCCGCAGCACAAAGCCTGCCTGCGTCATCCCGGGAAAATCCGGCAAGCGCTTCCAGTAAAACGCCCGCCGCGCGGGACGTTCCGTGTTCCCCGGCCCGCAGCAAATGCAAAGCCGTCAGCAGGGTTTTCTCCGGCGCCGTCCCTGCGGCAGTGCGGGCTTCCGCAGGGGAAACAGCGGCGGCAAAAGAGAAATCGCCGGCCGCCAATGCCTGCTTCAGTTCCTGTTCCGGAAGTCCGCCGGCCGAAAACCCGGAACAGGACGGCAAAAACACGCCGGCGAAAAAACAAAGAAGCAGGAACAGGCGCATGGGCAAATCATTCTGCCGGAATCACAAGATGCCGGCCGGCGATGATCAGATTCGGATTCCGGATACCATTGTAGCGCGCAATATACGCATACTGCCAGGGATTCCGGTAATAAGTTTCCGCCAAATCCCAAAGCGTATCGCCCCATTTAATCAAATAATACACATTTTCCGGCTTAACCGGGGCGGGTTCCGGTACAACCGGCGGTTCCGGTTCCACCACTTCCACTCCGGCGGAATCCTCTTCGGAAACCGGCGGCGGCGTAGGTTCAGGCTCCGGCATAGGTTCGGGTTCGGGTTCCGGAACAGGCGTTGGCGAAGGAGGCGGCGGAAGCGGCTCATCCGGCGCGGGTGTTTCCACCGCAGCCACAGCAGGCTTTTCTGCATCCGGCGCACCGGAAAAGAACAGCTTCCATGCAAAAAGCAGCGCGGCGGCCAGCGCGGCGATACCGACTACCAAAATCAGCACGCAAAGCCAGGCCGGCAAAAAAATTCCTTTCCGCTCCTTCCGCCGTGCGGCGGGGTGCCGGTCGTACAGGCCGTCCGGCACCTGGGCGGAAGCGGGATCCGGGTCTTCCAACACATCGTCAAAACGGATTTCTTCCGGCGGGGGTGTGCTGTCCGCCGCTGTGTCTTCCATTCCGGGGACAGAATCCGCGCTTCCCAAAGAATCGAAATCATCCAGCGCCGGAATTCCGGTGACGGCACTTTCCCCGTCAAAATCCGTCAAATCAAAATCCGGCAGGGGCTCAAGCGCATCCTGTGAAAGCGTTTTCAACGACACATTCAGGCTTTGCCGGCTGCCGGAATCCAGATCGCGGGCTTCGGCAGACAGATTGTTGTCCGCATCCAGATTGATTTTCAGCTCAATCGTGGGAACACCTGCGGGTTTTTCGGAAATATCTTCAATGATAAGCGTTCCAATATACTCCGTTCCGTCGATTGTCTGGTTCGGAGCCGAATCTTTGGAACGGTAAAGATGAATCTGCACGCTGCCCTGGTTTTCCCGGACGGTGGTCAATTCCAGAATTTTGCTTCCTTCATGCCCGCCGTCCATAATCGGAAAAAACTGATTATCCGCCAGTTTGATGCCTATGGAACCGGAATTCATATAAACCCCCTTTTGTGTCCCGGCAGTTTCGCCGAATTGCATTGTTGACACACAACGGTCTTCCTATCATAATACATTATAAGAATGAATTCTACTATAACACTTGTTGCAGTTTTTCTCGCTATTGCGCTGGTTTCTTTCCTTTTGTTGCAGCTGACAAAGGGCAGGGACCTGACCGGCGCCAAAAAACCTTTGCGGAAAGACCGGGCTGCCATCATCAGGAATGCAAGCCAAAAACTGGCGCAAAACCCCCGCGATGTGCAGGCACTTTTGGCAATCGGCGGGCTGTATTACGAAGAACAAAACTGGGAAAAGGCATTCAGCGCCTATAATTCGCTTTCCAGCCTGGCGTCTTCCCATCCCGGGGAAATAGACGAATTTGAATGCACACTGCGCTACGGAATTTGTGCGCTGAAACTGAACCGCATGGACGCCGCAAAAAAAGGCTTGCTGGCGGCGCGGAGAATCCGGCCGTCCGATCCGGAACTGAACTACAATCTGGGATATGTGCTGTACCTTGAAAAAGATTACGAAAAAGCCGCGCCGCTGCTCCGGGCCGCTGTGACGGCAAATCCGGAAAACATACAGGCGCGCCGCTGTCTCGGACTGGTTCTCCAAAAACTGAATCATTACCGGGAAGCCCTGATGGTTCTGCGTAAAGTTCTGGAAGTTTATCCCGAAGACAAAGAAGCGCTTTTTTCCATGGGCGAATGTTTTTACGAAACGGGCGGCATGGACCGGGCGCTGAAAGTTTTCGTTCATTTGCGTGCGGACCCCGTTTTTGGCCCGCAGGCGGCGCTTTACTCCGGCATCATTCATACGCAGATGGAAATGAACGAAAAAGCCGCAGAGGACTTTGAAATCGGGCTCAAACACCCCAATCTTTCGACGGATATTGCCATCGAAATGCGCTACCGGTACGCGCTTTTGCTCATCAAAATGCAGGAATTGGGCCGGGCGACCGTTCTTCTGAAAGACATCCAGCGGATCCGTCCCGGCTATAAGGACGTCAGCACGCTGATTGCCCGCTATCAGGAGCTGAATAATAACCGGAATTTGCAGACGTATTTGCTCGCCAACCAAAGCGAATTCACTATGCTGTGCCGGAAAATCGTTTCACAGTTTTACACAAATGCCAAGGTAAAAGTGACGGAGATTTCCGTGCTTGGCGATTATACGGACATTGTAACGGACATCGATACGCCGAAATGGGCGGATATTGTCATTTTCCGCTTTTTCCGGTCGCAGGGTGTCATCGGGGAGCTTTCCCTCCGGGATTTGTACGGCAGGATCAAAGATCTGAAAGCCGGACGCGGCATTTGTTTTTCAGCGGGCATGTTTTCCGAGGAATCCAAGCGCTTTATCGAAGGACGGCCGATCGACTTATACAATAAAGATTCCCTGAAGCGGATTCTGGACCGCGTGGATTCCGGCCGTCAGCTTTCCGGGAAATAACCGCTTTTTTCCGGCTCCGGCGCAATCTGCACCAGATGCCGTTCTTCTTTCAAAAACGGAACGGAAACCGCTTCTGCGCGGATTGTCCCGCAAAAGCCTTCTTTCCGCATAATTTCGGTTTCTGCACGGACGGACGCCGCTTTTCCTTTCCAGGCCGCAAGAAAACCGCCTGCGCTTTTGGATGCCGGATCCGGTGCGCGCAAAAGACGCAAAAGCGCAGAGCGGATTTTCTTTTCCAGCGGGCGGAAGGCCCGGAATGTTACCGCGTCAAACTGCCCGGAGGTGATTTTTTCAATTTCCCGGTTCACCACGGAAACATTTTCCAAAGCCAAAACCGCCCGGCAGTCCTGCAAAAACACACAGCGTTTTTCCATCCGTTCCAGCAGGGAAAACCGTATGCCGGGAAAAAGCATGGCCAGCGGCAATCCGGGAAACCCGCCGCCGCTGCCTGCATCGCCCAAGGAAAGCGGATCGGCAGAAAAATCCCGCCCGGGCACACGGGCTGCCAGTTCCGCCGCCAGCATACGCCAGGGCGCGAGACTGTCCAGAATATGCCGGACAACCACTTCTGTGCGGCCTTCCGCTGTGGTGCAGTCTGAAGCGACAAGCCCCAGCGTCCGGTTAAACAGCGCAATTTCCTCCAGATAACCGGAACAGAGCCGGAAAAGCGTTTCAGCCCCGCAGACGGCAATTCCGCAGGGAAGGGATTCCGGCTGCGGCGGAATATCCAGTATGCGGATTCCCTCCGCAAGCCGGGATAAAGCTTTGGCGGAGAGCGTATCCGCCGGTTGATGCTGATGCAAGCGCACGCCGCCCGTTTATTTTCTGCCTTTCAGCAGTTCGGCAAACGGATTGTATGTCATGCCGTCGCCGCCGTCCCGGTTATCCCGGTTGCCCGGCATACGGCGCGGGCCGGAACCCCCGGCTGCGTGAGCC
>JADIMS010000151.1 GCA_017694555.1 Candidatus Avitreponema avistercoris
AGCCGGCCCAGGCAGTAAAGGCTTCGTCCACCGTCATGCGCCGGAAAACGGTTTTCCCGCCGTCCGGAAACGCAGACGGGGAAAAACCCTGCTGCACGGCTTTTTCCCGCAAACCCAGGAGCAGCTCTTCCGTCTCGCGCAGCATATCCGCAGCGTCTGCGTCCGTGCGGTAATATTCCAGCATTGTGAATTCCGGACTGTGCTGCTGTCCGCGGGATTCGCAGTTGCGGTAACATTTGGAAATCTGGAACAGCGGCACACGGTGCGCCGCGAGCAGCTTTTTCAGATACAGTTCCGGGGAAGGCAGCAGAAAAAGCGGAACCGGCGGCCCGCCGTCCGGCGGCAGATACTCCGTGCGGAATACTTCCAGACAGCTTTCCGGAATGAGGGCCGGCGCCAGCGCGGGCGTATCGGTTTCCAGATACCCGCGCGAGGAAAAAAAATCCCGGACGGCGGCCAGTACTCCGCTCCGGAATTTCAGCATATGTAAGTCCATTTGGGCGCTGAGAGGATCGAACTCCCGACATTCTGGGTGTAAACCAGACGCTCGTACCATCTGAGCTAAGCGCCCGTGCGTGTGACTATACTCCAATACGGAGGAAACGTCAAGGCTTTCCGGCATTGGTAAACCGGCGCATACGCGGTTGCGCGGAAGCCTTGTATTTTCTTTTTTTTACGGGTATCATCCGGGTATGGCATCCTCCGCTTCTTCCCCCGACGCGGGAAAAATCGTCATCCGCGGCGCGCGCGAGCATAATCTGAAGAATGTCGATCTTGACCTTCCGCGCGGAAAACTGATTGTGATTTCCGGCCTTTCCGGTTCGGGAAAAAGTTCCCTTGCTTTTGACACGCTGTTTGCGGAAGGCCAGCGCCGGTATGTGGAATCCCTTTCGTCCTATGCCCGCCAGTTTTTGGGACGGATGGACAAGCCCGATGTAGATTACATCGAAGGACTTTCGCCGGCGATTTCCATCGAACAAAAGTCCACGCACCGCAATCCGCGTTCCACCGTCGGTACGGTGACGGAAATTTACGACTATTACCGGCTGCTGTTCGCCCGTACCGGGAAAGCGCACTGTCCGTCCTGCGGGCGGGAAATCTGCGAGCAGTCCGTTGATCAGATTGTGGCGGCGCTGGCGGCATGGCCGGAAGGTACCCGGATCCAGCTGCTTGCGCCTTTGCTGCGGGGAAAGAAGGGCGAACACCAGAAAGTGCTGGCGGATATCCAGCGCGCCGGATTTACCCGCGCCCGCATTGACGGCGTGCCGGTCAGTCTGGACGAACCAATCCGGCTGGACAAACAGAAGAAACATACGGTTGAGGTGATTGTCGACCGGATTGTCCTTTCGCCCGGCGTGCGCAAACGGCTGGCGGAATCCGTTGAAACGGCGCTTTCCTGCGCGGACGGTATTCTGCTGGTTGTCCGGCAAAACGAAGACGGCGGAACCGAAGAAGTTTTCTTTTCGCAGAAAAACGCCTGCCCGGACTGCGGCATTTCCATACCGGAATTGCAGCCGCGGCTGTTTTCGTTCAACAATCCGCTGGGCGCCTGTCCGTCGTGCGCCGGACTCGGATTCAAGCAGGAATTTGACCCCGCGCGGATTATCCCCGACTGGAGCCTTTCTTTTGACGAAGGCGGTATTGCGCCCTATAACCCGGACAGCGCGTGGAACCGTGCGCGTTTTGCGGCGCTGGCGGAAACGTACGGCTTTTCCCTTTCGGCGCCGCTTTCATCGCTGACCAAAAAACAGCGCGAGGCGCTTTTTTCCGGCACCGGGGATACTGCGCTGCAATGGACGTACGTGAACCGCGACGGCAGCCACAAAAGCCGCTACAACCAGCCGTGGCCGGGCATTCTGGCAGATATGAAGCGGCGCTACAATGAAAGCTATTCCAACGCCCAGCGGGAAAGCCTGGAACGCTACATGACGGACCGGGTGTGCGAAGTGTGCGGCGGTAAACGCCTGCGCCCGGAGGTTCTCGGCGTAACGGTCGGCGGTAAAAACATTCATGAGCTGACCAGCCTTTCTGTGGCGGATTCCGTAGAGTTTTTCCGCACGCTGCGCCTCACCGAGACGGAGGCCGCTATTTCTGCCCAGATTCTGAAAGAGATTCAGGCGCGGCTTTCGTTTTTGCGCAACGTCGGGCTGGATTACCTGACGCTGGAGCGGCAGGCGGCTACGCTTTCCGGCGGCGAAGCGCAGCGGATCCGGCTGGCTACGCAGATTGGCTCCGGACTGATGGGCGTGCTGTACATTCTGGATGAGCCGTCCATCGGTCTGCATCAGCGGGACAACCAGCGGCTTATTGACACGCTGCTGTACCTCCGCGACCTGGGCAATACGCTCGTGGTGGTGGAGCACGATGAACAGACGCTGCGCACAGCGGATTATCTTGTGGATATGGGGCCCGGCGCAGGCGTACACGGCGGTTCCGTTGTGGCGCAGGGAACGCCGCAGGAAGTGATGCGCGTAAAAGAAAGCCTGACCGGACAATATCTGGCCGGTACGCTGAAAATGGATATTCCTGCGGAACGCCGTCCGGGCAACGGGCATTTCCTGGTTTTGGAAGGCGTGCACGAACACAATCTGCAGGATATCCATGTGCGGATTCCGCTTGGCGCTTTCACCTGCATCACCGGCGTTTCCGGTTCCGGCAAGTCCACGCTTCTTTCGGACGTACTGTATCCGGCGGTTGCCGCGCGTCTTTCCGGTTCCCCGCTGGCGCACGGCGGGCAGGAAGAATCTTTCCGCCGGATCAGCGGACTGGAAAACATTGATAAAGTAATCAACATCGACCAGAGTCCCATCGGGCGCACGCCGCGTTCCAATCCGGCCACCTATGTCGGTGTGTTCAGCGGTATCCGGGATTTATACGCCAGTTTGCCGGAGTCCAAGGCGCGCGGCTTTAAGCCCGGCCGCTTTTCGTTTAATGTTCCCGGCGGGCGCTGTGAACACTGCAAGGGCGACGGTACGCTCACCATCGAAATGAATTTCCTGCCGGACGTGTACATTACCTGCGATGTGTGCCGGGGCAAGCGGTTTAACCGCGAAACGCTGGATATTACATATAAAGGGAAAAACATCAGCGACGTTCTGGAAATGACGATAGAAGAAGCCTGCGCTTTTTTCGGCGCCATTCCCCATATTGCCCGCAAGCTGGAAACGCTGTGCTCTGTCGGTTTGGGTTACGTCAAACTGGGACAGTCCGCCTTAACGCTTTCCGGCGGCGAGGCGCAGCGCGTCAAACTGGCTGACGAACTTTCCCGCCGTTCCACCGGCAAAACGCTGTACATTCTGGATGAACCGACAACCGGCCTGCATTTTGCGGATATCCGCCAGCTGATGGAAGTGCTGCAGCGCCTGGCCGGGCAGGGGAATACGATTGTGATGATTGAACACAATCTGGATGTGATTTTGCAGGCGGACTGGATTATCGACCTCGGCCCGGAAGGCGGTGTGAATGGCGGCCGGATTGTCGCCGAAGGAACGCCGGAAGAAGTGGCCCGCTGCAAAGCCTCGTTTACCGGCAAGTATATTGGCGATATGCTGCGCCGGGAACGCCGCTGAAACGGAGCCCTTTTTCGGTATGCCCCGCTTCCGCCTGACGCTGCGTATATTGTTTTCCGCTTTGTCCGCTTGGGCGGCTGTTTTTCCGGCTGTCCTTGCCGCGCAGGAAGACGGGGAAAAACGCACCGTGACGGTAGAATCCGCTTATACGGTGGAAAGCGAAAACGTTCCGGATGAGCTGACCGGCAGCGAAAAAACCGTGACGGTATTCCGCGGCGGCGCGGTCATTTCGGTTTCCGACGGGGACGGGATATTCCGCATTTCTGCGGACGAAATCATCTATGACCGCGCACGGGAAATGCTGGAAGCGCGGGGAAATGTACGTTACGAACGCGGCGGCGCGGTTTCCGGGGAAGAAGGGGAAAGCGGCGAAATATTCCGCGGCGGGGCGATGCTGTTCAACATCGCCAAAATGCAGGGCGTGTTTTTGGACGGCGTGTTTACGCGCGACTCCGGCCAGGAAGACGCGGATCCGTTTATTGTCCGCGCGGAAGCCGCCGGGCGCGATTCGGGTTCCACCATCGCTTTCCGGAACGGCGTGCTGACCTCCTGCGACGCTGAAGAGCCGCACTGGACGCTGCGCGCTTCCCGCATCTGGATGCTGCCGGGCAACGAGCTGGCTTTGCTGAATGGCATTCTGTTCATCGGGCCGCTGCCGGTGTTTTATGTTCCGTTTTTTTATTATCCCGGCGACGAGATGGTGTTTCATCCGGTATTCGGCTACCGGAACCGGGAAGGCTTCTTTGTGCAGACCACAACATACCTGTACGGGCAAAAGCCGCCGCCCGATCCCGGTTCGGAAGAATCCGGCTCCCTTTCCAATTTTTTGGACAGCGGCGCGGCATACCGCCAGGAACGCGACGGACTGTTCCTGCGCAATACGGCGGAGCGCCTGACAGACCCTGACCCCGATTACTTCAAACTGAAACTGGACGCCTATTCCGGTCTGGGCGTGCTGGCAGGTATTGACGGCTCGTTTACGCCGGACGCACGCTGGCCCGATTCCGTAAGCATTGCCGCTGACGCCGGTTTTTCCCGCACGCTGTATCCGCTCAATTCGGCGGGATTTTACAGTCCGTATGCACAGGACGGAACCCGGCGCAAGGATTACGGCTGGATGGGCGGTATGCGGCTGCCGTTCCGCTACCGGGGTAATTTTGCGCTGACGTCGGACGACCCCGTGTTTTCGCTGCGCCTTTCTATGCCGTTTGTTTCGGATCCGTATTTCAAGCAGGATTTTACGGACCGGTCGGAAACGCTGAACTGGGTGGATTTCCTGATGAACCAGAGCGAACTGGCGCAGGGCGATGACGACATCACGACGGAAACGTCGTTTGACTGGCGTTTGTACGGCTCGTTCACGCCCGACGTCTCCTTCCTTTCCCCGTGGATTACATCGCTTTCGGTTTCTTCGTTTTCGGCGGAAGTTTCCTTTTCTTCCATGCGAAACCGCGCGCTCTCCGGGGAAGATCTGACCTACGCGCCGGAACGTTCGTTTTTTTATCCGGAATATTTCCGCCCCGCGGTTTCGTTCCGTGCAGCCGGTACGCTCTTGTCTTCGGAAACCCCCGCCGCCCGCAGCAGCCTGCAGGAAAAAGCCGCGCCGGATTTGCAGCGGCTGTCCAATCCGTTCCTCCCGCCGGATCCAACCGCCGGGGTTACGGAACCGGAAAACGGGCCGGATACAGGGAACGGAACGGCTGCGGAATCCGGAACCGGCGGAATTGCGGCGGAACAGGAATCCGCCGGGGAGCCCGGGGCCGGCGCATTGCCGGAAATTCTGGCGCTGCTTTTGGCGGAAGCGGAAGACGATCCGGAATTTACGGTTGAAGAACTTGCGGAACAATACAGGGAAGGGGAAACGCCGGAAATTGCGGATTTGCTCCGCCTGCGCGCCGCGGAAGAAGAACTTGCCGCGCGGGATCTGGCGGTGCTGCAAAGCGCGGGGGTGACGCTGACCGGAACAGAGCGGGCTTTGCTGGCAGCTTCCGGCATAGAACTGACCGGAGAAGAAGAGGCGGAAATTGCCGCCGTGCTGGAAGCCGCGGAAGAAGAACTTGCCGCGGCGGTGGTAACCCGCGCGCCTTCAGCGGGAACCACGCCCGCAGAACGCTTTTTGCCGGCCCTGCCTGCCGGACGCGCCGGGGAACTGGCCATGTCTTCCGGAAGCGGCGTGGGCCGCTACTCGCTGACGTGGGATTTTACCCCGTCGTTTGCGTATGAATCCAACTTTGACGTTACCGCCTGGACGGAACCCGGCGACGTGTCGTTCCGCGACTTTTCTTCGCTTTTCTACCGTATCCAGACTCCCCTGCGCCTGCTGGGCGATTATTCCTGGAGCCGGGATACCGTGCATTTTTCCTCCGGGCTCAATTTCTACAATACGGTGGAAGACCATTTTTACCTTTCGGACCGTGTTTATGCCAGCGAAGCCAGCCGCAACAGCGTTCTGCTGAGCGACTGGCGCAACAGCGTCTTTTCGCTGCAAACGGACAATGAACTGCGCGTCCGTCCGTTCGCCCGCAGTGAAATGCTTTATCCGGTGGAAATCGGCTGGAATTTTACCGGAGACATCCTGCACAAAGAATTCACCGGGACTGCAGCTGATCCCGCCTGGGAAGTACGCTGGATGCAATGGGACGACGCTTTTGTGGATGAACACAGTCTTTCCGCCGTGATCGGGTTGGACGTCGCAGGCTATGAAGAAAAACTGACAGTGTCCTCTGACCTTTCCCCGCTGCTCCGTTCATACGGTGCCGGGCTGGAACTTTCGTGGTTTTTCGGTTCTTTTGCGGCCAACGGCGCATACCAGGAAGAAGAAAACGCCGCGGGCGGTTTGGAATGGCTGTGGGATCCGCTGACCGCAAACGTTTCCTGGTATTTGCCGCTCGGTTTTACGTTCAGCCAGGAATATACGCACGACATGAACGAGGAAGAGCCGTCCACGCTGTCCGTCCGTCTTGCGCACAGCAAATTTTCGGCATATTACACCGTCAACAACGCCATCCAGTATACGCTGAAAGAAGGGCAGGGCTGGGTGGCCGAAGGCGCGGAACCGCAGTTTAAGCCCTACGCCTGCGGAATTTCGTGGTCCAACATTGCCCAGCCTTTCCGCCTGCAATTTTGGAAAAACCGGATTACCGTGCAGGCGGGATTCAACGCCGGCCTCGAATTCAACCTTGTACGGCAAACCGAAAGCAATTTCAATTTCACTCCGGAAATCACGGTTCAGATTCACGACATCTTTGATTTGACGTTCCGTTCCACCAGTACGAATTCGGTGCTTGCCCGCTACTTCCAGAAATGGATGGGGCTGCCCGTGGAAATTCCCGGCGAGCGGAATATCCTGGTGGATTTGGCTAAGTCGTTCAATTTTTGGGACGCGCAGGACAGGCGGGAAAGCGGATTCAAGCTGAAAACGCTGGAAATGGAAATGAACCATTACCTGCATGACTGGACGGCCACTTTCAAAGCCGTGATTACGCCCGAATTGCGCACGGAAGGCGGGCGGCCGCGCTACGAGTTTTCGCCGGAACTGGCTTTTTCGGTTTCCTGGAATCCGGTCAGCGACGTCCGCGCCACCGCCAAGAGCGAAGACGGCCGCTTTACCCTCAGCGCGGCGGGAACCGACGATTAAGATCAGGCGGAAGATTTTACGCAGGGATTGTCCGGAAAAAACCGCAGAATAAGTGGATTTAATCACAAATTTATACATGTAGTGTCTTTACACAAGCCGGAAACGGGTATACCATCGTAT
>JADIMS010000152.1 GCA_017694555.1 Candidatus Avitreponema avistercoris
TTTTGCAATAACGGGGCGGGCGACTATGTAGACGTTGATCATACGCTTTGTATCGGTTGCGGCGCCTGCATTGCGGCTTGTACGCACGGCGCGCGCCACGGCTTGGATGATTTTTCTTCATTCATGGATGATTTGCGGACCGGTAAAAATATTGTGGCCATTGTGGCTCCGGCCGCGACCGTGCAGTTTCAAGGCATGGAATTGGAATTGAATGGCTGGCTGAAATCCATTGGCGTGCGCGCCGTGTTTGACGTCAGCTTTGGCGCGGAACTGACGTCAAAATCGTATTGTGAATATATAAAAGAAAAAAAACCGCCGTTGGTGATTTCCCAGCCATGTCCGGCGCTGGTCAGTTACATTGAATTATACCAAAGCGATCTTTTGCCGTATCTTGCCCCGGTGGATAGTCCGATGGGGCATACGGTGCAGATGATCCGTGATTTTTATCCGCAGTACAACGATTGTGCTGTAGCGGCAATATCTCCCTGTTACGCCAAACGCCGCGAATTTGACGGAAATGGCCGCGGGGATTACAACGTAACCATGCGTTCCATTCATGCATGGATGGAAGGGAACGGCGTCCGCCTGCCTTCGTTTCCTAAAGTGCCTTATGAGAATCCGCCTGCCGAACGCGGCGCGTTGTATTCTTTGCCCGGCGGGCTTTTGCGCACGGCGGAACGGATAGAGCCCGGTATCCGCAGGATTACGCGGAAAATTGAAGGCCAGCCGGAGATGGCGGAGTATTTTCAGGGTCTTGCCCGGGAAATTTCGGAAAAGGCGGAACTTCCCTATGTGCTGGTAGATTGCCTCAGTTGCAATAAAGGCTGTAACTGCGGGCCGGGAACGGAACCCGGCCGTACCGGGCTTCCGCTGGACAGGGTGGAAAATTTTGTGGAGAAACGCAGTGCCGCCAATGTAAAATATTGGCGCGCCAAAGGATGGTCGGAAAAATCTGCGCAGAAAAAATTGGAAAATACCATATCGCATTTTTGGAAGAAAGATGCCTGCACCCGTAGATATACGGACCGGAGTCAGGAAGTACGCGGCCGCCTGAGAATCCCTTCTGCGGAACAGCTTAATGAAATCTACGCCGGTATGGGAAAAATAAAACCGGAAGATTTTCTGGATTGCGATTCATGCGGCTATGGTACTTGCCGGAATATGGCGGTTGCTGTTTTCAACGGTAAAAATAAAAAAGAAAACTGTTATCATTATATGCTGCGTCAAATTCAGATTATACACGAGAATTCCCGGAAGGAAATCCGGTCGCAGGTGAATAAAGTTACGGAAGCGGGACTTTCCAATCTGGAAGTCACGCAAAACAGTGTGGATGAACTGGTACGGATTACCGACGAGATGACGGACATTGTATCTTCCTCTTCTTCCGCTGTGGAAGAAATGGTCAGCAGTATTCACTCTATTGAAGATACGATTAACAAGAGTTTTGACACCACAGGCAGGCTGGACGGCGCCACATCTGCCGGACAAACGGATTTGGATGAAGTGGGCCGCCTTGTCGGTTTGGTGGAGCAAAGTTCCGGCGGTCTGGCTGAAATGAGCCGTGTCATTCAATCCATCTCTGCGCAAACCAACCTGTTGGCGATGAATGCCGCTATTGAAGCGGCACACGCCGGAGAGAGCGGAAAAGGCTTTTCCGTGGTCGCGGCTGAAATCCGCAAACTGGCGGAAAATTCCGGTAGGGAAGCAAAAAAAATAGCCGGTGTGGTCAAAGACATGAAATCGGTTATTGATTCTGCTTTTGAAAAGACGGTTTCCACGCGCACGGAATTTGAAAATATCGTCCGGCTTTCGGCAGAAGTGAAGGATATGGGGTTGCAGATTAAAACTTCTGTTTCCGAGCAGACTGCGGGTAACCGTATGATTTTGGACGCAATCGTGAAGCTGAAAGACTGCGAAGCAAAAGTGAAGCAGGCTTCTGTCCGTGTCCATGAGGCGACAGCGCAGGTGCAGGGCGTAATCCGGGATTTTGTCCTGGATTAGCGCACAGCTTGCCGCATATACGCAATTTTTCCCTGCGTTGACTTAAAACCGCCGTTGGTTCTATAATTCCTTCGTGCGTATCAATTTGGAAAATCTTGTCCGGGTTTACCGGAGCAGTTCCGGCGCGGATATTCCCGCTGTCAACGGGGTCAGTCTGTCTGTGGAGCCGAATTCCGTGTTCGGTATCATCGGCAAAAGCGGGGCGGGAAAATCGACGCTTGTCCGCATCATGAGCCTTCTGGAGAAACCGGATTCCGGCGCGGTACTGTACGACGGGGAGCGCGTGGATACGCTGGACGGACGTGCCCTGACTGCGCGGCGGCGGCGGATCGGCATGATTTTCCAGAATTTCAACCTGTTTTCTTCGCGGACGGCGGCTAAAAATGTAGCATACCCGCTGGAAATTTGCGGTTTGCCCGCCGCGGAAATCAACCGCCGTGTGGAAAACCTGCTCGGGTTGGTCGGGCTTTCCGACCGGGCTTCTTCGCCGGTCAGCAGGCTTTCCGGGGGACAGAAACAGCGCGTAGCCATTGCGCGTGCGCTGGCCAATAATCCGGACGTGCTGTTTTGCGATGAAGCCACCAGCGCGCTGGATCCCGGTACAACGCGTTCTATCCTGGATCTGATCCGCGAAATCCAGCGGAAAATGAATTTGACCGTGGTGATGGTCACCCATCAGATGGAAGTTGTGCGGGACGCCTGCGATTTTGTCGCGGTTCTGGACGACGGGCGCATCGCGGAAACGGGCACCGTAGAAGAAATTTTTACGCGCCCGCAGTCTCCGGTGACGCGCAGTTTCCTGGCAAACCTTTTGCCAGGCGGTTCCCATGCGGAGGACAGCAAGCCTGCTTCCGGGCTTGTACGCTGGTCGGAAGAAGGCGGCGAATACATCCTGCGCTTTGTCGGGGATATGACCGGAGAGCCGGTGCTGAGCAGGCTGGCCAGAAAATTCGACGTGGAATTCAACATCCGCGCCGGAGGAATCCAGCATCTCCCGGAACAGAATATAGGCACGCTGCTGACGGATCTTTCCGGTTCCAAGGAAGAACTGGCGCGTGCGCTCGATTATCTGCGCAGTGAAGGCGTTCTGGTGGAAAAAGCAACGGAGGCGGAAGCATGGACTTGAATTCCCTTTGCACGCTGGTATGGACGGCGACGCTGCAGACGTTGGCCATGGTGTTTGCCTCCACGTTTTTCTCGCTGGTGCTCGGTTTGCCGCTGGGCGTGCTGCTTTGTGTCACCGATCCGGCAGGCGGAATTCTGCCCCGGCCGGTTTTCAATCAGATTCTGACGCGGATTGTCAACGCCCTGCGTTCGTTCCCGTTCCTCATCCTGATGATTTTGCTGTTCCCGCTTTCCCGGATTCTGATCGGCACGAGTATCGGTACCGCCGCAACCATAGTGCCGCTTTCGATAGCGGCCGCGCCGTTTGTGGCCCGTATCATCGAAACTGCGCTCAAAGAGGTGGATCCCGGCGTGATTCAGGCTGCGCGGGCAATGGGGTCAACGGATTTCCAAATAATCGTTAAAGTGCTTTTACCGGAAGCCATGCCCTCGCTGGTTTCCGGCATTACGCTGACCATCATCAATCTGATCGGTTATTCTGCGATGGCAGGCGCGATCGGCGGCGGCGGCTTGGGCGATCTGGCTATCCGCTACGGATACCAGCGTTTCCGCCCGGAAGTTATGGCCGTTTCGGTTGTGGTGATTCTGGTACTGGTGGAACTGATCCAGCTGGCCGGTTCTAAAATCAGCGCTGCCCTGCTGGCCCGCCGTTGACTGTGTGTTGTACATTTCATCTCCGGATGACCCGGATGAAATAGAAAGAAAAGGAGAAACAAAAATGAAAAAAGCGATGTTTGTTTTTTTCGCCGCTGTGTTTTTGGCCGGTTTTGCGTTTGCAGGCGGTTCCAAAGACGGGGATACTTCCGTGCTGAAAGTGGGCGCTACGCCGGAACCGCATGCGGAAATGCTGAATCTGGTGGTGGAAGATCTTGCTGCGGCGGGTTACACGCTGGAAGTGATTGAGTTTACGGATTATGTGACGCCCAACGAGGCTCTGGAAAGCGGGCAGATTGACGCCAACTTTTTCCAGCATCTTCCTTACATGGAATCTTTCAACGCGGAGCGCGGCTATCATCTGACAAACGCCGGCGGTATCCACATTGAACCGATGGCGCTGTATTCCCGTAAAGGCGCGGCTTCCCCGGCAGATTTGGCCGGCGGTGTGATTGCAATCCCCAACGATCCGACCAACGAAGGGCGTGCGCTGCTTTTGCTGCAATCTGCCGGTCTGATTACGCTGGATGCGGACGCCGGTATCACGGCTACGCCGCTCGACATTGTTTCCAATCCTTCGGCTTTGACGTTCCGCGAGATTGAAGCCGCTTCCCTTCCCCGCGTACTGGAAGATGTGGACGCCGCTGTCATCAACGGTAACTACGCTATCCCCGCCGGGCTTTCGATTCAGGACGACGCGCTGTTTGTGGAAGGCGCGGATTCCCCTTATGTGAATATCATCGCAGTGCGCGCCGGCAGCGAAACCGACCCCCGCATTACGGCGCTGGTGCAGGCGCTGTGCAGCGAAAAAATCCGCGCTTTTATTGCGGAGCGGTACCCGAACGGCGAGGTTGTGCCGGTTTTCTGAGCCGTTGAACGCCGCCGGAGCAGCAGCTGCCGGCGGAAAACGGAAAGCGGTTGCCCGCATGTATAGCCGGATTTTCATCCGGGGTACGG
Organism: Candidatus Avitreponema avistercoris; assembly: GCA_017694555.1. Taxonomy (GTDB): domain Bacteria; phylum Spirochaetota; class Spirochaetia; order Treponematales; family Treponemataceae; genus Avitreponema; species Avitreponema avistercoris. The sequence continues at coordinate 4,738 of JADIMS010000152.1, forward strand.
CGGGGGAACTGCTTTTTTTTGCCCTGCTGCGTGAAGCGGTGCGGCTGTGCGCGGATGCAGGCGTGTTTTGTGTCAGCCCTGCGCCGCGCGCTGCCGGGAAAATTCCAGCACGGTTTTTACGTAAAGTTTGTCTTCGTAGGCAATGTGGCGCAGAATCCAGTCGTAAAGGAATTTGACAAAGTCAAATGCAGTCTGGAACGTCGCTTTGTCAAAATTGGTGATGGTTTCCGTGGTTTTGGCAATGAATTCCTGATGCCGCTGGCGGTGCGGTGCAAAGTTTGCATAACCGGCGGCTTTCAGCAGTTTTTCTTCATCACGGAAGTGAATGACGATGTATCCTGCCGTTTCGCGCAGCGCTTCGGAAAGGGCAACCTGCCAGCCTTCGGCTCCCGCATCTTTTTGGCGGATAATGCTCTGGTAAAGATTGTTGCACAGTTCCACCAGATGCTCGTGCTGGGCGTCGATGGCGGGAATTCCAAGTTCGAATTTTTTATCCCAAATCAAAAGATTGCTCTGCTGATTCATATTTTCCTCGCTTGTTTTACGGATGAATTACGCCTTGCGTCCGGAAGCCAGGTATTCCATCACGGGTTTTACATAGAGCTTATCTTCATACGCAATGTGCTCCAGAATCCATTCGTAAAGGAATTTGGAAAAATCCAGGGCGGACTGCAGGTTTGTCTGGTCAAAACCGGAAAGCGTGCGGCTGATGGTGTCTACAAATTCCTGGTGCCGGTTTTTGTGTCCCGGCAGATTTCCGTAGCCGGCTGCTTCCATCAGCTTTTCTTCCAAATGGAAATGCGTGCGCGTGTAGCTGACGGTTTCACGCAACGCTTCCGACAGCGCCACCCTCCAGGCTTTCCCGTCCGGTGAACGCCGGCTCATGATTTCGCTGTGCAGCTGGTTGCATAAGCCGACCAGATGGCGGTGCTGTTCATCGATGGCAGGAATTCCCAGTTCGAATTTCTTTTCCCATTTTACCCAGACCGGGCTGTTGTCTTGATCCGGCATGACGTCTCCTTGTATTTTTGCTCTTTACATTTCCGGTGAATTTCTTTCCGGGAGTATAACGGGCATATCCAAAAAAGGACAAGAATGCGCGCGGACTCAATCCGTCTGCGTGCTGCTGTCTGCGCCGTCCGGTCCGCCTTCCGGACTGCCTGTGTTTTCCGCTTCGGGATTTTCTCCGTGCAGCTCCGGATCGGATTCTTTTTCAGACGGAATTTCCGCCCCGCCGCTGCTGGCCGCTTCATGGATGCGTTCCGGCGTACCCATCAGGAACAGGATGTCTTTATTCTGAATCATGGTGTTGCCGCGCGGCGACATGATTTTCCCGTTGCGTACCATCGATGAGACGACGATGTCTTCCGGCAGGGCTAAATCTTTCAGCCGCCTGCCGTTCCACGGCGATTCAGGATGAATCTCCAGGTCGATAACGTCAAAATCCGTTTTATCCAGCGCAAACAGTTCCAGCGAATACGGGGAATGCGTTTTCGGCGGAACCGAAAGATTCAGCTTTTTAGCCAAAGAGGACAGTGTGGTGCCTTGCAGCGAGCAGGAAAACAGCACGACGAAAAATACGATGTTGAAAATCATGCCGTCGGGATCCAGTCCGTAAGCCGCCGGATATGTAGCAAGGATAATGGGGACGGCGCCCTTCAATCCTCCCCAGGAAATGAATACCCTGTCTTTTGCCGTAAAGCGGAAAGGCGCGGTGCAGAGAAAAACCGTCAGCGGCCGTGCAACAAAAATCAGCGCCAGCGCGAGGATGATGCCATGATGCCATACCTGGATCATCGATTTGGGGAATACGAGCAGACCGAGCAAAAGGAAGACGAACATATTGGCAAACGAGGAAAGGCCGGAAATAAAATGCGAAAGGCCGCGCCGGAATACAAAATCCGTGTTGCCCATCCAGTAACCGGCAAAAAACACGGCAATGGTTCCGTTTGCGCCGATGACGGCGGCAGAACTGTAAATGGTGAGCACCACGCCGACGTACATGACATAGAACATGGACTGGTTTTCGCTGCCGAAATGATTGAAAAGCCAGATGGCGGCGCGGCTGAGGACAAAGGCTGTCAAAATGCCGCCGCCGAATTGCCAGAGCAGATTCAGCGTGAAGCCTGCGTAACTGGCTGCGCTCGCGGTTCCGGTGTTCTGTACCAGATTGATCATGAATACCGTGAGTAAAATCGCCATCGGGTCATTGGCCGCCGATTCGATTTCCAGCGTAGAAGAAACATGCGCTTTGACCGGTTTTTCACGCATAATCGTCATTACCGCAGCGGCGTCCGTAGAGGAAATAATGGAACCAATCAGCAGGGAAAGCAGCCAGTCCAGCCGCAGCAAAAAATGAATCAGTACGCCGAGGCACAGCGCGGTTATGATGATTCCGGCAGTGGCCAGCGTAAGCGACGGGCCGCTGTATTTTTTCAGGTTGCTTTTTTTTGTATTGAAACCGCTGTCAAACAGAATGAAAATAAGCGCGATATTGGCGAAATCGCTGGCCGCCTGGTAATCGCTGAAAACAATTAAACCCAGAACATCGCTTCCGGCCAGCATACCGACTCCAAGAAAAACAAGCAGGACCGGCAGCCCGATGCGCGTACTGATTTTTGAAAGGAATGTTCCGGCGACAACCAAAAGGCCGAAGATGAGGATAAGGTGCGGCGACATGGTTTATTGTACCCTATGGACGGGAGTCATGGCAAGTCTTCCGTCCGGTCCGGGCCGTCGTTTCCGGTTTTGATTTTGTGCAGGTAACGGTACACCGTCGGTTCGGAAATGCCCAGCGCATCCGCAATTTCCCGCACTGCGCCCTTCGTGTTGAATACGCCGCGCCGGTACAGTGTTTGAATAACCGCTTCTTTTTCTTCTGCGCGCGGCGGACGCCCCGGGTTGGTGACGGCGGCAATGGTTTTGCGGATCAGCGTGGATGAAATTCCTTCTATAGAGTTATCCAGTGTTTCGGTGATTTCTGCCCGGACGTTCTTTTCCGGTACGTGAAATGCGTCCATCAGGTTTTGCACGGCGCGCTGGACGGTCTCCATGCCGGAAATATCGTGGTTGACGCAGATCAGCCCCAGCAGATCGCCTTCTTCCTTGATGAAAAATGTGGAAGAAACAAAGCGCTTGCCTTTTTTTGTTTTTCCTTCGTAATTGGCAATGAAGTCCGTTTTTTCGTAGGTTTTTTCGCGGATCAGCCGTTCGGCAAGTTCGGTCATCGGCGAACCAATGCTCCGTCCGCTTAAGTGGCCGTTATGGATAGCCGTTACCGAATGCCGGTGGTCGGCGGCGTCGTGAAGGACAACTTCAAAGTCATTCCCGCATACCGCGCTGAGAAAGGAGACCAGCGGCAAATAGGGTTTCAGCCGTTCTTTATTGTTTTTCATGCGTCCTCCTTCCTTTTTGTTGTGTTGTATTGTATCCGAATGCAGGGATTTTACAAAGCGGAAATTTTTAAAAGATTTTTGTTGACAGATTTTAAAATGATAATTTATTCTTAAATTAATAAAATTTTATTAAACGAGGCGTGCATGAAAGACAGCATTTTGACGGAAAAAGCTCCCCGGCCGGTAGGACCGTATTCGCAGGCGGTCCGGGCAGGCGGTTTTGTGTTTGTATCCGGGCAGCTTCCGTTGGATCCCGTCTCCGGAACCATGCCGGACAGCGTGCAGGAACAGGCTGCGCAGTCCATGCGGAACGTGGGCGCGGTACTGGAAAAAGCCGGTCTTTCGTTTGCGGATGTGGTGAAAACTACGGTTTTTCTTGCAGACATCGCGGATTTCCCTGCGGTAAATGCCGTTTACGCTTCTTTTTTTTGCGAACCCTTTCCGGCTCGCTCGTGTTTTGCCGTAAAAAGCCTGCCTTCCGCAGCAAAGGTGGAAATTGAGGTGATTGCGGCAGAATCCTGAAATTCCGCCTGCGGGCGCGGATAATATGGCTCCCTTTTGTATTCATTTTATTTAGAGGAGGATCGGAACATGGGGGAAAAGAAAAAACTGGGGCTGGTGCCAAAACTTTTGATTGCCATCGTCATCGGTATTTTGATCGGGGAATTCCTCCCGGAAATCATTTGCCGCATTGTCGTGACGCTGTCCGGATTGTTCAGCACGTTCCTGTCGTTCGTTATTCCGCTGATGATTCTGGCTTACGTGACGATGGGAATCGCCGGCCTTTCTTCCAGCGCGGGTATCTTGCTGCTGGTGACCGTCGTTTTGTCCTATGCCTCGACGCTTTTGGCCGGAACCTTTTCGTTTACGGTGGCGCGCACGCTGTTCCCTTCGTTCATGTCGCAGGAGGCTCTGGACCAGATTGCGGCAACCGCCGGTAATTCGCTGGAACGCCTGTTCAGCATTCCGGTTATCCCGCTGCTGGATACGCTGTCTGCGGTTGTGTTCGCGTTCATCCTCGGTCTTTGCCTTTCCACGATGCGCGCCAAGCATGAGTTGGGCGACACGCTGTACAATGCGGTGGACGATTTCTCCAAAATCATCGACAAGGTTCTCAATAAGGTGATTATCCCGCTGCTGCCGCTGTACATCTGCGGTACGTTTGTCGGCATGACGTATTCCGGACAGACTTTCGTCATTCTCGGGATTCTGTGGAAGGTCTTCCTTGTCGTCATCCTCATGCATCTGATTTACCTGCTGTTTATTTTTGTAGTGGCCGGCATTGTGGGAAAACAGAGTCCGTTCACGCTGATGAAAAACCAGCTGCCTGGTTACGCAACGGCAATCGGAACGCAGTCTTCTGCGGCGACGATTCCGGTAAACCTGAAGTGTGCCGAAGCTGACGGAATCTCGGAAGAAATCCGCGATTTTGTAGTGCCGCTCTGCGCCAACATTCATATGGCCGGTTCAATGATTACGATTACGGCTTGTTCTACCGCGGTTTGTCTGATGTACGATATTCCGATCGGTCTGGGAACCGTTATCCCGTTTATCTGTACGCTTGGTATTGCGATGGTCGCTTCCCCGGGCGCGCCCGGCGGTTCGATTATGACGGCGCTTCCGTTCCTGTGGATGATGTTCGGCCGTGACCTGGGCGACGTGAACGGTCCGCTGTGCGCCGTGATGGTAGCGCTGTACATTACGCAGGATTCGTTCGGTACCGCCTGTAATGTTTCCGGCGACAATGCAATCGGCGTAATGGTTGATGCCGTAGCCAAGCGTCTGCGCGCCAAAAAAACGCAGGCAGCTTCCCCGGCGGAGAACTGATCCGCATCCGGCGGAAGGACGGCCCGTAATTTGCGGGCTGTCCGCCGCAGGGAATGCAGGAGGCATGTATGAATGTATTCGATATCATCGGTCCGGTTATGATCGGGCCTTCCAGTTCGCATACCGCCGGTGCGGTGCGTCTGGGGCGGATTGCGGCAAAAGTGCTCGGCAGCCGTCCGGTGCGCGCCGACATTCTGCTCTCCGGTTCTTTTGCCCGGACATACCGGGGGCATGGTACGGATAAAGCGCTCATAGCCGGGATCCTCGGGTTGCAGTCGGATGATGAGCGCGTGCGGGTTTCGTTGGATCTTGCCGGAGAGTCGGGGCTTTCGTTTTCCTTTACGGAAGGGGATATTCCGGATGCGCATCCCAATACGGCGCGCATTGTCCTCACCGGGGAAGACGGCGCGAAAATCGAAATGCAGGGCGCTTCCATCGGCGGCGGCAATATTTTGGTTACGGAAATCAACGGGCTGGAAGTTGCCGTTTCGGGCCAGTACAATACGCTGCTTGTCCTGCATCACGACAAACCCGGCGCTATTGCCGCCGTTACGAATTTTATGGCGTACTCCGACATCAATATCGGGAATTTCCGTCTTTCCCGTCCGCAAAAAGGCGGCGTAGCCATTATGACCATCGAAGTGGACGGATCGGTTTCACAACAGCTGATAGACAGCCTGAAGGTTTTGCCCAGCGTGATCAATGTGATTTTGATCCGTGTGGTGTAGCGTGGATTCATGGGAGAGCGGGTGATGTTGAATTATAAATCGATTGACGAACTCTGTACGGCGGCGTCTGCGCGTTCGCTTCCGGTTTCTGCGCTTGTGCTGGAAGACCAGTCCGCGGAAATGGAGCTGCCTGCCGAAGAGCTTTTTGCGCGCATGAAAAACAGCCTGGATGTGATGCGCAAGGCGGTTGAAGCCGGATGCAATCCTGATTTGCGTTCTACTTCCGGACTGACCGGGGGCGACGCTGCGAAAATGAAAGTATATGCGGACGGCGGCGGAATTTGCGGTACGCTTCTCAATCAGGCGGTTGTGCGTGCGCTTGCGGTTGCGGAATACAACGCCGCAATGGGAAAAATCGTCGCTGCGCCGACAGCCGGTGCATGCGGTATCCTGCCTGCCGCGGTTATCACGTTGCTGGAAGAAGGCATGTGCGATGAACACGCCGCCGTCATGGCGCTGTTTACGGCCGGTGCGCTCGGTATGGTAATTGCGCAGAAGGCTTCGATTTCCGGCGCGCAGGGAGGCTGTCAGGCGGAATGCGGTTCTGCTTCTGCAATGGCGGCCGGCGCATTGGTGGAACTGCGCGGAGGAACGCCGAAGCAGGTGGGGAACGCCTGCGCAATGGCCATCAAAAACCAGCTCGGGCTGGTGTGCGATCCGGTGGCAGGATTGGTGGAAATCCCCTGTATCAAGCGGAATGTATCCGGCGTGGCCATTGCCTTTGTCTGCGCTGAAATGGCGTTGGCCGGTATTGAAAGCCATATTCCCGCAGATGACTGCGTGGCTGCCATGCGCAGTGTGGGCGACGTGATGTCTTCCGCGCTGAAAGAGACGGCTCTCGGCGGGCTGGCGGCAACGCCTTCCGGACAGGAGCTGAAACGCAAAGTGTTCGGTTAACCGGCTCCGGTTCCTGCCTGTGGGTTTGTTCCGGACGGCGCATGTATTTGCGCTGCCGGGATTCAGTTTCCCCGCAGGACGGCCAGGGCTTTTTCCGCATCAAAAGCCGTAAAGTCCGCCAGCGTAATGTCCGCATAGCGGGAAACGGTTTCCGCCGGATTGGTGGTGGCCAGTCCGACTACGCGCATGGCGGCGGCCCGGCCGGCTTTCAGTCCGTTTATGGAATCTTCAAACACCAGACAGTTCCCGGACGGAAGGCCGAAGGTGCCGGCTCCGAGCAAATACGGATCGGGCGCGGGCTTGCTGCGGGTGAACATTTCCGCCGTCAGAATTTGATCAAACATGCGCGGGATTTCCGGCAGTTTCCGGTATACGCTATTCATTTTTCCGGCGCTGGAGCTGGTTACCACGGCGGTTTTCCATCCGGCGGCCTGCAAACTGCGGTGGAACGCGCGGAAACCGGGAACCCACGGCATGTCCATCTTTGCTTCAAAATCATCAAGCGCCGCACGGATTCCGGGTTGTTCGGCCTGCAATGCGCCGAAGTGTTCCGCAAAAATGTGCTGCAATGTTTCCCCTTTTATTTTTGCACCGAAATCCACTTGACGGAGATATTGCCGTCCGATCATATCCCAGAACAGGGTGTACTGCCCTTCCGTGTCGATGATTACGCCGTCCAGATCAAACAGCGCCGCGGGCGGGAAAGAAGAATCAAAAGCCATACGTCATGCTAGCGCGGATCCGGCAGGGCTGTCAACGCGCCGTTGTCAAAGACCGGCTTTTCGGCTATGCTTGCCGGATGAAATCCGCCGGGAAACTGTCCGGAAAATCCGGTAAAGGAGGAAGCCGGAAAGCGTATGCCGCTTTGCCGGCAAAAACCGTGACGATTGCCGTTTGTGTTGCCGCCGCCGTTCTTTTTGCCGTGTTTGCTGCCGCCTGGTATCTGGTGTCTTTTGCTTTGGATACAAGAAGCCGGCATGGCAGTCCGTCCGAAGAAATTTCCCCGGAAAAAACTGCCTTGTGGGATTCCCTTGCGCCGCTTGGGCAGCCGGTTTCCGTCACTGCGGACGACGGCCTCATTTTACACGGAACGCTGTTTACGCCGGCCGGCCGGAATGCGCCTGGCGGGCGCTGGGTAATTGCCGTGCACGGCTACAAAAGCCTTCCGGCGTCCATGGCGCCGCTGGCGGCCCGCTATCTTGAAAAAGGCTGGACGGTGCTTGTGCCGGAGCAGCGTTCGCACGGGAAAAGCGCAGGCCGTTACATCGGGATGGGTTTTTTTGAAAAAAACGACCTTGTACGCTGGACGGAATTCGCCGCCGCACGTGACCCTGCTGCGCGCATTCTGCTGCACGGGGTTTCGATGGGCGCGGCCACCGTCATGCTGGCAAGCGCCCTGGATCTGCCGGATAACGTTGCGGCTGCGGTGGAAGATTGCGGGTATTCTTCGCTTACCGAGGAATTTACCGCGCAGCTTGCCGATATGTTCTCGCTGCCGGCTTTTCCGCTCATTCCTGCCGCATCTCTGGTGTGCCGCCTGCGCGCCGGGTTTTTTTTCCGTGATGTGGACTGCACGGCCGCTGTCGCTTCTTCTTCCATTCCGGTTTTGTTTATCCACGGGGAAGCGGACCGCTTTGTTCCGTTTTGGATGCTGGACAAACTGTATGCCGCCGCTGCGTGCGGAAAAGCGCGGCTGACGGTTCCCGGTGCGGAACATGCCATGTCCGAAGAGACCGACCCGCAGCAATATTGGGCTGCCGTCGACGCCTTTACGGCGCGCTATTTCCGCTGAATATCAGCGTTTCCCGGATTTTGACCTGCGCCGGAAATTGGCGGCGGCGTTGTAAACCGTAACTTCCATATCTTCCAGCGTTTCTTCCATGCCGGTCAGCGATTCTTCCGGTATGGGGTCTTCGGTGTTGTCCGGATCGTGGTAAAATGAATCAATGCACATCAATACGTGTTCCGCCAGCTGTGCCAGGATGACGACGTCCTGATCGCTCAGATCGCCCGGTTCCATCCCGACGGACTGCGCTTTCCGTACCACTGCGAGAATCCGCTGGTACATGGCCAGCAGCTTTGCCCGGACAGGCCCGGTGTCGTTGTCCTGGAAAAAATTGTAGGTATTCCGTAAATAGCGGAATTCCGGCTGGATAATAGAACGCAGGCTGAGCGAGCCCGGAGGCAGCATACCCGGCATAGACAGATCCTGCGCGTGGTCCGGGTTTCCGCTTTCCCTGTCCGTGCAGAGCGCCTGCAGCCGCCGGAGAAGCGGATCCGCGTTTTCTTCCTGCCGGTACAGCGCATCCAGGATGTATGCATTGAGGATTTCTGCCGTGAGCGGAATTCCCGTTTCCTGATACAGCAGATCGTTGCCGCCGGTCACGGTGTAATGCAGCCAGAGTTCCCAATCCGCAGGAACCGGGAACGGCGTACGTTCTTTCCACAGTCTTGTTTCCACGCCGTAAGAAAAAAAACCGATTTCCCGGAATCCGGAAACCGCATGATACAGATCGTCCGGCTGTATGCGGAACAATTCTTCTTCGGCGAGAAAAAATGCCGACGCCAGCTGCTCTTCTATATTCGCCGAAGGCCCGGCAACGCGGAACGAACGTTCCAGCGCTTTTTCCAAAACACCGTCCCACCGCTGCAGCTGCGTCCCGTCGGCTTCACTTTTGTGCCGGACCCGCACGGAAAACGATGCCGACGGCCAGTCTTCCACCCGTAAAATCAAGTCGTCTCCCGGGCGCACTTCATTTTCCCAGTAAAATTCGCGCATATCCGGTACAACAAGCGGAAAGCTGCCGTGTTCTTCGCGGCAAAGGGCAGTGGCGCGGAAAAAACTCGTACTTTCGGGGTTGTCCATGGCTAAATACTGGGGAATGAATTCCTCGCCGTAAAATACATAATAGGGCGAAACTTCTTCTTCCGTCGTGTCGATCAGAATGGATTGCAGCGGCCGTCCGTCCGCCGTAAAATGGAATTGCCCCTGCGGAATTCTGGGATTGGCAAACGGAACGCACCGGGATCCGGGGAAGAAAATACCGGCGGCGATTTCCGCTTTTGTGATTCTTGCCGCAAACTCCCTGCCGGTAAACAGTCCGGCCCGTGTCAGCCAGCGCTCTTCTTCCTCTTTTTCCCCCATGCGGAAGACCAGCGGACTGGCGCGCAGATATTCCCGTAACTGCTGTAAATTTTCCGGCGACCGGTTTTTTTTCAGCGCAGACAGGAGTCCTGCCGCCGTAAAAGAATGAATGGCGGTTTCCAGGATCTGATCCAGCGCAATCCGGAAATTGTCGTCTTCAAACAAATCGGGCCCGTAAATATCGAAAGAAAAGCTCATCGCTTATAAGATAGCATATTTCCGCGGAAAAGAAAGCCCGCCGCCCGGCTGTAAAAAAAATCCCGGTCAATTTTACCGCTGCGCCGGAAAAAAGCCGGAACAATCTTGGAAAAAACATAGAAAACCGCTAAAATAGCGGAAAGAGCAGGGAGATTTACGATGCATACAATCCTTGAAAAAAAACAGTTTTCACCGGAAGTGTTTTATTTCCGGGTTTCTGCGCCGGAAATTGCCCGCAGCCGCAAGGCCGGACAGTTCGTACTGGTGCAGATTGACGAGGAGTTGGGCGAACGCATTCCGCTGACCATTGCGGATGCCGATGCGGAAGAGGGCTGGATTGCCCTGGTGTTCCAGACCGTAGGCGCCACTACGCATAAGCTGGCTTTGCGGAATGTGGGGGACGGAATTCCGGCTATTCTCGGCCCGCTTGGACGCCCCACGCAGATCAGCAGGAAAGGCCGCGTAACCTGTGTCGGCGGCGGTATTGGCGTAGCGCCGCTGTATCCCATCGTGAAGGCGTACAAGGCCGCCGGTAACGAGGTTACGGTGATCATGGGCGCCCGGAACCGGGAGCTTTTGATTTTTGAAGAAGAAATGCGGGCCGCCTGCGATACCCTGATTATTGTGACGGATGACGGATCTTACGGCCGGAAAGGCCTGGTAACGGAGCCGCTGAAAGAGCTGTGCGGAAGCGCCGCGCCGCCGGACGAGGTTGTCGCCATCGGCCCGCCGGTGATGATGAAATTCTGCGCGGAAACAACGCGCCCGTCCGGCATTCATACCGTCGTTTCGCTTAATACGATTATGATTGACGGTACGGGGATGTGCGGCGGCTGCCGGGTTTCGGTCGGCGGCAAAACGAAGTTTGTCTGCGTGGACGGCCCGGAGTTTGACGGCCATCAGGTGGATTTCGACACTATGATGAAGCGCATGAAAGCCTTTAAACCGATGGAGGACGAAGCGCACCATAAATGCCATCTGGAAATGGAGGCGGCAAAATGATTGCAAAAGATTCCGCCGGGCATCAGCCGCCCGAAGTTCTTGCCGCGCAGGCGGAAACCCTGTGGGCAGAAATTTCCGCAAAGAAAAGCGCCGGTACGCTGACGGCAAAAGACCGGATGGCCATTCCCCCGCAGGAAATGGGAACCCGCGATCCGGAAGCGCGTGCCCGCCAAATGGAAGAAGTCGCGCTTGGCTACACCGAAGCGCAGGCGCGCTGCGAAGCCGAACGCTGTCTGGGATGCAAAAACCGGCCCTGTATGTCGGCCTGTCCGGTCGGCGTCCCGATCCCGGATTTTATTGCATGCATTCAGGACGGGAAATACGCGGATGCGCTTGCCGTCATCAAAACGGCAAACCTGCTGCCTGCAATCTGCGGCCGTGTGTGTCCGCAGGAAAAACAGTGCCAGAGTATGTGTACGCTGGGCAAGGGCCAGAAAGACATCCATAAGTCTGTTTCCATCGGGCGTCTGGAACGCTTTGTGGCGGATTACGAACGGGAACACGGCGCAATCTCCGTACCGCAGATTGCGCCTTCCACCGGCAAAAAAGTGGCCGTTATCGGTTCCGGGCCTGCCGGACTTACGGTAGCCGCCGACGTGCGCCGCGCCGGACACGCCGTTACGGTATTTGAAGCCTTTCACAAAACCGGCGGCGTCATGGTGTACGGGATTCCGGAATTCCGTCTGCCGAAAGCCATCGTTTCCGCCGAAGTGGAAAATCTGAAAAAAATGGGTGTGGAATTCCGGACGAATTTCCTTGTCGGCAGGACAGAGACGCTGGAAGATTTGCTGGAGCGGGAAGGCTTTGACGCCGCCTTCATCGGAACCGGCGCCGGGCTTCCCAAATTCCTGAATATCGAGGGCGAAAACCTGATCGGTGTGTTCAGCGCCAACGAGTATCTGACCCGCGCCAACCTGATGAAAGCCTATCTGGTCGGGCAGGCTGATACGCCGCTGTATAAGGCTTCCACCGTTGCGGTGGTTGGAGGCGGAAACGTGGCAATGGACGCCGCGCGCATGGCGTTCCGGCTGGGTGCGGAAACCGTATACTGCATTTACCGCCGGACCCGTGCAGAAATGCCTGCCCGCGCGGAAGAAGTGATGCATGCGGAAGAAGAAGGCGTCGATTTCCGCTTTTTGCAGAATCCTGTCCGGATTATTGGGGATGAAAACGGCAAAGTCCGTGCGCTGGAAGTCCTGGATTACGAACTGGGCGAACCCGACGCTTCCGGCCGCCGCCGTCCGGTTCCCAAGCCGGGAACGGAACATCAGCTGGAAGTGGACGCCGTGATTGTCGCGCTCGGCAACGACTCCAACCCGCTGATTTCCCAAACCACAAAAGGGCTGGACGTTACGCCGAAGGGGAATGTCATCGTCAACGCTTCCCAGGAAACCAGTCTGCCGCGGGTGTGGGCCGGCGGCGACATTGTACTCGGCGCGGCTACGGTAATTTTGGCCATGGGGGAAGGACGCAAAGCCGCCGCTTCCATCAACACATACCTGGCCTCGGAGTGAGTTTTTCATTCCGGGCAAAATCAACCGCCCGCATATATGCGGGAAGAGGAGGAAACCATGCTGGATCATGCAGTTGCCAAATTATTGAATGAACAGGTAAATAAGGAATTTTATTCCGCATACTTGTATCTGGATTTTTCCAATTATTATTCTGCAAAGGGATTGAACGGTTTTGCCAACTGGTACCGGGTTCAGGCGCGGGAAGAACAGGATCACGCGCTGATGATTTACGATTACCTGCTGGAAAACAATGCGCCCGTTACGCTGGACGCCATTGCGGCGCCGGACAAGAAGTTCGAAGATTTTGCGCAGCCCCTGCATGCGGCGCTTGCGCATGAGGAATACGTAACGTCCCTGATTCACCGGATTTATGCAGCCGCGGCCGACGTCAAGGATTACCGCACCATGAAATTCCTGGACTGGTTTGTAGCGGAGCAGGGTGAAGAAGAAAAAAACACCCACGAGCTGATTTCCCGCATGGATCTGTTCGGCGGCAAGCCGGAAAGCCTGTACATGCTGGATAAGGATCTGGCCGCCAGAACGTACAGCGCGCCTGCCGTCTCTGCGGACTGACCGCTGCGGGAACCGTGCCTCCCGGCCGGTTCCCGTTGCGCCCGCAAAAGAAAAAGGAACACCGGATTCCGCCATGAAACATACCGCAAAACTTGTTGTACGCAGTTATGAACTGGATTCCTACAACCATGTGAATAACGCGAATTATCTCAATTATCTGGAATACGGCCGCATGGAATTCCTCCGTGCAATCGGTTTTGACTATGAAGCGCTGGTGGAAGCCGGTTATTATTTGTACGTAACCCGGATTGATATCCGCTACAAGGCGTCCGCCCGCCTGTTTGATGAGCTTTCCATTGAAGTGGAGCCGGTTAAGCTGGGAAAGGTGTCCGGCGCGTTCCGGCAGGTAATCCGCAACCAGCGGGGAGAAATCTGTGCGGAAGCCGACGTTTCCTGGGGTTGTGTGGATCACAGCGGCCGGCCGGCCAAAATTCCGGATGCGTTTCTTGTGGACGGACTCCGTCCCTGAAGCGGTCCGCACGCTTTCCCGCACGCTTTTTACGCGGTTCAGGCGCCGCCTTTCAGGTACAGCTGCATGAGCATGACAAAAGCGTAAATCTTTTTGTAGCCTGCAATCATCATGTCCCGGATATTTTTTTCCGCTACGTTCTCCAGTTCTTTCCAGTTGATGATCAGCGTGTGCGGCTGTTTTTCATAATCTTCCAGAACGATTTTCAGGTTTTTCCCCACGGTGATCAGGTTCTGCGTGGCTTCGGTGAGCATGGTCAGCGCGGCGTTGTTTACGTCTTTCAGATTGGTGTTGAGCTGGCTCCGGGCTTCGCGGTCGTGTTCCTGCCGCATCAGCAGCGATTTCAGCTTGGTTCCCAGCGGCGCATCTTCCGAAATGGATTCGTCAAATGTTTTGATTTGCCCGGCTGCTTCCGTCAGGGCGTGGTAACTGTTGGAGAATGAAACGGAATCTTCCTGCGCGGCCCATTTCCCGCGGACGAGGCAGAGGTCCGTGATTTCCGTAATGTCTTTTTTCACGCATCCGGAAAGAAAAGTGTTCAGATAATTCAGCTCAGTTGCGCGGGTGAATCCGGCAAAATTCTTCCGGCGGAAAATATCCCCCGCTTCGGCGGTGTAATTCTGCAAACTGTCCGGCGGATCGCCCCCGAACAGCAGCCGCAGCAATTCCGCCGATTTGGACGTTTTGGTGTCCTGCACGATTTTTTTCAGGCAGCTTTCCGTTTGCGTCCGCAGTTTGGCAATGTAGCCGTCCACAATCCGGGCGTTGACGGTTACCGGTTTGACTTGCACCGCCGGATTTTTGGCGATGTGCCGGATAATCAGGGGCAGGATATTGGACTTCCGGACTTCCCCCAGAATGCGGATCAGTTTATTCCAGCGGTTTGCCGCAGCCGGTTCTACGCCCTTGTAGTTCTTGATGATGGCGAAAACCGTTTTCCAATCGGCATTCAGCGGAAGGCCGTAAGCCACGGCTGCAAAATCCTGCAAATCATCCACCACGTATTCCCCGTTGATGGCGTCACAGTGCGGCGTGTACGAAAAATTCCGTTCCGGCAAACCTGCATCGAATTTTTTCAGCATGAAGTAATAATCGAACAGGACAAAATTGCTGAATGCTTCAATTTGGGAATACAGGTGGTCAATCTGCTTGACGCGCTCCGTCGGAAAATCCCGCTGGAATGCGTCCAGTTCCTTGGCAACCAGCGCTTCGAGTTTGTTCGTGTTCTCTTTCTGGGCGCGTTCCTTCAGCTTTTCTTCGGAAAGCCCTTCTTTGAGTGCGCGCTGGTTATCGGTCAGGGACTCTTCGATGACAATCATTTTCAGCACTGCCGAAGAGTTTGCATTGGACAGGATTCCCTGCGCTGAGCCGACCGTGGAATAAATGTCGTAAAAGAATTTCCCCATTTGCGGAAGCGCTTCGCCGGAAGAAGGCTTGTACCATTTGAACTTCTGGCGGTTGATTTCCTTTGCAATATTCCGCAGGGTTCTCCGCTTGACGGCTTCCGGATCAGAAGAGGAAAACAGGAATCCGAGCGCTTTCTGAAAAAAGCCTTCTTTTTTCTGCATAAGGGGATTATATTGCCGGAGGAAAACCCTGTCAATCAAAGCGGAAAACGCAGTCCGGATTTCCGGCAGACAAATCCGCTCTTGTTGTGAAAAAAATCACAGTCAGAGCTTGACAAACACAGGCCGTTTCCGCTATGCTGGCTGCATGAGTTGTGAATTCTTTCACAAGAGAGGGGCATAGCGTGGGAATTTCCAAACCGGCGGCTGAACGGCTGGCCCGGCTGGCCCGGCTTCTGGAACAGCGGGTAGAGGCAGGGCAGACCGCCCCGGTGCCGTCTTCCGGCTTGGAACAGCTTACCGGCTGGCCGAGCCATACCATCCGCAAAGACATTTCGCAGCTGGGAGCCGAATTCCTGCGGGAAGAAGAGGCATCGGAAAGCTTTTCTACGTCTTCCGGCTACGATCCGGCTGCGCTGGCTGCGTGTATCCGCCGTGTGCTCAGTCTGGAAAAAGAGGCGTGGAATTGCTGCGTGGTCGGTCTGGGACGCCTGGGTTCGTCTTTTCTGGATTACGGTGAATTTGCCGGAACGCCGTTCCGTCTGCGGGCCGGATTTGACTCCAATGTCAACCGCATCGAGATTTTGCAGAGTACCTTTCCGCTGTATCCCACGTTCAGGATGAAGGAAGTCATTCCCCGGTTTGATATCCGGTTTGCCCTGCTCTGCGTGCCGGAATCCTGCGCCCAGAGCAGCGCGGACAAACTGTTCGCCTGCGGTGTACGGGGAATCGTCAATTTTACGTCTGCCGTACTGACTGTTCCGCCGGAAGCCGCGGTGGAAAATGTTTCTGTGCTTGACGTGCTCGGCGCTTTAACCGCCCGGCTTTCGTTCAATAAAACAAAATCTACGGAGAAGTGAAAAAGGAGAGTATCATGAGCCGTGTGTACAATTTTTCCGCCGGACCGTCCGTCCTGCCGGAAAGCGTTCTGCAAAAAGCCGCTGCGGAAATGTCGGATTACCGGGGAACCGGACAGTCCGTAATGGAGATGAGCCACCGTTCCAAGGCATACAAACCGATTGTGGAAAATACGGAAGCGCTGCTGCGGGAACTGATGGGCGTGCCGGATAACTACAAGGTGCTGTTCCTGCAAGGCGGGGCAAGTCTGCAATTTGCCATGGTGCCGCTTAATCTGCGGAAAAAAGGCCGGGCCGCCTATGTGGATACGGGCGTCTGGGCGTCCAAGGCGGAGAAAGAAGCCAAAAAATGGCTGGAAACCGTTACCGTTGCTTCCTCCAAGGCGGAAGGCTATTCGGAAATTCCCGAAGTCCGGGAAATTACGGGCGACTACGATTACGTCCACATTACGCTGAACAACACCATTATGGGGACAAAATGGCCGTATCTGCCCGAAACCGGAGAAATTCCGCTTGTGGCCGACATTTCTTCCTGCGTGCTTTCGGAACCGCTGGATGTTTCCAAATTCGGCATTCTCTACGCCGGCGCGCAGAAAAACCTCGGCCCGGCAGGCGTTACGCTGGTGATTATCCGGGACGACCTGATTACGGATTCGCCTGTAGAAGGAACGCCGTCCATGCTCCGTTACAGCATTCATGCGGAAAACGGTTCGATGTACAATACGCCGCCGTGTTACTCGATTTACATGGTCGGGCTGGTTCTGGAATGGATGAAAGAAACCGGCGGTCTGGCGGAAATTACGCGGCGCAACCAGGAAAAAGCCGCGCTGTTGTACGGTTACTTGGACGCTTCGGACTGCTACCGCGCAACGGCAAAAAAAGGCAGCCGTTCGCTGATGAATGTCCCGTTTTTGACCAAAGAAACCGATCCGGAAAAAGCGGATGCGCTTAACAAAAAGTTCGTGGCAGAAGCGGCCGAAGCCGGTCTGGTCAATCTCGCCGGCCACCGGCTGGTAGGCGGAATGCGCGCCAGCATTTATAACGCAATGCCGTTGTCCGGTGTGCAGGCGCTGATTGCCTTTATGGACCGCTTTGCCGCGGCGAATCTGCATTAATACAAGGAGTGTTTTGTGTATAAAATCCAGACAATGAATAAAATTTCCGCAGAAGGCCTTTCGCTGTTTCCGCATGGAAAATATGAAGTTGCCGGAGCCATTTTGGATCCGGACGCCGTGATTGTCCGTTCCGCCGATATGCACGAAACGGAGATTCCCGCTTCTGTCCGCGCTATTGCCCGGGCCGGCGCAGGCGTCAACAACATTCCGGTTGCCCGCTGCACAGAGCGCGGTATCGTGGTCTTCAATACGCCGGGCGCAAATGCCAACGCCGTCAAAGAACTGGTGGTTGCCGCTCTGTTGTTTTCCAGCCGGCCCGTGTTTCAGGCAGAAAGCTGGGTAAAAACCCTGGCGGACAAAGGCGATGAAATTCCCACGCTGGCGGAAAAAGGCAAGAGCCAGTTTGTCGGCCCGGAAATCCAGGGCAAGACGCTGGGTGTTATCGGGCTTGGCGCGATCGGCGCACGGGTAGCCAACGCTGCGCAGGGGCTGGGAATGGAAGTGATTGGTTATGACCCCTTTATTTCTGTCGATGCCGCCTGGTCCCTTTCACGCGCCGTTCACCGCGCAGAATCGCTGGATGCGCTGCTGGCCAAGGCGGACTATATTACGCTGCACGTGCCGCAGACAGACGCCACAAAAGGCCTGATCAATGCCGAAAAAATTGCGCTGATGAAGGACGGCGTGCGCCTCCTGAATTTCTCCCGCGGCGGACTGGTCATCAACGGCGATGTGATTGCGGCGGTTAACAGCGGGAAAATTGCCTGTTTTGTTTCCGACTTCAGCGATGAAGCCCTCCTGAAAACGGATCGCGTGATTTGCCTGCCGCACTTGGGCGCTTCCACACCTGAAGCGGAAGAAAACTGCGCCCGCATGGCTGTCCAGCAGCTGATGGATTTCCTGGAAAACGGCAACATCGTCAATTCGGTGAATTTCCCCAAATGCCGGGCGGAAGGGCCGGTTCCGCCCGCAGGCGCGCGGCTGTGCATCGCCAACAAAAACGTGCCCAATATGCTGGGACAGATTACGGCTGCAATTGCCGCTGCCGGGCTTAACATCGAATCCATGACGAACCAGAACCGGACAGACATCGCTTACAACCTGATTGACCTGGACGCACCGGTCTCGGACGAGATTGTGGAACAACTGCGCACCATCGGGGGCGTCGTTTCTGTCCGTGTGATTCCCGGCGCACAAGTGGTGGGCGAGGCTGTGGAAGCAGACAGCGACGACGACTGACCGCATTTGCGTTTGCCGCTGCCGCCGGTACGCGCGGCGGCTGTAGTTTTCTGAAGCCTGTGCCTGTCGCTTGCGGGCGCAGGCTTTTTTATTTCCTGCATTTTCTTCTATTGACATTTTTCCGCGGAATGTATAATTTACATGTAATCCTTTGAAATTGATGGAGGATTTTGCATATGGCGAAAAATAATGAATACGCTTCTGTTTTGCCGAAAAAGATTCTGCTGTCTGTTTTCCTCTTTGGCCTGGTTTTGCTGGCCGGCCGGGTTTTGTATTTGCAGTTTGACGGATTTTCCGCCTGTTTTGCCGTTGCGCCGGAAGAAAGCGCCGGTCTGGCTTCGGTTTCGCCGCAGGATATTTTCGCAGCGGCTAATTCCGCTTCCCGCCATGAAGACGGCGACTTTGCGCTCCGCCTTTACCGTTCTGAAAAAACGCGGGATGATGTGCTCGAATTTTTCACCGGAGTGACGGGGGACGCCGGAATTTCCGAAGTGATTTTGCGCTATGCGGACGCGAACAATATTTCGCCGTCGCTGGCATTTGCCCTTTCCTGGGAAGAGAGCCGCTTTCAGCCCGGCGCGGTGAACCGCAACGCGGCTTCCATTGACCGCGGGTTGTTCCAGCTGAACGACAAGTCTTTCCCGGAACTTTCTGCGGAAGAGATGTTCGACCCGGAAACCAACGCCCGCAACGGACTGACGCACCTGCGTTTCTGCATGGATCAGTCGGGGAATGAGGTCACCGCGCTGGCGATGTACAACGCCGGCAGCACGAAAGTGCGCAACGGCGGTACCCCGAAGCGGACGCTGGATTATGTTTCCCGGATTCTTGCATTCCGGGAAACGCTGGACTTGGATTTGCTGCAAAACGTGGCGCTGAAAAATCTGTAAGCGCGTCCGGGTTCCGTCCGTTTTTTCCGGTCAGAACCCGGCTAGAACGCCGGTCCATGCCTCCGGCCAGTACTGCGGAGGCACAAAGGAGCCGGCGTTTTTTGTTTCCGCCGTTTCCGGTTCTGCTGTACAGGCTGCTTCCGGCAAATCTGCGCCGGGCGCGGCAAAAAATTGCAAAAACGGGTGTTTTGCGGCAAAGCGGGCGGCAAAAGCGGCGGAAAATTCCGCAGAAGAACCGGACGGCAGTACAAAGCCGCAAAGCGCGGCGCAGTCTTTGACGCGGCGGGCCGTATGCGCCGCTGTTTCCGTATAGGCTGCGCGGGATTCTGCGGATGCGTCCGGTTTCAGGTATAATACAACCGCAATCTGTTTTCCTTCTGCAAATTTCAGGATTTCCCGCAGGCGCGCCAAAAGCGCTTCGTCGTAAACTTCCGGGGCTTCTGCGACCGCAGTCTGTCCCAATACCAAAAGCAGGAAATTGACGCCCTGCGCCGCTTTTTCTTCCAGCACCCGTTCAGCGTTTCCGGGGGAGAAAAACGGCTCTTCCGCCGTATATACGCCGAAGGACGCAGGCACGCATCCGCCGTCCTGGCGGATCAAGGTTCCGTCACGGAAAAAAACAACAGGTTTCGTTTTCATGGAATCCCCGCTTGCAGAAAACCGCAGATGAGCAAAGCACCCGGAATGCGGATGCAGAGAAGTACAGACGCAAACGCACCCGCAGCGGATATACTGCGGGCGTCTTGCGCTTGAGAGAAAAAACGGGAAACCTTATTCTGTCAGAATGCGGATAACTTCGGCTTTATCCGTGGATTTCAGGATTTCCTGCCGCTTTTCCGCACTCTTGAACAACAAACTGACTTCCGCCAAAAACTGTAGGTGCGGTCCGGTTTTGTCCACCGGAGACAGCGTCATGATGAAGATGCGGCACGGCTCCTGATCCAGGGAGTCAAAATCCACCGGATTATCGGAAATTCCGAGACAAGCCACGAGATCTTCGACGGAGTCCGTCTTTCCGTGCGGAATGGCGATTCCGTGCTTCATGCCGGTTGACATCTTGCGTTCGCGATCCATCACGCAGGCTTTCGCGGCAGCTTTGTCTTTCACCTTTCCTGCGCTGACCAGAAGGTCGAGAAGCTCGTCGATAATCTCTTCCTTCGTTGTTCCCTTCAAGTGAAGGTTAACGGTATCCGTTGTCAAAACAGTCTTCAAGTTCATAGGATGATTTTACGGCGACTATGGATAAAAGTCAAGTTTTTTTTCCCCTTCCGAGGGCACTGAAAGCGGGATCCAGGTTGTGTCGATGGTGAAAATAATATCCGTATCGCTGAAGGAATTGTATTTCCGGATTGCGCAGATCATCTCTTTGCGGATTTTGTCCAGCTCGCGGATTTTCCGTTCTTCCGCCAGATAAACGTGGATCAGGATATACAGCGTGCGCCCGCGCTGTACGGAATAAATTTTAAATCCGGAAAATCCGTGTTTTTCCACCAGAGGCCGGATGATGTCGTCCATTTCTTTTTGGATATCGGGACTGGGCGCGGCTGTCAGCAATTCCTTTATATTGAAAAGAAACTGCTGGACAAATTGCGGCGTAATCCAGACAATAAAAATCAGCGTGATGACGGAGTCCATGTATACCGTCAGTCCGGAGGCCGGCGTCTGCTGTAAAATGAAAATACCGGCAAAGGAGAGCAGGACAGCCACGCTGAGCAGTCCGTCGTTCAGCCAGCTTTTGGACTCCGCAAACATGGTCGGCGATTCCATTTTGCGCGCAGTCCGGTGCAAAAAGATGGCGCCGGCCAGGCTGACGGCTGCGGAAAGGCCGGTGTACAGCGCCGCCCAGGAAATTCCGATGTGGTTTCCGCCGGCGAGGATGGTACGCACGGCGTTTGCGGCCAGCGTGAGGTTGACGCAAATGGTGAATAGCGAACGCAGGACGATGAAAAGCGGTTCAAAAGCGCCGTAGCCGAAGTGGTATTTGCTGTCGTCTCCCTTCAGCACCAGTTTGACGATTTTGGCGGAAATGAGCGTGAAAAACACGGACGTAAAGGAAAAAAAAGCGTCAAAAAAGACCGACTGCGATCCGGATTTTGCGGCAAAGAAAAATCCGATTACGGCGAAAAGAAAACTGACGATGGTAGAGAATTTCAACAGTGCGATTTCTTTTTCAGTTTTCGAAGACATAATTATCAATTATACTACAGAATACTTTTCTTGGCAATTCGCGGGCCGGGACGGGAAAGGCAGGTAAAACGGTGAATATTATTCTCTTTGAAGAAGGGACGGATTTTTTCCCGGGCACGGATGAGCGCTGCATACATTTGCGGAAAGTCCTGCACAAAACCGCCGGGGATACTTTTGCCGCGGGTGTGGTGAACGGGCCTTCCGGTACGGCACGGATTACGGAAATCACTGTGCAGGGCGTGCGTTTTTCTTTTCAGCCGGAACAGCCGTTTTTGCCGCCGGATCCGGTCTGGCTTTTGGTGGGGTTCCCGCGCCCCATCCAGCTGAAACGGCTTTTGCGCGCTGCAGCCAGTCTGGGCGTTTCCGGCATTTTGCTGTGCGGAACGGATTTGGGGGAAAAGTCGTACCGGCAGTCCGGCGTGCTTGCCCGGGGAACCGCCCGCGCTGCCGTCCTGGACGGCGCAATGCAGTCCGGCTATACGGCAGTACCGGAAATTGCGGAGCAGGAAACACTGGATGCGGCATTGAATGCTGTGCAGACGCGGTTCCCCGCCGCGGCAAAAATTGTGCTGGATGTGGCGCAGGACGGCGTCCGGCCGCCGGAATTGGCGCAGGTTCAGCC
>JADIMS010000153.1 GCA_017694555.1 Candidatus Avitreponema avistercoris
GGTTGCCGCCGTTTTCCGCAGCCAGGTAAAAAAAGCCTTTCCGGATTCCGCCGGAAAGGCTTTTTCATGATAACGCGGCGTTTTCCGCTGTATGCTGTTCCGCAGCGGGGCGGTCAGCGGGCGTATTCCACAATCCGCGATTCCCGGATCAGCGTCACCCGGATACGCCCCGGATACCGCAGGTCGGATTCAATTTTCTTGGCAATATCCCGGCTCAGGCTCTTCATCGCGCTGTCCGGAACTTTTTCGCTGGAAACCAGAATCCGCAGTTCACGCCCGGCTTGGATTGCATAGGCTTTTTCCACGCCGTCAAACTGCTCGGCAATGGCTTCCAGGTTTTCCAGCCGCTTGATGTAATTGTCCAGCGTTTCCCGCCGTGCGCCGGGCCGGGCGGCTGAGATGGCGTCGGCAATCTGCACCAAAACAGCTTCGACCGTTGCCGCCGGAATATCGTTGTGGTGTGCGCCGACCGCATTCACAACGCGGGGATCCTCATTCATTTTCCGGACAATTTCCATACCGGCTTCGGCGTGGTTCTGGTCCGAATCGTTTTCCACACCCTTGCCGACATCGTGGAGCAGGGCTGCGCGCATGGCAATTTCCCGGTTTGCCCCGACTTCCGCCGCGAGCATACCGGCAATGATCGCCACTTCCTTGGAATGCGTCAGCACATTCTGTCCGTAACTGGTACGGAAATACAGCCGGCCCAATGCACGCACGCCGTCCTGCGTCATGTTGTGGATACTGAGATCAAAGAGAACCCGTTCGCCTTCTTCGTAAATCTTCTGATTTACCTCGCGGCTGACTTTCTGCACGATTTCTTCAATACGCGCAGGATGAATGCGTCCGTCCAGCACCAGTCTTTCCAGCGACTGCCGTGCGATTTCTTTGCGCACCGGGTCGAAACAGGAAATCACCACGGCTTCGGGCGTGTCGTCGATGATGACGTCTACGCCGGTGATGGTTTCCAGCGTGCGGATATTCCGTCCTTCCCGCCCGATGATGCGGCCTTTCATTTCGTCGCTGGGAAGGCTGACGGTTGCAACCGTGACATCGCCGGTGGTTTCGGTCGCGATGCGCTGAATCGTGGAAATCAGCAGTTCGCGCGCTTTTTTCTCCGCGGCGAGCTGGGCTTCCTGTTCAATCTTATTGATCAAAGCCTGCGCGTCATGGCGCGCTTCGTTTTCCAAATCCCGGATGATGAGGGCTTTTGCTTCTTCCGCAGAAAGTTCTGAAATGCGTTCCAGTTCCTGCCGGTAGCGCAGCTCTTCCCCTTCCAGAACCTGCTCCCGTTCCCCGAGCGCATGTTCCCGTTCCGCAAGCTTTTTTTCGTATCCGGCCAGTTCTTCCTGCCTGCGGTCCAGGCTTTCTTCTTTTTGTGTTACGCGGCGTTCGTAATGCTGTAATTCATTGCGGCGGCCGCGGTTTTCCCTTTCCTGCTGATTTCGTTCCCGAATTAGTTGTTCTTTTGCTTCTAGAAGAATTTCCTTCTTTTTTGCTTCGGCTTCTTTAACCGCGTCTTCCAGAATCCTTTCCGCTCTCTGTTCCGACGCGGACAACTGAAATCTGGCATAAAGCCAGCGAATCGTCCATCCAAGAATCAAACCGGCAGCAGGGAGAAGCACGTACAACAACATGTCCATAGCAACTCCTTTATTTAAATGCTGTCGCCTTCCAATTTAATGGTAAAAAAGGGGGATGTCAAGAAAATGTGAAGCGTTGTGCGGAAAATTCACCCCGGAAGCCGGAATTTGCCCTATGTTTCCCGGATGGCAAGCGAAACCCGGAGAATGGTTTCGCACAGCGCATGGTAGCCGGTGCCTGCTGCTGCCGCTTCCTGCGGAACGAGGCTGGTTGGCGTCATGCCCGGCAGGGTGTTGACTTCCAGCCACCAGAATACGCCGCTGCTGTCCAGGATGAAGTCGCTGCGGGAATATACCTTGAGCCGGAGCGCCTGATGGGCGGCCACGGCAATTTCCTGTATCCGGGCGGTTTCTGCGGCGGAAAGGTCCGCCGGGCAGATTTCCTGCGTAAAACCCGCCTGATATTTTTCGGCATAACCGTAAAACCCGCTCTTGGGCAGGATTTCCACCGGCGGAAGCCCTTTGATGCGGCGCTTTCCGTCCGGCCCCGGTTCGTCTTCCAGAACGCCGCAGGAGAACTCCCTGCCTTCGATTTTTTTTTCGGCCAGGCAGGCGGTTCCGTATATTCTGGCCCGGCTGACGGCCTGCAGGGCTTCCGCTTCATTTTTGACAACCGAGACGCCGATGCTGGATCCGCAGCCGCAGGGTTTGATGACGCAGGGAAATCCGGTTTCCTGCGCGGCGCGGGCTGCGGCTTCCCCTGCGGACAGTTCCGTCGGGAGAAAAACAGCGGGCGGCGTTTGGATTCCGGCTGCGGCGGCAAGGATTTTTGCGATGGATTTATCCATCGAAAGCGCGCATCCTTCGCTGCCGGAACCGGTATGCCGGATACCGAATGTTTCCATCAGAGCCTGGAATCCTCCGTTTTCACCGATGCCGCCGTGCAGCGCCACAAAGACAATATCCGCCTGCCGGCAAAGCGCCAGAAACCCGGGGCCGACCTGGTCGCGCCGTCCGCCGTTGGCACGGATCAGCGCTTCAATATCCGGCTGCTGCTGCGCGATGCTATACGAAAAGCGTTTGCCGGAATCCTTCCGGAAAAACAGGTCCGCAGACGGGGTTCCGTCTCCGCTGCACGGGACTGCGCTGTAAATATCGGCCAGCGCTACCTGGTGTCCGTTATCCAGAAGCGCGTTTGCAATCAGCGCGCCGGATGCCAGCGAGACGTCCCGTTCCGGACTCAAGCCTCCGGCAGCTACAAGGATTTTCATGATTCTCTCCGTTCGGTTACATGCGGAATTCTTCGCCCAGATAAATTTTCCGCGCAATTTTGGAAGCGAGGATTTTATCTTTCGGGCCTTCTTCGACGATTTCGCCCAGATTGATTATACAGGCTCTGTCGGTGATTTCAAGGGTATCGCGGACATTGTGGTCGGTAATCAGAATGCCGATATTCTGTCCGGAAAGCCTGCGCACGATTTGCTTGATGTCGTGCACAGCGATGGGGTCGATCCCGGCAAACGGTTCGTCCAGCAGCAGAAAATGCGGGTCGATGGCCAGCGACCGGGCAATTTCGGTGCGCCGCCGCTCTCCTCCGGAAAGGGTGTAAGCCGGCTGCTTCGCCACATGGGAAATGCCGAATTCTTCAATTAATTGTTCCAGTTTCTGTTGCCGGGCGGCCGGGGAAAGCCCGCGCCGGGTTTCCAAAACGGCTTTGATGTTGTCTTCCACGGTCATTTTCCGGAAAACCGAAGCTTCCTGCGCCAGATAGGAAATGCCGGCGCGTGCCCGCTTGTACATGGGGAGTTTGGTGATGGAAAGTCCATTCAGCAGAATATCGCCGGAATCCGGTTTGAGGAAGCCGACCACCATGTAGAAGGTTGTGGTTTTGCCCGCGCCGTTCGGACCGAGCAGGCCGAGGATTTCCCCGGAAGAGAGGGAAAAGGAAACGTCTTTTACGGCATGTTTTTTACGGAAAAATTTGTTTACCGTTTTGACGGTCAGGACATTCCCGCTGTTCATTCTGCCGCCTCCTGCGCAGTGCCGGATTCTTCCCCGCCGGTTTCTTCCCCGGCGTCCGGTCCGCTGCCGTCTGCCATGCTGCCGCGGACAGCGCCTTCCAGCGTGATTTTTTCGGTGTCCAGATCGACGAAAATCCGCCGTGCCCGGAATTCGTTGCCGTCATTGGAGACGAACGGCGCGCCGGTCAGCTCCAGGGCGGATTGTCCGCGGCGGTATATGGCAAAGGCCGCCGTGCAGGTCATGCCGTCTTTTTGCAAAACAACATCGATTTGCATAAGGACGGTTTCCGAACCGCGGTCATAGGAAAGCCGCCCGGCGGTAATTTCCACGCCGTTTTCGGTATCGGAGAAAGCAACAGACCCGAGAAATGTGGAGAATTCTTTTTGCCGGTCGTATTCCATGCCGGAAGCGGAAAACGAAAATCCTTTTTCGCTGTCTTCGCCGCGGACGTTCCCGCTGGCCGTGATGAAGCGGTAATTTTCGCCGGTAAGTTCCATATCGTCGCTGCGGACGGTGAATGAACCGGAAACAACTTCCGCATTGCCGGATAAACGCGCGGAAGCGTTTTGCTTTCCGGCGCTGCCGGTCATCGAATCCGCAGAAAAGGCAATGTCGCCGGCCGCAAAGAGGGGGGCAGCCGCAAAAAACAGGACAAGCCCTGCGGAATACACAAGGTTCCGCGCGCCTTTCATGGGGCTTCCCCGTTTCCGGACTCTTCCGTGCCGGATTCTTCCGTAATTGTGCCGTATACGCTGCCGCGGAACCGGTAGCGGCGGTCCTGCGTCCCGGCGGCAAATCCATGGCCGGAAACGGAAACATTTCCGTCCGTGATGCGGATTCCGCCGTCTCCGGTAGAAGAAAGGAATTCCCGCTTTTTATCCCAGCGGAGTGCGTCGCCGGATATGGTCATGCCGTCTTCCCCCATGCGGAATACAACGCCGCCGCCGAGCGTGTAGATTTCGTTTTGTTCGTCCAAAAGCAGGAATCCGGCTGAAGCGGAATTGGTTTCTTCCCCTTCCGCCGGAAATTCCGTGAAGGAAATGTCTTCTGCGGCCCAGAGCTGTTCCCCGCTGTAAATTTCCATCGCCCCGGCGTAAAGCTCCATTGTCCTGCGTCCGTCCTGGTAACGGGTTGCGCGGCTTTGCGTGAGCGCCATGTCCGGTGTCTGCGCACCGGATTCCGGCCCGGCGTAATCGAATGTGCAGGCCGCAAACAGCGGGGCCAGCAGGAGGAAAAAAAGCGTATTGTGCCGCCGGAAAACCGGAAAACCATTCACGGCACCACTATACCGTGCTTCTTCCGTTTAGTCAAAAGAGAGATTTTTCCCCTGCTTCATTGACACCAAGGGCAAGAGGATTTACACTTTCAGAGACACCGCGGGCAAAGCGCGCACTGCCGTCCGCCGGATGCAGGAGTTTTTATGTCTGATTTTCTCACGGATGCCGAATTTGACCGGTTCAGAAAGCTGATTTATGATGAAAGCGGTATCACATTTTCCGATACAAACCGTTCGGTTCTGGAAAGCCGGATCCGCGAAACCTTGCGGACGAAACAGCTGGCTTCTGTAGAAGATTATTTCCGGCTTGTTTCTTCCAGCAAGGACGAACTGAATGCGATGCTGGATTCGGTAACCACCAATCTGACGCGGTTTTTCCGCAACCAGGCGCATTTTGATACGCTGGAAAAATACGTGCTGCCGGAAATTCTGCAGCGGAAGGGCGCATCGGGGGAAAAACGGATCCGCATTTGGAGCGCCGGTTGTTCCACGGGCGAGGAGCCGTACACCATTGCGATGGTCGTGAAAGACAATGTTCCGCCTTCGTTCAAGACGGAAATCATTGCTTCCGACATTTCCCTGAAATGCCTGATGACAGCCAAAGCCGGATTTTATGCGGATGCAAAAATGACCGGCGTGCCGGACAAATACCTGAATAAATATTTTGAACGGAAGCCGGGCGGATGGCAGGTAAAAAACGAGCTGATGGAAATGATCCGCTTCGATTATCATAATCTGGCGCATGAATCCAATCTGGCAAATGTGGACGTTGTGTTTTGCCGGAACGTCATCATTTATTTTGATGAAGCGGCGCAAAAGGCAGTAATTGACGGGTTTTGGCGTGCAATGTCTCCGAAATCTTACTTGTTCATCGGGCATTCCGAGTCTTTGTTCGGCATGGACACGAAATTCGTGTTCCTGAAAACCCCGTGGGCTTGCATTTATCAGAAAAATACCTGACGGCCGGACACAGGGGAATTCATGGAGCGGGACGGTAAAATTTCTGTACTGATTGTAGACGATTCGGCGCTGATGCGTTCGCTGATTGCCAAAATCGTGGAAAGCGATTCCCGGTTGTGTGTGATGGACAAGGCGATGAATGGACGCTTCGCATTCCAG
The DNA here is from genome assembly GCA_017694555.1 of Candidatus Avitreponema avistercoris. Taxonomy (GTDB): domain Bacteria; phylum Spirochaetota; class Spirochaetia; order Treponematales; family Treponemataceae; genus Avitreponema; species Avitreponema avistercoris. The sequence goes on from JADIMS010000153.1 coordinate 6,001, forward strand.
CGGTTGTGCTTCAGCGAACCGGACGTCATTGTCCTGGATATCGAAATGCCTGAAATGAACGGCCTGGAATTCCTGGAACGGCGGAAAAAAGCCGGGATCGAAATTCCTGTCGTCATCCTTTCGAGTATCGCCAAACGCGGCGCCGCAGTGACCATGGAATGCCTGGAGAAAGGCGCGGCTGATTTTGTTACCAAACCGTCCGGTTCGGAATCCGCCAACCTGCATACCGTTGCGGACAGGCTCATTTCGCTGCTGGTCGGGTTCGGCGGCAGGTACCGTGACCAGCGCCTGGCCGGAAAAACCAAGCCGCTGCCGCTGGATTTGCTGCGCGAATACGGCGCGCTTTCCCCTGCGGAAGCAAGGGTCATGATGGATGCGCATCCGCTTCCTTCTGCGGTGCGTCCGGAAACTCCGGCGGAAAGTGCGTTCCCTGGCGAAACGGAGCCGGAATGTGCGCCGTCGCTCGAAACGCGGGGACGCCTGCGCCGCCGGGCTGAGCCGGGAAAAATCGAGATTATCGCCATCGGTATTTCTACCGGCGGCCCGAATGCCCTGCGGACGGTGTTCCCGAAACTGGATCCGCTGTGTATCCGTCAGCCGGTCGTCGTGGTGCAGCATATGCCGCCCGGCTTTACCGAAGAATTTGCCAAGAGCCTGAATAAAATTTGTCCGCTGGAAGTCCGGGAAGCCCATGAAGGGGATTTGCTGAAGCCGGGCCGGATCCTGATTGCGCCGGGAGACAGGCATTTGCTTGTGGAAAAACGTTCGCTGGCTGCAACCGCCCATCTTTCCGATGCGCCGCAGCGGAACGGGCACCGGCCGTCGGCAGATGTGCTCTTTGAATCCGTGTGCCGGGAATACGGCAACCATGCGCTGGGGATTATCATGACCGGTATGGGCCGGGACGGCGCGGCGGAGATGGCTTCCCTTTACGAAGCCGGGAGCCGTACGCTGGGGCAGGACGAAGCGAGCAGCATCGTGTACGGAATGCCGAAAGCGGCGATGGAGCTGGGCGCGCTGGATGAACAGGTTTCCCTGGAACAGATGGCGGAAACCATCAACCGCTGGGCGAAAGAATTCGGCTGAACGGGAACGCGCGCGCCGTTTTTCCTATTTCTCCGGTTTTACGGTATGTCTCCGGGAGCCGGCGGTTCCGGGCTGTCCGTCCGTCCTGTGATTTCCGGTTCCCCGCCGGAGAGAAGGTTTTTTTTCCGCAGCAAAACCCTGATCCCTGCTGCAAGGCAGGCCGCAGCAAAAAAAGCGGCCAGCGCGCCGGCGGCTTTGCCGCCTCCCGTTTTTCCTGCGGGAGCCAGAATATAACCGGCTGCAGCGGCCAGAAACGGGAACACCACGGCGCGGATTGCCTGCAGCGCCGTTTGTCCGGCCGGACAGGAAACAAAAACCCGGTCGCCGGGCCGCAGGGAAATGTTCCGGCTGTTTTTCACACAGAATGCGGATGATGCGCTGCACTGCGCCGTTTCCCCGCACGTATGCCCGGTATGGTTCCCGCAGCAGGAACAGCAGGCAGTGTCCGGCACAACCCACGCTTGTCCGTCTCCGGTCCGGATTACAGTGGCTTTGGTTTTCATCCGCCGGCCTCCTTTGGCAATACCGCCGGTCTGCGGGTAAACGGCTGGATCCGCAGGGCTTTCCCGCTTTCATCGGTTTCTGTCAGTACGCCCTGAATGGCCGGATCGTCCCAGCAGGTCCTCGACCAGTCGGGTACGCCGGTCAGATATTCAAAGATTTTCGGCCCCGGGCTGCAGCCGGCAACCGAGCGCAGGCTGCCGGTCCGTCCGCAGTCCGTCAGTACCGCGGTTCCGCCCGGCAGAATTTCTGCATCCGCGGTTTGGACTTTCGTTCCGGAACCGAAAACTGCACTGGCGAGTCCTTCCGCGTGGTAAAAAAACGTGCGTTTTTCGGCAGTCATCGCCGAAGCAAAATCTACAAACACAAACGGCGTGCGTTCCCGGATTTTCCCGATGTGCGCGGAAAAAAACGCAAACGGGTTTTCCCCGTGCAGCCGCGCGGGCCCGCCTGTTCCGATCAGGGAAAGCACCGCAATTTCCGCGCCGCCGCTTGCTTCCGTCCGGCGGAACTGAATGCCTTTGCCGGGCGCATCCGGGGAAAGATTGGCCGGCCGGAGAAACCACGGAATCCTGCCGATGGTTTCGCGTAAATCGCTCTTGAAAAAAGCGCCTGCGCCCGCCGTCAGAATGTCGCCGCCGAGCTTGTGCAGGTAACCGGCATGCTGCCGTCCGATCCCGCCGTTCCCGCCGCCGGTGGCGCTGTTGCCGTTTATAATCGTGCAGTGCGGTGCAAATTCACGCTTCAGGCTGTCCAGCATCGATTTGACGCACCAGATACCGCATTTGCCCGTGACTTCGGAAATATACAGAACTCTCATCCGGATACGCTTACGTCTGATCCACGCCCATCGTTTTGAGCATGGCGGCGCACCTCGCTTCTTTTTCGGTTTCCCCGATTTCTCCGTATGTGTCCCGCAGATTGATGAGCGCGTCCGTGGAATCCCCTGCCGGTAAAAAAGAGACGGCTGTTTCAAATGCGCGCGCAGCTTCCCGGTATTTTTTTTGCGAAAAAGCGAGTACACCGAAATTGTTCCAGGCTTGCCCGTTGCAGGGATCCAGTTCCAGCGCCATGCGGAAACAGGTTTCGGCCGGTGCATCCTGTCCGGATTCGTGAAAAACGACGCCCAGCGTGTCCAGCGTGTCGGAATCCGTTGCGTCGGCTGCGACTGCGTGTCCCAGCGCGGTTTTGGCGCCTTCCAGTTCGCCGACAGCGCGGTAACTCATCGCAAGGTTAAACCAGAGGACAGGGTTTTGCGGATCGAGGCGCAATCCCTGGAAAAAGCAGGCGATTGCCTCCTTGTGGCTGCCTTCAGCGGCCAGCAAAACCGCACTGGCGTTGAGGAATGCGGGAGAATCCGGAAGAGTCAGCATATTACGTCTCCTGTTTCTTCAGCCCGAAAGCATGGTGCGGAAAAGACCGGCAATGAGCCCGGCTGCCGGATTCCCGTTCCACCGTTTCTGCGTTTCCGTGATGCAGGCTTCTGCCATTGCGTTTCCGTATTCGGCTGCCTGGCGGATGGCGCCGGAGCGTTCCAGCGCGGCGATAGCCTGTTCCACTGCGGGCGACCGGATGCCTTCTTTCCGCGCCTGTTCAAACAGCGGGCGCAGGTCTTCGCCGCCCCGTTCTTCATGCAGCACCACAGGAAGGCTTTTTTTGCCTTCTACGATGTCGTCCCCGCGCTGTTTGCCGGGATTTCCCTGCGTAAGGTTTTTCACATCGTCCAGAATCTGAAAAGCGGCGCCGGCGTCCGAGGCGATTTTCCCCAGCCAACGGATTTCTTCTTCTTCCGCGCCGCCTGCCGCGCTGCCGGTTTCTGCCGCCAGGCACGCAAGCGTTCCGGTTTTCAGCCGCACCATGCATTCATATTGCTCCCGCGGCGGAATGAAACTGTGGTCGCGGTGCCACTGGATATCCATCGCCTGCCCCAGATGCAGGCGGCGGAGTTCGCGGTTCAGGATGGAAAATAAACGCAGTTTCAGCCCGGGCGCGGCTTCATAGGCTGCGATACAGGTTTGTGCGTGGAAATACAGCCAGGACGCGCTGTTGATGGCGGTGTCCGTGCCGTACGCCAGATGTGCGCATGGTTTTCCGCGGCGTTCTTCGGCACAGTCCTCGATGTCGTCGTGAATCAGGCTTGCTGTATGGGCAAATTCCACTGCCGGAACAAGCGGATATGCCGCCTCCGGCGCGGAACCGGCCAGCTCGCAGGAAAGCACGAGCAGAAGCGGACGCCAGCGTTTTCCGCCCAGTAAAAGCAGATTGCGGCACGGTTCCAGCAGCCGGGCTGCGTACGCCGGATCTGCGCCTTCCGGTAAAACCGAAAATACGGAACGCATCCAGTCGCTGTCCGGCTGTTCCGGAAGCGCTTTGCACAGAACCTCTTCTATTTTCTCCAGTCTTCGTTTATATTCTATTCCGATCATCCGCGGGATTATACACCAGGATTGGATTTCGGAGAAGACTGTGGCGTCAAATCAGTATAAAAAACCGGATTTTTGGAGCAAAAAGGCTTTTGCAAAAGGATATCCCGCGCGTTCCGTTTGGAAACTGGAAGAAATGGACCGGAAATTCGGCCTCTTCCGGGGCAGGGACCGTGTTCTGGATCTGGGCGCGGCGCCGGGAAGCTGGACAATGTATGCGCTGGAACATTGCGGGGAAGACGGATGCGTGGTTTCTGTCGATCTTTCCCCGCTTTCCGGAGCGGTACCGTCTGCGCGGCTGTTTTTTTTGCAGGGGGATTTGCAGGAAAACGGTATCCGCCGGACAGTGCAGGAACACGGGCCGTATTCGCTGGTGCTTTGCGACGCGGCGCCTGCCACCACAGGGAACCGCACGGTAGACGGCGCGAGGAGCGAAGCGCTGGCAGAGATGGCGCTGTTTTACGCGGAAAATATGCTGGGCGCCGGCGGTTCCTTTGCCGTCAAGATTTTTCAGGGCGGCGCGGAACGCGGGCTGCTGCAGCGGATGCGTGGATTGTTTTCTTCTGCGCGGGCGTTCAAACCGGAAGCCTGCCGCCGGGAAAGTTTTGAAACGTATTTGGTCGGTCTGGGACGTCTGGGAGGCGGGCAGGAGGGGCAAAACCCTTGACAAAAAGCGGTTGTTTGTCAATAAATTGATTGAATCAATTTATTGACATCTTTATACGGAGGAACTCCGATGGCGCATCTTCTGCTGGCGGTGATTTATCTTGCGTTTGTCAGTCTTGGCCTCCCGGACGGTCTGCTGGGCGCAGCCTGGCCGAAAATGTATGAACCGTTCGGCGTCCCGGTTTCCAGCGCCGGGCTGCTGGCAATGATTATTGCGGCGGGTACGATTGTTTCCAGCCTGCAATGCGCACGTCTGACGGCGTTTGCCGGTACGGGCCGGATTACCGCGGCCAGCGTACTGCTCACGGCCGCCGCGCTGTTCGGGTTTTCCGTGAGCAATTCGTTTCCCGCGCTTTGCCTGTGGGCGGTTCCGTACGGTCTCGGTGCGGGCTGTGTGGACGCCTCCCTCAATAACTATGTCGCCCTGCATTATACCAGCCGCCACATGAGCTGGCTGCACTGTATGTGGGGTATCGGCGCGTCTGCCGGTCCGTCAATCATGGGGGCTGCGCTGGCTGCCGGTCATGGCTGGCATACCGGATACCGGTATGTCGCGTGGATTCAAATTACGCTGACCGCCGTGCTGTTTTTTACGCTTCCGTTGTGGAAAACACACAGCCGGAAAATTTCCGCCGCGGAAAATACATCCGCAGAATCCGGACAGGAATCTGCGCAGGAATCCGGGCGGAAGGTGCTCCGGCTGGCAGAAGTTGTGCGGATTCCCGGTGCAAAAGCGGTGATGACCGCGTTTTTTTGCTATTGCGCGCTGGAACAGACTGCCGGACTGTGGGCGGCCAGCTATCTTGTACTGCACCTCGGAATGCAGACGGAAACGGCGGCGGCTTTCGCTTCGCTGTTTTTCACCGGCATTACTGCCGGGCGCGCGTTGAGCGGTTTCCTGACGGTGAAATTTTCCGATACGGCGATGATCTTTCTGGGGCAGTCCACGGTACTTCTGGGCATCGTTGTGCTGTTTTTGCCGTTGGGGGAACCCGGCGCGCTTGCCGGGCTTCTGCTGATCGGGCTGGGATGCGCGCCCATTTATCCTTCGGTTATTCACTCCACACCGGCGCATTTTGGCGCAGAACGTTCGCAGTCGGTGATTGGCGTCCAGATGGCGTCCGCTTATGTGGGCACCTGCCTGATGCCCCCTCTGTTCGGCGTGCTTGCAGGGCGGTTCGGGATTTTCCTGTTTCCGTTTTGGCTGCTTGCGGTCCTGCTCTGTATGGCTGTGGCATACGGGCGGGTTGCGCGCCGGACGGCGGAGCGCGGTATCCGGGTTTGAGATTGTACGGAAAACCGCTTGAATTTGCTTAAACTTCTGCCGAGAATACTGGCATAATGCGGTTTATTTGGTATAATGCAGGAAATATGAATCGTTCCCCTGTTTTTCACTCCGCGGCGGCGTGTGCGCTGATACTTGCGGCTATATTTGTTTTCTGCTCCTGCTCCGCCGGTACCGGTCCGGCGCAGGCAAGCGTTTCTGCTGCCGGTTCTGTCCCGCAGACGGACAGCCTTTCCCCGGTTTCCGGCACGGAAGGACCGGAATATGACGGCAAAGGCGGTCTGGATATGGACGCAGCCGTACTTTCCGGCCAGATTGACGGCATAATGGAAAAGCCGGAAATCATTCCGGAGCTGTATTACACGCTTTACACGGTACAGACCGGAGACATCGTGGGGGAGATTGCAGAGGAATTCGGGGTCAGCCAGGACGCAATCATCAGCTTGAATAAACTGCGCAACACGCGGACGCTGCAAGTCGGCCAGATTCTGAAAATCCCGACCATCGACGGTATTTTGTATACTACGCGGGACGGCGATACGCCGGAATCCATCGCGGACAAATACCGCATTTCGCTGGAAAAAATCGCCATCGTGAACAACATTGCGGACAACCGGATCGAAGCCGGTTTGCAGCTTTTTTTGCCGGACGCCCGGCTGGACTGGGTAACCCTGCAGGAAATCAACGGCGACTTGTTCCGGAAACCGCTGCGCGGCGGCTATTGGATTTCTTCCCGTTACGGATGGCGTGACAATCCGTTTTCCGGACGCCGGACATTCCATAACGGTATCGATATGGCTTGCCGGAAAGGAACGCCGATTTATGCGGCGATGGACGGCCGGGTGATTGCCACCGGATACAGCCCGACGTACGGGAATTATGTCACCATCCGGCATCATTCCGGGTACCAGACCATGTATGCGCACATGAGCCAGATTCTGACTTCAACCGGCGCTTATGTGACGACGGGGACGCGGATCGGCCTCGTCGGCAGCACAGGCCAAAGCACCGGGCCGCACTTGCATTTTACGGTGTATAAAAACCGCTCTTCTACGAATCCTGCGTTGCTTTGGAATTGATATCTGCCGTGCGGCCCGTCCGGTTTTTTCTTGCGCCCGGCCCGGAGCCGCTGCGGATGCCTTTGCGGATTTTTTTCACAAAGAAATCCATATTGGAACCGATAAATACGCTGATGTACACCGCCACGGCTGTTCCGGTAAGCAGGTAAAACGGAAGGATAAAATAGACGGCAAATGTTTTGGCAGCCCATTGCCCGGGGTAGGTAAAAGGAAAAGCGGCGAGACACAGAATCAGCAGGAATCCGCCGGCAATCCATTTTCCCAGCGAAACCCGGCCCGTTACCGGCGTTCCGGAATACACCAGACCGGCTTCTTCCAGCCGGCGCAGTGCGGCCTGCACAACCGGATCCGCCGCTGTGCAGGACCGGCGCGTATTCTGTTCTTCTTCCGCCGGATTCTCTGTCCTTGGCTTTGTCCTCCGGGTGTTTTCCCCCATTTTCTGCTGCAACAAATCTTCCGCAACGGTCATGCTCCGTACCGCCGTCCTGCATTTTACGCAGGTGAGGAGGTGGAGCGAAACGCACAGCGGCAGGATTTCATTCTTGTCCATAGCGAGGAAACGGTTAAAGTACTTTCTGCATTTGTCTTTTTTCCGCATTACAAAATCTCTCCTTCCATTCCGTCCAAATGGCGGCGCAGAATTTTTTTTGCCCGGAAAATATGGGAACGGACCGTATTCAGCGGAATTCCGGCCGTTTCGGCAATTTCGTTGTAGGACATATCATAGAAAAAGAAAAAATCGATACAAAGCCGGTAGTTTTCCGGCAAATTGCGCACGGCTTCGCGGATTGCGGCAACCGTAGCTTTTCTTACCGCGGCGTCCTCCGGCGTTTCGGCAGCTCCTGCGCTTTCCCCGCCCCGTGTTTCCCGGAATAGGGCTGCTGCTTCGTCTTCCATGCCTTCTGCGAGGGATACGTAGGTTTTCCGCCTTTTGATGGAAGTTCGGGCGGTATTGTATGCGATTTTCGTCAGCCAGGTGGAAAAGCGCGCATCTCCCCGGAATTTTTTCAGCGAAAGATACACTTTGACCAGAACTTCCTGCAAAAAATCTTCCGCATCGTCTATGTTTTTAAAAAAACCCATCCCCAGGGAAAGAATCCGGCGGCGGTATTTTTCCGCCAAAACGGCAAAGGCGGCTGTATCCCCGTCCAGGATTTTTTTACAGAGTTTTTCGTCTTCTTTGAAGCTTGCGCTTTGGCTTTCAGTTCTCGGAAGAATCATTCCGGCAGGAGGAAGCCAGTTTGCGGTACACGCAAAGGAAAGCGGTTCCGGCAGAAAGCGGAATCAGTCCGCCGAGGAGCGCGTAGCTCAGGCCGTCTGCCAGCAGGAAGAGTATGGAGAGCGCCGCGCCGATGCCGGTCAGCAATGCGCCGGCAATCAGGCTGAACAGCTTGATGGAAAAACTCCGCCGCTGAAAGGTTCCGGTCTCGATTTGCTTCATGATTTGGCGGTGCCGCCACAGCAGGGAGAAGAAGATCACCACGCTTCCCATCACGATTCCCGTAATCGGGATAACGGAAATTAAAATCTGTGCCGCCGGTGTAATATTTTGGCTCATGTCTGCTCCTGTTTTATTCTGACCGATCCGTTCTATTCAAAAAAAATGAATTCTTCGAAAAATATTTCCTGCGGGCTGCCCAGTACGAGCAATTTGCGGATGTTGTCCAGCAGTCCGTTTTTGAGTTCTTCTTCCGGCGCGGCACGGATTTCCGCCAGCGTTTTCTGCGACAGGCTGTCCCGGATTGTCTGCCGGATATCCGGAAGTTTACGCGCAAGTTCTTCCTGGAACGGCCCGTCGGCAGCCGGATAGGGCAGGACGGCTTTTACCAGTAAAACCGCGGCGTGCTGCTCCGGGGCTTCCGGAGCCAGGGCGATGCGGAGCCTCCCGAGATCCAGATAGGCGGTGTCCGGGATTCCTGCGCCGGATACCGCTGCGCCGTTTCCGGTACGGGAACCGGCGGCCTCCGCTCCGTCTGCCGGCCATATTCCGGCAGCAAAAGCATAAAGCGTTCCGGCCAGAATGCCGAGCACCAGCAGCGCTGCAATCACCAGGAGAATGAGAACGGGTATGTCTATGCCTTCTGTATATCTGTCGTTCCGCATATTGTCCGCACCGGGAATCCGGAAAACTATAAACTGTCCGGCTCTTTCTGTACAGGGTTGATGTACAAGAAACTTTGTTTTTTGTACAATAACGGCGCCATGGGATTCAGATTTTCGGATTTTCGCGTAATTGTGATTGGCGGCGGTCATGCCGGTATTGAGGCCGGGCTTGCCTGCGCCCGGATGGGGCTTTCCACAGTACTGATTACCCAGAGTCTGGATACGATCGGGCGCATGTCCTGCAATCCTTCAATCGGCGGAATTTCCAAAGGAAATATTGTCCGGGAAATTGACGCGCTTGGCGGGGAAATGGCCCGGCTGGCGGATGCTTCCCGTATCCAGTACCGGCTGCTGAACCGGAGCCGCGGGCCGGCTGTCCAGGCGCCGCGGATTCAGGCAGACAAATTCCGGTATTCCATGCTGGCCAAGCACACGCTGGAACTGGAGAAAAACCTCTGCCTGTTCCAGGATACAGTGGTGGATTTTATCATCGAAGGGCGGGAAGAAACCGGCCGCGTGGAAACCGGTGTGTTCAAAGGCGTAATCACTGCCCGCGGGCGGAAAATTACCGCCGGTGCAGCCGTGCTGACAACCGGAACTTTCATGGAAGGCAAGGTTTTTATCGGCGAATATGAAGCGCCGGCGGGCAGATTGGGCGAACCGGCTGCCGTCGGGCTGGGTTCCGCGCTCCGGCGTATGGGACTGACGGTGGGCCGCCTGAAAACCGGTACGCCGCCGCGCGTCCTCCGCTCTTCCGTGGATTTCCTGCAAATGGAAGAGCAGCCGGGCGATCCGGATCCGGCGCCGTTTTCGTTTTCCGGCGGAACTCTGCCGCGCCCGTCCGTTTCGTGCTGGATTACCTACACCAACGCGGATACGCATAAGATTATCCGGGAAAATATCAGCCGTTCCCCGCTTTTTGCCGGCCGCATTCAGGGTGTCGGTCCGCGCTACTGCCCTTCCATTGAGGACAAAGTTATCCGCTTTGCCGCCCGGGACCGGCACCAGCTTTTTGTGGAACCGGAAGGCATGGATACGGAAGAAATGTATATCAACGGTCTTTCTTCTTCCCTTCCGGAAGAAGTCCAGGACGCCTTTTTGCGTACCATTCCCGGTTTGCAGGAAGCGGAAGTTGTCCGTCCGGGCTATGCAGTGGAGTATGATTTTCTCGATCCGACGCAGCTTACGTCTTCCCTGGAAGTCAAGCGCATACGCGGTTTGTTCACCGCCGGCCAGATTAACGGAACGTCCGGCTATGAGGAAGCCGGCGGGCAGGGTTTGATCGCCGGCATCAACGCCGCCCTGTATGCACGTGCGCTGGAGGCAGGAAAACAGGATGTTTCCGGCGCCGCGGTGTATGAGCCGTTTGTGCTCGGCCGCGCGGATGCCTATATCGGCGTGCTGATTGACGATCTGGTGACAATGGGGACAAAAGAACCGTACCGGATGTTTACCGCCCGCGCGGAATACCGGCTCCGGCTGCGCCACGATACGGCGGATGAGCGGCTGACGGAAAAAGCCGTCGCCGTAGGATTGCAGCATCCGGAAGCCGCCGGGCGTTTACGGGAAAAGCGGCAGGCACGGCAGGAAATTGCGGCGCTGCTGGCGGAAAACCGCATTCCGGGTACGGAAGCGGATATCCGGTCATGGATTTCCGGCGGCGGAATCCCCGCGGATTCCCCGGTATGGAAACACCGGGGAAAATCCTGCGCCGACGCGCTGCGGGATCCGCATGTTTCGCTTGAAGAAATCAGAACGCTGCTGCCGGCCCTCCGCGCCTGCCCGCAGGAAAGTGTGGAAGCCGCCGCACTGGAAATCCGCTACGAACACTATATCCGCTCACAGGACCGCCATGTGGAACGGCTGCGGAAAATGGACGGGGTAAAAATCCCGCCTTCTATGGATTATGACGCCATGCCCGGCCTTTCCGCTGAATCCCGGATCAAACTCAAGACAGTCCGGCCTTCCACGCTGGGACAGGCGTCCCGGATTTCCGGTATCCGCCAGTCCGACATCATGCTGCTGATGCTGCACCTGCGCTGAACGCCGTTATTCCCTCCGTTTGCGCCCCAGCCGCGGCAGCCGTCCCCATGCGCTGTCCGTGCGCTTTTTCTTCCGCTTATCCCGGAGCAGGACCGACGCAGCCCCCGACAGCAGGACACAGACGCCGAGAATCACCAGCAGCGGGGCGTTTCCTCCCCAGGAATCCGTCGGCAGCGGGATATTCATCCCGAAAAAACTCGTGACCATCGTAGGAATCATCAAAACAAGCGAAATCACCGTCAGTTTTTTCATTGTGATACTGAGGTTGTTCGAGATGACCGAAGCAAACGTATCCATCGTGCCGGACATGGTGGACGTATACACATCGGCCATTTCAATTGCCTGCCGGTTGTCAATGGCCACGTCCTCCAGCCAATCGCGGTCTTCTTCATCCATCTGGATCAGTCTGGTGCGCATCAGTTTTTCAAAAAGCAGCTGGTTGCTTTTCAGCGAGGTGGAAAAATACACCAGCGATTTTTCCAGATTCAGCAGCTGCATCAGCTCCAGATTGCGCACGGATTTTTGCAGCGCCGTTTGGATGGCAGAGGCATTGCGGTTAATGGCTTTCAGGTAACGCAGGAAAATCAAATCCGCCCGCGCCAGCACCTGGATGACGAACGAAGGCAAATCGTCGAGCGACAGATTGCGCACGCGGTTTGTCGCCATATCGTGCAGCACCTCGCCGTCCGTCCAGCAAATGGTGATGACTTTATCCGGGTAAAGAATGATGCCCAGCGGCGTCGTCGTATAGCTGATGTCGCTTTCGGCAAGAAAAACCGGCAGACGGACAATCACGACGACATAGTCGTTCTCCCAGTCCAAACGGGAAAGCTCGTCCTGGTCCAAAATATCTACGATAGTTTCGGTTTCGATGTTGTATTCGCGTTCCAGGATTTTGATGTCTTCCTGGGTGACATTGCGCGCGTCCACCCAGACCGGCGAATCGGTTTTCGCGCCTTCAACAAGTTTCCCGTTTTCCTGTTTCCAGATTCTGATCATGGCCTTTTCCTTCCAGAAATGTTTCGGATGAAACCTTCCGGAAAGACTTTGGCCGGAACGGTACGGGCGTCAGTCCGCCGCCGTCTGCTGCCGGCATCCCGGAAGATTCGCGGAATGGATTGTGTGTGCAAGGCATTGACAACTGCCAGGGTCTGCGTCCATATTTCCTCCTGTTGGGATGCCGCTTCTGCGGCCGGATCCAGTATACCGGAAAAAGGCGGCGGCAGGCAAGCGGAGTTATGTTAAATCCCGGTTCAAAGCATATCCCTGCCCGCTGTCCGCGGATTCCCGGGCGGATAAATGCCGTTCTGTATGCCTTGACCTGTTGCCGCTTTTTCTTTACAATGCTCCACCGTATATCTTTGGAGGAATTCGCAGTGAGCGTAAAAATCAGACTGAAGAAATTCGGCAGCAAAAAACGCCCGTATTACCGCATTGTGGTGCAGGATTCCCGGGAGCCCCGGGACGGCCGTGCCATCGAAGAGCTGGGCATTTATCATCCGATTGAAGCAGAAGACAGGCAGATTGCCTTTGACGCTGACCGGGTGCGGGCTTGGCTGGATAAGGGCGCGCAGCCGAGCGATACCGTGCGCCGCATCCTCAACCATAAGAATTTTTCCCTGTAAGCGGGTGCCGCGGTGGAAAAAGAACTGGTTGAATACATCGCCAAGTCTCTTGTGGACGATCCCGGATCGGTTGTTGTCCGGGAAACGGAAGATGACCGCGGCGTTGTGCTGGAGCTGAAGGTTGCCGCCGGGGATGTCGGCAAGGTAATCGGCAAATACGGCCGGATTGCCCGTGCCATGCGCACGGTGATTGCGGCGTCTGCCGGCCGGGGCGGCAAGCGGGTGTTTTTGGAAATTCTGGACTGACGGTATGCCGCCCGGGGGAAAACGGAGCCGCCTTTCCGGCGGGGAGCTGGTGACTGCTTTTATCCGCTCGCCCCACGGTGTGAAAGGTTTTATGCGGGTGGAAAGCGCATCGGGCGAAACCGGGCATCTTTCTGCCCTGCCGTCGGTGTTGGTCCGGCTGGGAAGGGACGACGGGCAGGTTTTTGCCTACGATGTGGAGGAAACCGCCGGTTCTGCAGCCGCTTTTTTGATGAAATTCGCAGGAATTGATACGCCGGAAGATGCAAAACTGCTTTCCGGCGCAGAAATTCTTGTGGAACGGGACAAAGCCTGCCCTCTGCGGGAAGGCGAAGTGTATGTCCGTGATCTTTGTCAGTGTGATCTCGTGTACGGCGGTTCAGCCGTCGGCCGGATCATCGGAGTAACAGAAGGCGGGGGCGGCGACTTGCTTGAAGTTGCCCTTCCCGAAGGCCGCCGTTGCTTTGTTCCGTTTCAGAACGCCTTTATCGGCGACGTGAATCCGGAGCAAAAAACCGTGTGCCTGCTGCACCGCTGGATTTTGGACGAACCGTGAAAATCCATGTGCTTACCTTATTCCCGGAAATCCCGCGCGCTTTTTTTGGGCAGTCCATTATGGCAAAGGCGGTTGAACGGGGAATTCTCGACTGTTCTCTGGTGAATATCCGGGATTTTGCCTTTGACCGGCACAAATCCTGCGATGATGCAGTGTACGGCGGCGGGGCCGGAATGCTGATGCTGCCGGAACCGCTGGCTGCGGCGCTGGAATCCGTCGGTGTGGAGCCGAAAACCGGTACGCAGTCCGGGCGGCCCGGAAGGCGGGTGATTTTCCCGAGCCCTTCCGGTAAACCGTTCACACAGGCCGATGCAGTGCGGCTTGCCGGAATGGATGAGCTGGTTTTCCTGTGCGGGCGTTACGAAGGCGTGGACCAGAGAATCCTCGATCTTTATGTGGACGAGGAGCTTTCCCTGGGCGACTTTGTGGGTTCTTCCGGGGAACTTGCGGCAACCGTCATCGTGGATGCGGTATACCGCCTCATTCCGGGCGTAATTTCCGCGGAGTCGCTGGAAGAAGAAAGTTTTTCCGGCGGACTTCTGGAATACCCCCAATACACGAGACCTGAGATATTCCGGGGCCGGAAGGTTCCGGAGGTGCTTCTTTCGGGGCACCATGAAAACATACGGCGGTGGCGTTTGCGGAAACGTGTGGAGAAAACGCTGCGGGTGCGGCCGGATCTCCTGCGGAAATCCCTGGAGGCAGGGTTATATTCTGAGGAGACGCGGGCGCTGATCAAGGAGTTGGAAAATGGATCTGATCAGGACGATTGAAGAAAGCCAGAAAAAAGCGGAAGTGCCTTCGTTCCGCGTCGGCGACACGGTGAAAGTGCATTTTAAGATTGTGGAAGGTAAAACAGAGCGCATTCAGGTCTATGAAGGCCTGGTCATCTGCTTCAAGAATTCCGGAATCGGAAAAACCTTTACGGTCCGCAAGAATTCCTATGGCGTCGGTGTGGAGCGTGTGTTCCCGCTGCATTCGCCCAGAATTGCTGCCGTAGAGCTTGTGCGCCCCGGTAAAGTCCGCCGCGCCAAACTGTATTATATCCGGCAGAAAATCGGCAAGGCAGCCCGCATCAAGACGCTGATTACCCGCAAGGAAAACAAACCTGCGGAATAATCCGTTTTTGCCGCTGTCTTTCGCTTTGCCGGAAAACGAAGCGGCTTATGCGCGGCTCCTGAAAAACGGGCAGAACGTTTCCCTGTATGTGCGTTCCGTTCAGGCGGACGGAACAGTACGCGTGCAGGTCGCCGGGGCGGACATTACCGCCCGGACGGAAATGCCGCCCGGTTTTTCCCTTCCGGCCGGCTCGGTTCTGCATGGCAGGGTTTTTTTTGAAGGAAACCGGGTGTATATCCGGCTGGCGGCGGATGCCGTCCCGCGCAGCAGTTCCCTTTCTGCATTTTTACTTTCCCTGGGGTTGAATCCGTCTCCTGCGGCGGTATTCACCCTTTCTTTTTTTTATTCTTCCGGAATGCGGATTGACCCTGGAGATATCCGCCGGATCACTGCGCTGGCAGCCGCTTTCCCCGGACGGGAAAAACGCGCCTGCGAAGCTGCATCTTTGCTGCGGCAAAAAGGAATCCCGCTGACACAGGAAAACATCCGCCGCGCGCTGGAAATTTTGGAAGGCGTATCTGTACTGCCGGACGGCGATGCGGAACGGGATTCTTCCGCCGGGGAAAAGCCGGAATACCCGGACGCTGCGTCTCCGGGAAACCGGCAGGAAGAAGCCGGCGGGGGCGGGGAGGGATTCCCGGAAGATGCGTTCCTGTACGGTTCCGCATCAGATACGGCCTCCGGATGGGACTGGTATGTTTTGCCGTTCCGGCGTCCGTTCGGCGGCCGGGTTTGCACCGGATCCCTGCGGTTTTTGCTTCACCGGTTTACCGGAGAAGCGGCCGAAACCCGGATAACCGTCCGGGACGGCGGATCCTGCGCCGATTTTCTGGTGGATGGCAGCCGCTGCCGTTTTGTTTTGCAGCCGGAAGCGGCGCCTGCCGTCTGCGGCAAACTGGCGGCGGAACTGGAAGCATCGCTCCAAAAAGCCGGTTTGCCGGTTCCGGTTTGTACCGGCGGCGGAGAAGAAAATCTGCCGGTAAAGCCGGTGGACATTGAGGTGTGACGGTGGCGCAGGATGAGGACAGACAGCCGGATCCCCGGCTGCGGACAGCCGCTGCCCTTTCTTATACCAAAGGGGATGCTGCGCCCCGCGTGACGGCGGCAGGGAAAGGTTTTCTTGCGGACCGTATCGTGGAACTTGCACAAAAAAGCGGCGTTCCGGTGGTGGAAGACCGCTTTTTGGCCGGACTGCTGGCAGAGCTTCCGCCCGGCGTACAGATTCCGGAAAATGCGTACCGGGCAGCCGCAGCTGTATTTGCGTTTTTGGACCGGGCAAAAGGCGGAAAATGGTTTTAATGGTATTTTCCTCCGCAAAACGGAATAAACATGGTAAAATAGAAGAATCCCGGTGCACGGATGTACCGGAAAGAGACAGGGACGTATGCTGAGGAAAATCAGTCGGGAACAGCTGAAAGAAAACATCCGCTTTTCTGCTCCGGTTTTTTTTGATGACGGAACGTACATGCTTGTCAATGAAGGTATCCCCATCCGCCGGCGGGAACTGGATGCGCTTGTCCGCTGGGATATTCCCTATGTCCTCACATCCGGTAAGGAATTGCAGGAAAACGAAACGCTGGATGAAGCGGAGGAATTGGAAGAGCTGGAGGATGCGGAAGGGGCGGAGAATTCCGGTATGCCGGCGGATTTTGCGCCGGGAAGTTTTTCCCTGTCATTTGCGGATTTCTCTTCTGACAGCGGAGAAACGCAAAAAAAGCCTGTTTCTGCTGATTTTTCAGATGACCGGATCGACCGGCTGTTGGAAATTTTGCGGCGTTCGCCGGTGCATTCGGCCTATGAGGCTCTTGTGGACGGCATGGATGCGGTTTTTGCTGCCTTCCGTCGCGGGAACCGTGGTTCTTCCCGCCCGGTGGATGATATTGCCGGCGATTTGATCCGGCTGGTGCGGAATGCGCGTGCGGATGTCGCCGGCTTTGTGATTACCGGGGATGTGCCGGGAAAGTACATGGCAAAAAAAGCCGTGAATACGGCGGTCCTTTCGCTGATTCTGGCAGAAAGCCTGTTCATCCCGGACGGACAGCTTGCACGCATTGTAACCGGCGCGCTGCTGCACGATGTGGGGATGCTGCGTGTTCCGGAGGAAATCCTCTGCAAAACGGGCCGGCTTTCGGAAAGCGAACGGGATCTGATGCGCTGTCACGTCCGCTACGGTTATAAAATCATCGTGGACGAGTTCCTGTATCCGGAAGAAGTGGGCCGGATCGCGGAGCTGCATCATGAACATTGGGACGGCAGCGGATACCCGTCCGGGCTGGCCGGTAACCGGATTCCGGTTGCCGCACGGATTGTGGCGGCGGCTGACGCCTTTGCGGCAATGGTTTCGCCGGAAGTGTGGCGGGACCGTCTTTCCGGGTATGACGCGATGAAAAATCTGGTGGCGGACAATGCGCGCCATTTTGATCCGGATATCGTCAAGGCGGTAATCCGTACCCTCGGGATTTACCCGGTCGGTTCCGTCGTGCTGCTGAATACGTCGGCGGTTGCGCGCGTGCTGTCCTCCTGGCCGGATGCGCCGCTCCGTCCGGAAATCAAAATTCTGATTGACGAATTCGGAAAAGCGTTTCCGGAAAATGACGGCGAAACGGTAGACCTGCGTGCAAACAAAACGCTGTTTATTGTCCGGGCGGTAACGCCGGCGGAAATTGCCGGTTCCGGGAATTCCGGGGACTGAATGTGGCGCACATGGCGGACAATTTGCACCGGATGCAGACCGGACGCGCGGGCGAAGCGTTTGTGGCGCAAAAACTTGCTGCGGACGGATGGAAAATCTGCGCCCGGAACTGGCGGCGCCGGAGCGGGGAAATCGATATTATTGCCGAAGACGGCGGGACGCTCGTTTTTGTGGAAGTCAAAACCTGGCCGGGCGGCCGGCTGGAAGATTTGGAATATGTGATTCACCGGGAAAAACGCCGCCGGATGATAGGCCTTGCGAAAACTTTTGTGGCTGAGCATCCGGAATACGAAGGCTTTTTTCTCCGTTTTGATATTGTGTTTTTGGGGCCGGAAAAAGACGGTATGGAACGCGGCATCCGGCATCTCCGCGCTGCGTTCACGGAATGAGCGCGTGCGGCGGTTCTACAGAAAAAAAAACGGAATTCCGCCTGGATTCCGGATCGGAGGTTACAATGGGGGATTACAGCCGGACAGACGGCAGGAGAAATGCAGACAAAGAAAAGCGGCACAACCGGCCGCGCGGGCAGGGACAGCCGGAGCGGCGCCGGACAAATCCGGCTTCCCGCCGCCGTCCGGATTCCCGGCATGAACGGAATACCGG